>NZ_JBJZOR010000035.1:0-26790 GCF_046269225.1 Acinetobacter sp. TY2
GCGCTTAGCTCAGTTGGTAGAGCGTCTGCCTTACAAGCAGAATGTCGGCGGTTCGATCCCGTCAGCGCCCACCATATTTTAATATTCCCCCGTTATATTTTAAATTTAAATCATCTAATTCTATATTCTTATCTGTCATTGCTATACCTTATCGTTATTTTTAGATAAACTCACTTTATAATTTTAATTATAAGCCATGGTTATGAGAAATCCTTATCAACGCAAGGCTGCGTTAAATGCCACACAAAAGAATAATAGTGCTACAGATCAATATCGTATTTTTATCGAAAATATTGTTCAACAAGGTAAAGTATACGCACTTTATCAAGATGGTTGGGCACTATGTGCGACCCCATCAGGACAGCAAACGTTAGCTGTTTGGCAATCTAAATCGCTTGCGCAACTATTACAAAAAGGTAATTGGGAAAACTACCAAGTAGAAGAAATTGCATTGATTCAGTTTGTAGAAAAAATGATTCCATTTATTCGTGAAAATGACAAAATTTTATCTATTAACTTAACCCCAGAAGGACAAAATGTTCTGGTTTCAGGGGATAAGTTTCTCATAGATTTGAAAAAATATCTTTATCATGTGCAACTGACCACGCCAAATATATTTAGAAGTGGTTCAGTGCCATTGCCACGTAAAATTCGCCTTCATGAAAAAGTCAGCAGTTAAGATGAAATGAGGCAATTCAATTAGTATTCGTTGAGCAACCAACCGCTTAAATAAGCAAAATACTCTCTGAGCCATGCATTATAACGTATGCTCAGTGGGGTTGGTGCAGAGATCATCAAGACGTTGCTATAACCTTGTTTATGCGCGATTGCTTCTGCACGTAATGTATGAAAATCACTTGTGACAATCGCAATGGGTTGTTGTAGATTCAAGTGATGTTGTTTAAGAATGGCTTGGCTATTTTTTAAATTCAATTCGGTACTCGTACTCTCATCTTCCAATAAAATACGCTGTGTCGAAATTGCATGTTGTTCTTGTAGGTACTTTGCCATTGCTTCAGCTTCGGTGATGGTTTCACCATAATCTAGACCACCACTGACAATAATTGGAATATTCGCTTGTTGTTTTGCAAAGCTCGCTGCACTGTCTAAACGGGCTACCAATGCTGCTGAAGGTTTTCCTTGTGTGATTCCGCTACCAAGTACAATGATTGCTTGTACGGGTTGATGTATTGTAGGTTGCAAATTGGAGCGATGAATATATAAAAAAAATCCTGCAAGACTGATGCACCATATTATAAATCCGATCCAACCTATATGCCAAAAATGTCGTAGTCGTGCGTGTTGATTTAAATAATTTTGAATTTTGTGCCAAGCCAATGCAGTGCCGATAAAAACAATACCTACCAAAAGAGGGATAATAGTTCCTAAATGCAGTTTTTTGAATAAAAATAGAATAAAACCATCAAGAAAGAGCGCAAGACCGATAATAAGTAAAAGTAGACGGAATATTTTTGTTTGCATATTCAAAAAAATGGGTATGTATTCTGAGTTGTTTAAGTTTACGTCGTCTTATGTATTTTTTCATGTTTAATTTGGTTGATTTTTATTGTGAAAATAATTGATCAAAACGGATATTAAAAATAATAACAAACGGGCAATTTGCCCGTTTGTTATTTTGTCAGATGTAAATATTTAAATTAATAAAGATTAAAGCATATTAATTAATAGACATCTCTGCGATAACGCCCTTGTTGACGAAGTTCATCGATCAGATCAGCGCCTAAAATATCATTCAGAGCATGATCGACATCCGTCGCCATACCTTGAATACTACCGCAAACATAAATCACTGCGCCATTGCTAATCCATTGTTTTAATTCATCTGCATTTTGACGAAGTTTATGATGGACATAGATTTTTTCCTCTTGATCTCGAGAGAATGCAAGATCAAGACGTTTCAGCATAGCCGTGTTTTGCCAAGCTTGAATGGTGTCTTTAAAGAAGTAATCAACATTATGTTGGCGTTCACCGAAAATGAGCCAATTCTCTGTATAGCCTAAATGCGCACGTGCAGAGAGTAGACTAAGTAAGCCCGCAATACCCGTACCATTACCAATACAAATAATTGGACGATCATCGGTGATGAGGTGGAAGGATTCATTACTGCGAATACGCAAAGCAACCGTATCTTTTACAGATACATGTTGTGTTAACCATCCTGAACCAAGCCCCAATTCACCTTGAGCATCACGTTGCTGACGTACAACTAAAGCTAAACGATGTTGCTCAGGAATACTTGCGATGGAGTATTCTCGGCTTGGTAAGGCTGGTAGTTGAGTAAGCAGTTGCTCGACATCTTGGAAAGGCTGGAGAGTAACGGTTAAGTCACGATTCCATAGTGCTTGTGCAAGCGTCATTTGTAATGATGGTACGATAGTATCAGCAGAAATACTTTGTGATTTCAGGAAGTGATCAATACGATTTTGGCTATTACCTGGTTGAATTTCAGCAATATCACCAGCTTGCCAAGTCACATCATGATGCGCTTGTAGCTCAATATGATAGGCAGGTTCACCCAAACTATTTGGATTGAGCAATTTACATTGTGTCAGCTTCCATTGATCAAAAACTTTATCAATCGACATCGTTTGTAAATCAAGTTGTGTGCTTGCTGTTAGTGCTGTATTCCAACGTTGAATGTCATCATTATTACTGTTATTCACTTCAATGGTTTCAAATAAAGCTGTAGCACCATTATCTTTTAACCATTTGGCAATGCGATGACCAAATAAGCAATAACTATCTGGATATTCTTTTGAACCAAGTGCCAAAACAGCAAATTTGAGGTGGCTGAGATCAAGTTTTTGACTCAATATTTTTTTTTCAAATACTGATGCAAGATCAGGTGCTTCACCCGTACCATAAGTACTTGCAATGAACAGAATTTGGCTATTTTGCATTAGATCATCAACCGTCAATTGCTGTACAGCTTTTACAATCGTCGGTTGCTTTGCTTCTTGTAAACTTATTGCAGTACGCCAAGCCAATTGTTCAGCAACACCGGTTTGTGTTGCATAAGCAATAAGCCAAGGTGTTGCATTTGGGTCAATATTTTGTGTAAGACCTTGTCCAGTAATACCACCTTTTGCTGCAAGTGTTAATTTTTTTTGCTTACGACGCTTAAGGTAAAGCATCCAACCTGTTACAAAGAATAACGGCATTGCAAGTGCTGCAAGCATAGCAATGAATTGGTAGACTGGGCCAAAAAAACTACCTCGATGTACAGGAAGCATACTGCCCATGATTTTTTCATTAAGCTTTTTATCTTCATACAAATCAAGCTTTTCAATTTGATTGGTTTGATAGTTAAAGGTCGCTTTATTACGTGCACGTTCATGCTGAGGAGTGGCATCAACAAATGAAATTTCCATTTGTCCATCTGCTTTTTTTGGAATACTTAATGTCGCACTTGAATAATCTCGACCAATTTTAGAATTAAAGCCTGTCCAACTTTGTGTTAGAGCAAGATTAATCTGTTCTGGTTTTAAGCCTTTTTTCTCAGATTTAGATGAATCTATATTTCGTTCAGCATCTTGCCCACGAACTTTTTGTGAATTTGGGGCATTACCTTGAGTGCGTTCACCATGTTGTCCACGATTTTCTTGTGATTGTGGATTGTTATTCTCACCTTGAGCACGTTTTTGCCCTTCACCACCAGCAGTAGCTTGCATTTCAGGTTTAGGCTGTTCAACGCCCATCACCTTAAACATGCCGCTACGCCACCAGTCATACGACCAATATAATCCTGTACATGCCAATAATAGATAGAAAATTACGACCCAAGTACCAACAACGGCATGTAAATCCCAAAGGAAATTACGACCTTTAAGTTTTGGCTTAATGACAAACCATTGTTTAAAAGAATGTTTTTTAGGCCAACGTAAATACAAACCACTGAGTACAAAGAAAATCAGCATTAATGTAGATGCACCAGTAATTTGTTTACCGACAGGGCCGACGGTTAAATTACGGTGGAGTTGCTGAATAAATTGGAAAAAATCTTTGCCTTTAACTTCGGGAAGTGTTGCCGCAGTATAAGGATTGACCATTAAAGTCGCACCACGACGGGCACCTTCTTTGGCATAGTTAATGGTTGAAGATTCTTCAGCAGCTTTGGCAATAGTGATACTGTTGATCTTCATTTCAGGTTGTGTGCTTTGGAAGTGTTGATACAATTCCGCAGGCGTCATTTTAGCTTTATTTTCAACCTGAACAGTATAACTGTCTGGATTAAGCCATCGGGTAATTTGTTGTTCGTAGGAATAAATAGCACCTGTTACGCCCATGATAGACAGAATAAGTCCCGCAGTGATCCCTAAAAACCAGTGAATCTGGAAAAATGTTTTTTTAAACATGATGAATGTCAGGCTGAGTTTTGTCGTGCAGAATTATAGCTTAAGAATTAGTAGAAAAAATGGATTCTCATATAATATTTATTCTCATTATCATTACTGTTCATATTTTTATTGTTCTGTTCTAACTTTAAAGCGAATTGAGTAGGTTGTTGTGGTATTTAGCTGAGATACATAGGTATAAATTTATATAGAATGGGACAATATAAAAAATCCTCCACAAAGGGAGGATTTTTAACATCATAAATGCTTAAAGGGGTTTTGCTTCACCCACACTTTCTTTTAAATGTTTGCGTATCGTTTCAAAAGGAAAATTTTTGCTATTCATACGTTTTGGTAAGATGTATGCACCTTGTTGATCTTTAATTTTGAAATTGACCAACATAAAATCGGGTGCGTTGTACCATTCATAAATATCTTTCCAACCAATCGTTGCAACACCTTGTTGGGCACCCATTTGTTGACGCATCACGATACCATGAGGTTGTACACCAAGCTGAATACCTTTAATTTCCTGCGCAGGAAATTCATTCATTTTACGTTTTACGTACCATTCTAGACCGAATTTTCGAACTAATAGATAAATAGCAACACAGGCTAATGCAACCCAGAAAATCACAGTTGAATAGTTTTTGATGAACAATAAACCGAGAATGGAAATGGCTGTAACCACAGCCATAATAGCCCATGCTTTCATCCCAATTTTGTTGGTACTGCGCCAAATCATCAGTTGGGCATAACGCTGTTCTTCTTCAGAAACTTCATAAGGAACAGGTTGCAGTGTGTAGGCGTAAACGTTTTTTGCGGTCATAGTGTCAAAAAATAATATGTAAAACTGAGCAGAGTTTAGCATTAAAACAATACAATCAGTGAGTATATTGTACCAATTTACCATTCAATTTAATCGTTTATATGCTTGCGCCATGTACGATTTTGAGTGTGATGAATTAGGTGTGTTTTCACTTATAATGAAGCCAGTTCCGTTGAATGATTATCTCGGTCATGGCTCAGGCTTTGCTTTAAGGTACTGAGTTGTCGCAAGATACTAAACATTAACGAGAGTTGCTGCAAAATTATTAAGGATTTTTCTGAGTTTTCATCTGATTGATTTAAACGTAAACGAATGCTTTGTAGCATATTGTGCGTGGTCAAATCAGGAACCTCATCATGTAATAGTGCACCTTGAATATCTTCTAAAGCAGTGTCAAGTAATGCCAATATTTCAGGATCTTCTATTTTTTCTCGATGTGCACCCAAAGCCGCAATATAGCTAATAAAAGTATGATTTAGGCATAAAAACTCAAAGGCTTGTGCCTTTTGTACAGGATCAAAATCAGGTTCGGTAGCAAGGGTTGAAATGAGTGATGCGACATCAGCATCGGTATTGTGCGCTGCACGGCGAACTACACGATAATTTAAACTATTTTGCCGACCATGATGATACTGTTGAATCACTTCATTTAAATAGGCACATTGGGCTTCAAGAGAGCGTTGAATGGTGCGAGGCAAGCGACGGAATTTCCAGTCAGGGAAAATAAAGCTGACACCAAACCATGCTAAAGCACAACCTAAAATTGTATCAACCATGCGAGGCCATGCTGCAGTTAGACCAATACCATCTAAATTGAAATTAATGAGTGCCAACACGGTAATAAAGGCGGTTGCTTGTGCATATTGTTTACTACGTAATTCAAAAAATAATACGCCACTGATGACCAGTAGAAGTAGTTGTCCTTCAATGGATGGTACAAAAAATAGAATGGCATAGCCTGCAATAATTCCCCCAAGTGTGCCTAAAATACGTAAACGTAGTCGGCGTTTGGTGGCGTTAAAGTTAGGTTGGCTGACAAACAGAGCCGTAAGTAATACCCAATAGCCATATTGGATATTAGTCAGTTGAACAAAGACATAGCCAATAAATAAAACAATAGAAACACGAATGGCATGCCTAAAGAGAACCGATTCAGGCGTTAGATGTTGTTTGACTCTAGAAATTACATCATCCCAACCTTTGAGGTCATCATCACGTAATTGATTTTCAATATGCTTGTCTTTTTCGACGGTTAAATTACGAATGGTTTCAACATTACGTAGTTGAGCATCAATCGATTTTAAGTTTTGATAGAGTGAAAAGAGAGCATTAATCCACACGGGATCATATTGTTGATCTTGGCGAAGTTTTTCTAAAGATTTACGTAAGTTTTTGAAAGCATGCTCAACACGGTTACTATGACTGTATGTTGTACGATGTAGAATACTCTCTGCGAGGTCGTTACAGGTTTTTCCTTGCAAGGACAAAATACGTTGAAAACGAAACAGAATATCGCTGTGTTCAAATACTTTGGCTAATTTTTGATAATCAATATGTGAGGAATCAGCCCGTTCATGAATATCTTGTGCGACAAAATAATACTGTAGGCTACGGCGGGTATCTCTTTGTCCTCGGTCACCTTTAAGGCGGGTCAACAATGCCGTCCGCAGTTCATTAAAAAGAGCAATGAGCTTGCCATTTTCCATCGAGAGTCCAATCATACTTTGCTGATAACTTTCAGGTGTCATATCGACATCAAATAGATTCGATTTTGAAAATAGGAAATTACCAAGCGCTGAATAACATTGAGCAAGTTTGTCTTGCACCTGACGAACAGGAAACAATAAAAAACTGATGGTTGAGATTAGACCGTACCACATTGCTCCAATAACGAGTAAGAGTGGCTGTGAATACCAGTGTTCAAATAAATGTACACCAAGCATTGAGTAGACTGAAACAACTAAACAACCATAAGAAATAGTGGCATAACGTCTACCGAGTGAACCAAGCAAAATCCAGCCAATACAGGAAACAATCAATCCTAAAGCAAATATGATGGGGTAAGGAAATAAAAGATGGACTGATACGGCGGTAATAAAAAATCCAATATAAGTATAAACTTGATTCAAAATCCGTACAGAAAAGCGATCATCAATGTCACTTAAACCTGCTGCAACTACACCCAAAGTGAGTGGAATAGTCATAATTTGATGATCTAAAAAATAGGGGATAAATGCAGTACCTGCGAAAGCAATAATCATTCGCAAGTTATACATAAATGTCGTGTTATAGGTCGCTTTACGCAGTTTTTCCAGCAAGGGGTTCAAGCGCGAGTCCTTATACAGGTCAGGTGGATTTTAGCCGTATCACTATTCAATTTTAAGCGTGAATATTCACTTTTCTGTAGGTGAAATCATACTATGGAGTGTGTAAACTTGTCTGCTCTGTTCGATATTTATAATTGAAATAAGCATATGTCAGAAAAAAACATTGGGAAGCCCTATTCAATTTTTTGGATCATGCTATTGGCATTATTTACATCATTGGGTCCTTTATCCATTGATATGTATTTGCCAGCCTTACCACAAATGGCTGAAGACTTTCAGGTCAGCACTTTACAAATTGCCAATACCTTGCCTGCATATTTTATGGGCTTGGCGATTGGTCAGCTGATTTATGGTCCAATTAGTGATCGAATTGGGCGTAAAAAACCTCTGTATTTTGGAATGGCATTGTATGCAGTAGCAAGTCTATTGTGCATATTGGCACCTGATCATTGGTCGCTGATTGCAGCAAGAATATTACAAGCACTCGGTGGATGCGTCGGTGTCGTGATGGCACGTGCTGCCATTCGAGATTGTTTGGATGTACAAAGTTCTGCACAAGCTTTTGCTCAAATGATGATCGTGATGGGAGTTGCACCTGTTATGGCACCTGTGATTGGTGCAGTGATGTTGCAGTATTTTGAATGGCAGGGCATTTTTATCTTACTTTCAATCATAGGATTGATTTGTTTGCTGTGTGTGCATTTCTTTTTTGATGAAACGCTGAAAATTGAAAATCGCCTAAAATTAAACTTCAAACAAGTGTTGATTCTGTATAGCAGTATTTTACAAGATAAGAGCTTTCGTTTACCCATGTTGGCAGGTTGCTTAAGTGGGGCATCTTTATTTTGTTATATCAGTTCTGCATCTGCTGTTTTTATGGATGGCTATGGTTTAACGCAAAAACAGTTCGCTTTTGCCTTTGCTCTAAATGCAATGGGGATTATTTTAATTTCTGCATGTAATAAGCAATTAGCTCGACGCTTTAGCGTGTTTCAGCGTTTAAAAATCGGCGGGTGGATTCAAGTGAGTGGTGCAATTATTTTACTTATAGCGGGTTTCTTATCCTTAGCACCCATGGCTTTGGTTATGCTTGGTATGTTTCTTGCTGTTTCTGGTATTGGTTTTACAGGACCCAATGCAATGGCGATTGCGATGGCACAACAAGGTGCTCGTGCAGGTACTGCAAGTGCAATCATGGGCAGTGCTCAATTTGCTTGTGGTTTGATCGGTGGGATCATTTTAAACTTTCTTTTTTGGGACGTAATATTGAATATGGCTGTGTTGATGGTGTTGTTCACATTGTCAGGGTTGATAGCTATCTTTACTGTCGAAAAGCAATTAAATTTGACCGTTTGAGTACTTATTTGAAATAAATAAGGCTTGGCTCTAAGCAAGAGTTAAGTCTTATTAGAGAATACTCAGTACGGTTTGCCTAAAAATGTGATTTTTCCATATATACAATGGTCGCATATATTGAAAAAATAAAATTTAGAAAATTTGCTAAGCGCCCGACTATATAAGGATTATAGAAAAGTTAATCTAAAAAAAGAATTGAAAATAACTTTTCATTCGGTAAAACTGATTTTAATTAAGCAGTTTAGTTAAGCTAGATTACAACTGTGTAGGGTTTATACACAAAATGTTACTTTTATGTTTTAACTTAATATCAATGCTTACATAATTCAGCAACACACATTGGTGTTTTGTTTTTATTTATGCAGTCACTCTTATGTACTGCCTGATCAAAACAAAAAAAATGATTTTTAGTCATATACAGGTTTTAAAAATCATATCGCACGGATGTTTATATTTTATAAAGACGAGGAATGTTTCATGGGTCAAATTATTAGCCGTAAATCTTTTTTTCAACAGGGTTTAGCTGTCGCTGTAACTGCGTTGATGATGACATCTGCAAATGCTGCATCAGATGCAGAAGTGAAGCAACTTCGTGAAGAGGTACAGGCGCTTAAAGCATTGGTTCAACAACAGCAACAAATCCAACAGCAGCAACAAGTTATTTTAGCTGACGTAAAGGTACAGCCTGCGGTTATTACGCCATTGGCTGGATTGAAATCTAAAAATGGTGCAAATGTTAATTTGTATGGTTTTGTCCGTGGTGATGCAAACTATATTATTGAAGGTGCGGATGATGACTTCAACGCTGTAAGTAAAAGTAAAGGTGAAGCTCAAGATAAACTTCGTGCGACTGCAAAGACAACACGTTTAGGTTTAGATTTTGATACCCCAGTCGGCGATGCAAAAGTCGGTGGTAAGGTTGAGGTTGATTTTGCAGGGACTAACGAAGCATTACGTATTCGCCATGCATATTTAACGTATAACAATTGGTTATTTGGTCAAACAACTTCAAATTTCTTAGCGGGTCATGCACCAGAGATGATTGACTTTGCAACAAATCTTGGAGGGGGTACAACACGTATTCCACAGGTTCGTTATTCATATAATTTAGCACCAGCCACTAAAATTTTTGTTGCAGCGGAAGAGGGTAATAGCTCAGGTACAGCAATTAAATATAGCTTACCAGTGTTAACGGCAAAAGTTGTACAAGGTTATGCCGAAGGTCGTGGTAGTGCATCTGGTCGTGTAATGATTGAAAACTATAAATCAGATTCTGCAGATGACAACCAAACAGGTTGGGGCGTTGCAGCAGGTACTGATTTTAAAGTTACAGATGATTTAAAATTATTTGCTGACGCTTCTTATGCAGTAGGTAATAGTAACTATTTATATGGTAGTAACTCAGCATTTTCTGTTGTAAACGGTGATATTGAACAAAACGAATTTACTGCAGTTCAGGTCGGTGCAACATATAAAATTTTACCGAACCTACGTTCAACTTTAGCATATGGCGCATTATTTGCTGATGATAGTACTGATTATGCAAAAGCTGCATCAAATGCTGATGCAAATGAAAAAGTACAACAAGCATGGTTAAATATGATTTATTCACCAGCTAAACCGATTGATTTAGGCGTGGAATATATCAATGGTAAGCGTGATACTTTTGCAGGTAAATCATATAAAGATAATCGTGTTGGTTTGATGGCGAAGTATAACTTCTAATCGATGATTCAATCTTTAAAAACCAGAATGTAATGTTCTGGTTTTTTTACGCAAAATATTTTTTAGAAAAATGAATGTACGTTTAGCATCAAGTATCTTGATCATGGAAATTGTAAAATAATAAGCATGTAAGCGTAAAAAAAGGCATAATAAAGATATCTTTAAGCCTTTTTTAATTGAGTTTAAATTAAGGCATTTGCAAATATACAAAACTGATTCGTTTTTTATATGGTGTGGTGGCAATGCAGGGTTAAATTCAATGCAGAGGCTCCATTTTTATTGAGTTGTTTGAATAATCTTTAGCGGCTCAATGAAAATTTACTCTTAAATTACATGAGAAATCTCTCCATGAACGCCCCTCGCATTTTCTCTATTCACATCGTCTTTGCACTATATGGTAGCTGATTATTCAGCGGAAAAATCCTTTTTCGAACTACTTTTTGTTGTACGGTTTTGTACTTAAGCTGAAGTATTAGCTCAATAGGTATGGGAATTTATATTCCTTTTTTAATGAACTGTAGAACAAAAAGTATTCCATCATAGGGAAGTAATCATGGAATTTACTTTTAACGCATTTTATACGCTTATTGCAGCAGTGATTGTGTTATTGCTTGGGCGTTTTTTAGTCAATAATATTGACTTTCTACGTAAATATAACATTCCTGAACCTGTTGCAGGTGGTCTTGTTGCAGCTGTTGTTTCATTACTTGTGCATAACTTATTTGGTTATAGTGTTACTACAAGCAGTGAATTACAAACCAGTTTCATGTTGGTTTTCTTTGCATCAATTGGTTTAAGTGCGAACTTTGCTAAATTGAAAGAAGGTGGCGTAGGCTTGGTAATTTTCCTTGTCTGTGTTGCATCTTTTATTGTGGTGCAAAACTTTGTCGGTATCAGTCTTGCGACACTAATGGGGCTTGATCCCTTGATTGGTCTAATCGCAGGTTCAATTACCCTGACAGGTGGTCATGGTACGGCAGGTGCTTGGGGCACGATTCTTGAAACTGAGCATGGCATTCAAGGTGCGCTTGCACTCGGCATGGCATCTGCAACATTTGGTTTGATTATTGGTGGTATTATTGGTGGTCCATTGGCAAAATTGCTGATCAACCGTTACCAACTATCTGATCCTAAAACGTATCAAGATAATAATGCTCAGAATCAACATGAAAGCAATGAGCTAGGCGAATATGTACCTTTTGAATATCCGCATCAAGTTCGTTTAATTACTGCCGATAATGCCATTACAACACTTGGTTTATTTGCTGCCTGTCTTGCATTTGCAGACTTTATGACGGGTTATAGCAAAGGTCAGTGGTATGAGTTACCAACATTTGTTTGGGCGCTCGGTGGTGGTGTAATTCTACGTAATATTCTTGAAAGTGTATTACGCGTGAAAATGTTTGATCGCGCGATTGATGTTTTCGGAAATGCAGCATTGTCATTATATTTAGCAATGGCGTTGTTGTCGTTGAAATTGTGGCAACTTGCCGATCTTGCAGGTCCGTTAGTGGTGATTTTGACCGCACAAACTTTAACAATGGCATTATATGCAGCCTTTGTAACCTTCCGTGTGATGGGCAAAAATTACGATGCAGCAGTATTGGCGGCAGGTCATTGTGGTTTTGGTATGGGGGCGACACCAACAGCAGTTGCAAACATGCAAGCCATTACAAATATGTATGGACCCTCACATAAAGCATTTTTGATTGTTCCGCTTTGTGGTGCATTTTTTGTCGATTTGATTAATGCCACTGTGATTCAGATGATTTTGAAATTTATGGCTTAATTAAATTTTCAAACTTTTGTTTGAAATACTCAAGTCTATAAAATGTCGGTTTGAAAAGTGTGTATAAAAAAGCCCTATGACCTATAGGGCTTTTTATGGAAGTTAATTTGTGAACGAACTGAATGTATAAAAAACCAGGTGATTCAAAAGGATAAATTTTTAGCAAATTACCATCATTTTAAGTATTTAATATGACCATTTAAATAAAAGTAACAACAGCGATAAACAAATTATGTTTAGATATAGATTAATTAAAAGTGTAAGTGGAACAAATGCAATTACCTAAAATACTGATATTGATTGTTGGCTTATTAGGGGCAGTACATTCGTATGCGGCTGTTCAAAACACTTTAAATATTACGCCTATTGAGTCAATAACTACGCAAGAGGCAACATCTAAATTAGATCAGCGTTTTAAGCATGCTCAACAGAGAGAGAAGCCAGTTGTTGCATTGGTACTTGGCAGTGGTGGCGCACGAGGGTATGCGCATATTGGTGTCATTCAGGTCTTAGAAAAAAAAGGTATTCATCCTGATTTTATTGTAGGTACAAGTGCAGGTAGTATAGTCGGTTCATTATATGCGAGTGGAATGTCTGCGAGTAAACTTCGCAATGTTGCTTTAGATATGAAAGTTGCCGATGTCCGTGAATTTAAAATTGGCTTAAAAGGCTTTTTTGATGGTGAAAAAGTTGAAGATTATGTCAATGAACAAGTTAAGCATCAATCCTTAGAAAAATTAAAAATTCCAATGTATGTGGTTGCTACAGAGCTTAAAACGGGTAAAAAAACGATTTTTAATCATGGTAATACAGGGCAAGCTGTTCGTGCATCTGTATCCATTCCAAGTATGTTTGTACCTACGGTCATTGGTGGTGAGGAGTATGTGGATGGAGGTTTAGTCAGTCCCGTTCCTGTCAATATCGCCCGAGATTTGGGAGCAGATATTATTATTGCAGTGAATATTTTAGCCCAGCCTGCATATACTGAAACCAGTAATATTTGGGGGTTATTTAATCAAAATATTAATATTATGCAAAATCGTTTAGCTGAAGAAGAAATGAAAAATGCTGATATTGTGATTCAGCCTGATTTACGTGAAAAAGCACATATTTTTGATGTAAAGGGACGCCAAGACACCATTCAGGCGGGTATAGATGCCACCCAGCAAAGATTGCCTGTGATTGAGGCAGTTATGATGCAGAAAAAAAACCAACTCAGTGGTCAGCGTGTCAATGTTGATTAGTAATAAACCTTTATGAATCATTAGTTTGCTGTTGATGTATTTTGATACATACCCAATTTTTTAAGTCTAAGATTTATATATTTTGTAGTATCTTGATTTTTATATTTTAAAAATGAAAGAAGATTTTTAAATTTCAAAATAGTTCTTCAAAATTATATTTTTGATTTTAACTTTCGTTAAAATAGGATTGAATAAAAATTGTAGATACACGATGTATATGACATCTGTATGAAAATATTAGGTTTAAGTGAAGGCATATCATGACTACTTTTGAAATTGGTCATAAAGTAAAACTTGCAACTCATCCAGAACTTATTTTTGATGTCGTCAGGATTAATCAAGATCAATCTTATGAATTACAAATACGTTTGTCAGAAACCAAGATTTTAAGTTATGGCAATATTTCTGCTGAAATGTTAAAAAAAATTGATCAGAGTGAAAATTAATCAATATAATCAGACCACTATGTAAAATAAAAAATGACAAAGTGGTCTGCTATCATTTTGAATAATGATGAATTATGCAATAAATCATGTTTTTTATATCAAAAGCTATATAATAAGTCGGTAAATCTCCTGTTTTAAACCGAGCCGAGAACGATGCCTCAATTAGATCACGTGACGCCTGCGACTGAAGATCAGTCTGAATTAAGCATGTCTGTATTAATGACGCCTGATATGGCCAACTTTTCTGGAAATGTGCATGGGGGAACGATTCTAAAGCTACTCGATCAGGTGGCTTACGCATGTGCAAGCCGTTATTCAGGCTGTTATGTTGTGACTTTATCGGTTGATAAAGTGAATTTCAAAGAGCCGATTCATGTTGGAGAGTTAGTAACTTTTCTTGCAAGTGTGAACCATGTTGGTCGTACTTCTATGGAAATTGGAATTCGTGTTGAAGCACAAAATATTCGTAAACGAACAATTCGCCATACTAACAGTTGCTATTTTACTATGGTTGCTGTGGATGAAAATGGTAAGCCACAACAAGTACCATCTTTAGAATTAGATAATGATTGGAAACGTTGTCGTTTTGAAGCTGCGGAACACCGTAAAGTGGCACGTTTACAAGAAAATCATCATCCATCATGCAGTATTTATAAAAAATCAGTCTAAAGCTAGGGCACTGATCTCTAAGCAAATAAAACGGCTAAATACAGATGAGTCAAGATGATAAAAAGAGATGTTTAGGCATCTCTTTTTTTGTGGTTGATTTTTAAGCAAATTAAAAAGAGTTGAAAAATGAATTACTCAATTTGTATGTTGATTGAAAGCATATTAATGAGTTTTACTCAGCTCATAACCATTCACAGTCGTATGCCAATTGCCCTGTTCATCTTGAATAGGTGGTTGACTAACTTTAAATTTAGTTGATAGTGGCCACAAACCAACATTGAAATGATCATCTTTAAATTCTTGGATTGAAGCAGAAATAGATGTACTTTTTCCTGGTTGTCTATTGCTGTATTCAACATGTCCTTCAGGTGTAATGATTAAGCTCACCTGACGATCATCATTTTTCCAATCACCAATAAAATTTGCTTTATCAATAGGGAGTGGCTTACTACAAGCGATTATAAATAGTGTGAGTGAAATTACGCTTAATATTTTATTTTTATTCATATTTTTCCTTATTTTATAAGTGTGATTTAAAAAATTATTGTTATTAAATAGAGTTCTTGTAAAAATCAAAAAAACTATCATTATTTAAATTTAATACAATATAAGTCTCATTTTTAAATTATTCCCTTCAATATATCTTGTTTTGATATTCCTAGTGTTAAAACTCTGTGTTGAAAATGTAGTGTAGAAATATAGCGCTTTCATTAATTTTGCTATATATTGAAACGATACGTATCGTTTCGTTTTTGCATGGATGATTGAACAATGTCAGATTTTGAAAAAACCTCACGCCATCAAGAGCGCATTTTAAATGCAGTCAAGGAAGCACTGGAAGTACACGATTATCGTAAGTTAACTATTGAAGATATTGCATTACGTGCAGGGGTTGGAAAGTCGACAATTTATCGTTGGTGGAAACATAAATCAGATCTTGTATTCGAAACGTTTAAGGCGCATACGGCTTCTGTATTTGAAATGGATTTTGAACAAAGCTTAAAATTTAACTTGGTTCAACAACTGTTAAAATTATGCAAGGCGTTAGATCATTCTGTTGGGCGCGCCTTGTTGGTGGTAATGGCAGAGCATCGTGAAGCGGCTGGTGCATTTTTTAAACAATATTTATTGCCTCGCCGTGAGGAAACGCGAAAGCTCATTCAGCTTGCTATTGAGCGAGGTGAAATTAAAGCCGATTATCCCTTTGAATTGATGCTCGATACATTGTATGCACCCATTCATTATCAAATTATTTTTTTTAATCAAGTACCTAATGCTGAATATGTCGATCAACTCGTTAACTTAGTCCTAGAACCTGCACAATTACAGCAGTCAGGTGCATTGGATGTCTAATATAGCATCACCCTTTGACGCGACTGTTTCAGATCGTTTATGGAATCGTTCATTCATATTTTGTGTGTTGAATAATTTATTCTTATTTACCTATTATTTTGCTTTTTTGACCATTCTGCCTGTTTATATTATGAAATCTTTGGGCGGTTCGGTGAAAGAGGCTGGTTTAGCACTGACCTTATTTTTAATTTCATCCATTGCGATTCGTCCATTTTCTGGTCTAATTATTCAAAAACTGGGCAGTAAGCTTTCTTTTCGTGGTTCTGAATTACTTTTTGTCTTATTTGCTTTTACGTATTTATTTGCAGATCAACTTTGGATTTTGCTTTTAGTGCGTTTTATCCATGGCATTTGGTTCAGTATTTTAACCACGGTTGCCGTTCCTGTTGCCAATGAATTTATTCCAGAGCATCGAAAGGGTGAGGGGATGGGCTACTATGTGATGTCGACGAATTTAGCGGTAGTTTTTGGACCATTCCTTGCGCTGACGATATTACAATATTCAGACTTTATGACACTTTTTAAAGTACTCACCGCAATTATTTGTATTGGTTTTATTTTTTGTTTAATGATTCCAATACAGAATATTGAAACTGTATCTGCAAAAAAGCAACTCGAAAAAGAAGAACCCTCTACACAAAAAAATAAATTTTCATTGCATGACATTTTAGAATTAAAGGCTGTACCGATTGGCTTAGTGGCATTACTCACAGCATTTTCTTATTCAAGTATTATGAGTTTTATGACGGCTTATGCTGAATCAAAACAGTTATTTGCTTATGTCAGTCTATTTTTTATTATCTTTGCAATTTCCATGATTATTGTTCGTCCCTGGATTGGAAAATGGTTTGATCGTCAGGGGGCAAATTCGGTCATTTATCCATCTTTTGTTTTTTTTGCGATCGGTTTGGTTGTCGTTAGTTTTATGTCTAATCAGTGGATTTTGTGGCTTTCAGCAGTGTTTATTGGCATTGGCTACGGTTCACTCTTTCCATGTTTTCAAACCATTGCGATTCAGTCCGTACCAAAAGAGCGTATGGGGCATGCAATTGCGACATTTTTTACATTATTTGATTTTGGTATGGCAATGGGGTCGGTCATTATTGGGATATTGATTGCTCAATTTGGCTATTCACCGACTTATTTACTTTGTGCGCTAATCACTGTGCTGACTTTGTTTTTTTACCAAGCCAAAGTTGCACCACAATTGGCTTTAAGGCAGTAGAGGACTGAACGATGGAACTCCGTCATTTAAGATATTTTGTAGCAGTTGCACAAGAGTTAAATTTTACTCGAGCAGCACAGCGTATGTGTACTGTACAACCTTCACTAAGTCAGCAGATTAAAGATTTAGAGGCAGAAGTGGGTGTACAGTTATTGACAAGAACCAATCGTAAAGTGGAATTAACCCCAGAAGGTGAAGCCTTTTTAAAAGAGGCTTTACTGTGTTTAGAGCATGCTGAAAAAGCGGTGAATGATGCACGTCAAATTGCCAATATTCAAAAAGATCAGTTGCATATCGGTTTTGTACCTGTAGCAGAAATGAAGGTATTTCCATACATCATGCCCAATATTCGGGCGCATTTTCCGAGTCTAAAAATTCATTTTCATAGTTTGACAGATGCTGAACAATTCAGAGCTTTGAAAAAAGGAACAATTGATATTGCTTTTACACGTTATCCAGAGGCTTCGGAAGAACTTACGCATATACAGGTTTTTCAGGAACCTTTGGCATTGATTATTCCGAAAAATTCCCCTATGGCAGATCAACGTCACATCAGTATTAAAAGTTTTAATCAGCAAGATTTTGTCATTAGTGATGAAGATGCTTCACCTCAACTTCATAAAATTATTCAAGATTTTTTCAAAACGTCAAAGTTGAATGTCAATGTGGTTCAGAAGTCGACCAATATTCTGTTGAATGTTAATTTGGTGGGGATGGGTGTGGGTTGGAGTCTTGTACCTGCTTATGTGCTTCCACTTTTAGGCGACAAAATAATTGTTAAAAATACCATTGAACCTCTGCCAATGATTGGCTTGTATGCCAATTATCGTAAAGGACAAAGTAATCAGGCTTTACAGTTAATTTTACAGGTTTTAAAAGAAAAGTTTTATATGGATATGTTCTAAATTTTTACAGCAAAGAAGCTTCTTAGACGAGGATGCTAAGGAGCTTATATAATAAAAAAATGATCATAAAACTAAAATAATTTTTCAATAAAATACTTATTCCTAGCAATTTTTATCTAATTTACATTGTTGAAAAAATGTTGCTGAAAAATTGTACTTCTCCCTTTATTTATGTGGAAAATGATAATTGATTCTCATTTGTGCTTAGGAGGTAAGGGGTGAATAGTAACTTTTTTACGATATTTATGTACAAAAAGCGTACATGAAATATTTGACCTTTTTGACCGGTAGATTGATATTTAAGGTCAATTATGAGGAGTATCAATATTTACTTTATTTTACCAATCATAATAAATTAATAGAAAATGCTTATAAATATCAAAACTTAAAATATATTGTTTAAGTTTCTCCGTAGTTTTAAATGTTCACACAGAGAGGGTGAAAGTTATGGAGTGGATACAGGGTCAACTCAGTCATTATCCTGAAATTTTACTATTTCTCGCACTAGGTATTGGATTTTATATTGGAAAATTCCAAATCGGAAAGTTTCAATTAGGCGGTGTAGCTGGTTCATTACTTGTAGCAGTTGCGTTAAGTATGTTTGGAGTTTCGGTTGATAATGGCGTCAAATCTATACTTTTTGCATTATTTATTTATGCGGTTGGTTTCGAAAGTGGACCGCAATTTTTTAAATCTCTTGGCCCCAAGTCCATAAAGGAAATATTACTTGCTGCATTTATGGCAATTGTTGGTCTAGCCACTGTCGTAATTATGGCTAAAATTTTTGATTTAGATAAAGGCTTAGCTGCTGGTATGGCCGCTGGTGGAATGACTCAGTCTGCGATTATTGGAACGGCGAGTGATGCAATTGCGCGACTAGATTTACCTATGGCCGAAATTCAGAAGTTACAGGCAAATGTCGCAATTGGTTATGCCGTCACTTATATTTTTGGTTCTTTAGGCGCAATTATTATTTGTGTCAATATTTTACCAAAATTTATGGGACGAGAAATTCACGATGATGCAGTAGCGGCACAAAAAGAAAGACTAAAAGGTGCATTCCTTTTAAATTCGGGTCAAGCCTTAGCAATGCCTGAAATTGTAGGTCGTATCTATCGCGTAGAAAACGCTGTTGGTAAAAGTGTTTCTGAAATAGAAAGCTATGTCGATAATGTAACGATTGAACGCATAAAACGTAACGATCAATTGATTGATATTAATCAAGATTTACGACTTGAGGCTCAAGATATCGTACTTATCGTTGGTCGTCGTGCAGATGTGGTATCCATTTCTAATAAAATTGGACCAGAGCTACAGTCATCAAGCGGTATGGAACTTGTCATGGACACCATAGATGTTGTACTTAAAAATCCACAGTACGCAAAACGTACATTGGGAGATATTAAAGCATCTACATCTAAATTATTGAAACAAGGTGTTTTTATTACAGGAATTAAACGTGGTGGAGATCCAATTCCATTAACGGATGACACTGAAGTTTTTCTTGGTGATGTCATTACTGCTTATGGTGCTGAACAAGATATTAAACGTTTTATTAAAGAGGGAGGAACACCAGTTCCTGAATCTATAAAAACAGATTGGGTATTCCATGGTTTTGGTCTCGTGCTTGGTTTACTCATCGGTTTAATTGTTGTTCGTGTATCAGGTGTTCCAATTACGTTGGGAGCTGGTGGTGGTGCTTTATTATCGGGCTTATTATTTGGTTGGTTGAGAACTCGTCATCAGACTATGGGAAATATGCCACCAGCAGCCTCTCAGTTATTAAAGGATTTGGGTTTAGCAGGCTTCGTTGCTGCTGTTGGACTTCAATCTGGGTTACAAGCAATTCAGACAATTAAAGAAAGTGGTTTAACACTATTTATGATTGGCGTTGTTGTAACGATTGTGCCACTCATACTTTCAATGTTCTTTGCACGTTTTGTTCTCAAATATGACAACGTTGCTATTTTGGCGGGTGCTCTATCGGGTGCAAGAAGTGCCAATCCAGCATTTGGTGGTGTTCTAGATAAAGCTGGAAATAGCATTCCAACTGTTCCTTTTGCAATTACTTACGCCTTAGCAAATGTATTTCTAACATTATTAGGACCATTTGTTGTCGCCTTGGTTTAATTATTTTAAAGATATAAACAATAATTCTGGAGATTAAGATGTCAAATGTAGATTATTCAAAATATGCAAAATTAAGCCCATTTGAATTAAAAGATAATTTAATTGAACTTGCTCAAAGTCGAACAGATCGAATGATGCTAAATGCGGGGCGCGGTAATCCTAATTTTCTAGCAACTTTACCACGCCGTGCTTTTTTCCAACTTGGATTATTTGCAGCGACAGAGTCTGAATTTTCATTTTCATTTATGCCTGAAGGTGTAGGTGGTTTTCCTCGTATACAAGGGCTAAGCTCACGTTTTGATCATTTTATTTTGGAAAATCGTGATAAGCCAGGTGTTGTATTTCTAGGTAAAGCGATTTCATATATACGTGATCAGCTTGGGATTGACCCTGACGCATTTTTGTTAGAGATGGTTGAAGGGATTTTAGGTTGTAACTATCCTGTACCTGATCGTATGCTTCGGTTAAGTGAGCAGGTTGTTAAGGAGTATATCGTACGTGAAATGGGTGTCACTAATTTAGGTATTGATGCTTTTGATCTTTTTGCAGTTGAAGGTGGTACGGCTGCAATGGCATATATCTTTAACTCTTTAAAAGAGAATAAGATTCTTAACTCTGGTGATAAAATTGCAATTGGTACACCTATCTTTACCCCTTATCTTGAAATTCCAGAGTTAAATGATTACCAATTAGAACAAGTACATATACAGGCAGATCCAGATCTAGATTGGCAATATCCTGAAGCTGAACTGAGAAAATTAGAAGATCCATCTATTAAGGCATTTTTTTTAGTTAATCCTAGTAATCCACCTTCAGTAAAAATATGTGATGAAAGTTTAGAAATTATTGCCGATATTGTGAAAAAACGTCCTGATCTAATTATTTTGACTGACGATGTTTATGGTACTTTTGCAGAAAATTTTAGATCGCTTTTTGCAATTTGCCCAAATAATACGATTTTGGTTTATTCATTCTCGAAATATTTTGGTGCGACAGGATGGCGTTTAGGGGTGATTGCACTTGCCCAAGACAATATTTTAGATCAAAAAATTGCTAACTTATCTGATGCACATAAAGCTGAATTGGCACAACGTTACTCATCGTTAACCACCAATCCATCTCAGATTAAATTGATTGATCGTATGGTTGCCGATAGTCGTACAGTTGCATTAAATCATACAGCAGGTTTATCAACGCCTCAGCAAGTGCAAATGGTCTTATTTGCTTTATTCAATATGATGGACTCTCGTCAGCAATATAAGAAAGCATTGAAATCTGTCATTAAAGATCGAGATCATGCTTTATACCGTCAATTAGGTGTCACATATAATGATAACGTGAATGCTGTAAATTATTACACTCTGATTGATTTAGATAAAACTTGCCGAGCACTTTATGGCGATGAATTTGCCAATTGGGTACAGAAAGTGAAAAACCCAACAGACTTACTATTTAATATCGCTGATGAAACGGGAATTGTGCTTTTACCAGGCAGGGGCTTTGGCGTTCCAAAGGCATCTGCTCGTGCTTCTTTGGCAAATTTAAATGAATTCCAATATGCATCCATTGGTAAAGCATTGAATAAATTTGCTGAAGAGTACTATAACGAGTATTTAATTGAAAAAAATAAGTAAGCTTTCTTAATAAAAAAACCACTCAATTGAGTGGTTTTTTTATTATAAATGGTCACGTTTGACGGAGTCAGAAAGACTAAAAATAAGAATCTATTACAAGTGATTATTTTACATGTAGTTTATTAAACAACTGCTGACTCATCGTATTCATGGTCTGTGGAATTGCAAGGGCAGCCACGAAACGGTCAGGGCGTAGAATTGCAATCGCTTGATCTGTTTTACCAAACCATGTACGGATTTCTGTGCCTGCATCGCCAATGGTAATGACATTCTCAAAGGTTTTACGCTGGTCATTGCTCAATTGAACTGCAGGAATCACTTGAATAAACTTCACACCTAAAGACTGCCATTTTTTCATGTTTGCTTCGTTGATGCCCCATTTCGGATCGACACCCCACGCAATAACCGCAAAGTCATTACCAAGCACTTCATCGAGTAAAACAGTTTGACCATTTTCAAGCTGAATATTCGGTTGAATAAACATTTTTCCCACAGGAGAATCTTTACGAGTATCTTGCACTAAAGCGCCATCGCTATATTTTGGCATGGGTTTAAAACGCATTTCCAATAAATATTGTTTAATTGGCTTAATGTAATTCAATGCATAGGCAATACCATCACGTACAAAACCATGCCATTTTTTTGGAGGTGCAAGCACATGACCCGCCATGACCGAAAGGTCAATCATTGCTTGGGCATGGTCTTTACGCTCAATTTGATAAGTATCTAGCAAGTTAGCACCTGCTTTACCTTGAACCACTAAAGCGACTTTCCATGCAAGATTAAAAGCATCACGCATACCACTGTTATACCCTTGACCTTGCCATACAGGCATGATGTGCGCTGCATCACCTGCAAGTAAAATACGGTCTACGCGGAATTTATCGGCAATACGTGCATTGTGCGTATAAACACGCTGACGAATTACTTCAATTCCATCTGTTGTTGGTAATACTTTAGAGAGTAATTTTGCGATATTTTCAGGTTTGCTCAGTTCTTCCTGAGTTTCACCGGGCATCACCATAAATTCAAAACGGCGAATACCATGCGGTAAGGCTGCTGATACATATGGGCGTACAGGGTCACAGCAGAGGTAAATATGCGGGGTTGCTAATGGATCATTTTCAACATCAATTACGACCCATTGGTTTGGTGCAGTTTTACCATCGAAACCGATATTTAAAGTACGACGGACAACAGAATTACCCCCATCGCATGCAATTAAATATTTTGCATGAATGGTTTCTTGAGTTTGATCTTTGCTATGAATTTTAAGTGTTACACCATAGGCATCTTGGCTGAACTCTTCCAAAGTCCGTGCAAATAAAACTTGCGTGTGTTCGTATTGTTTTAAACCTTGCAATAACACGCTGTCGACTTGCGGCTGAATAAATGCATTACGGCGAGAGAAACCAAATTCACGAGTTAGCGGTTGAATGTCGGCAAAACAGTGACCTTTAGGCGTTAAAAAACGCATTGCATGGTTCGGTGTTGTATGCGGTAAAACTTGATCGACAAGTCCGAGTGATTGAATGGTTCGCAAAGATTCATCATCAATACCAATGGCGCGAGGGTAGTCAATTAAGCTATCGAGCTGTTCTACGACTGTGACCTGTACACCTTGTTTGCTCAAATAGTTGGCGATGGTCAGACCAACAGGACCAGCGCCGATGATTGCCACTTCTGTGGTGTATTCAATTGGTTTTTTGCTCACAAGGAATATCCATTCAATTCACTATATAATGCTATTAACGATGAATACGTTAGTCTAAACAAGCTATGCCATAGTTGATATATTGCATATAAAAATCTATGTGATCATGATGGCTTTATATCAATTTTTTGTTTTATATAGATTTTTTAAAAATTATTAAATATCGAAAATGAATATCACGATTTATTTTGACTATGATCAATTGTATTTTTAAATCAGAAAAACTTGAAATGAGCAGCATTTTTTGCTGAGGTATCTAAAATAGAGGAAAAATCTAAAAATAAAATAGCGACTCCCAATACAAATACGCAATGACAGATACAGCAGATCGATCATTGCGTATTTTTCTAAATATGCTTAATCACAAAATTGAAAATATTTCATCTTATTTATGAGAAGAGCGATCGACTTCAGCGCTTGCACTTGCATCTGTTTCAGTTGGTGAGGGTTGCTCTGTAGGGGTTTCCGTTGTTCCTGCTTCATCAGGTAGTTCTTGGGTAGATACGATGACTTTTTCTTCAGCAGGTGGTGTAGTGGGTGCTGCAAAAGCCGTGGCAGCAGTGAAAGCGAATGTGGTTACAAGAAGAGTTTGAATAAGTTTCATTGTGGCATCCTTATAGATTTTGCAAAAGCGATAACAAACGTCATTGTTGTTATCTATGGTTTATAGCAGTCTGCCGCTAACTCTGGAGGCATTGCATTGGAGGCAATATCGTCAGCAGCTTGACTACGGAAATCATGCTAAAGCCTGAAAGCAGGTAGGACAACCTTGACAACAAAGTAAAACAGTTTGGGTAACGTGAGAAAAACAAAGTGGACTTTTATGTTTTGCTTATGTAAAAAAAACGGTTCAATGCCATTTTAAAATGTATATAAATATATTTTTTCGCATAAAAAATAATCAATATTTTTACTGAGGATGTACAAAATAAGGAGATTCTTAAGTAAATATGCGGAATTTATAATCGTTGATACACGTTTTTTGATTCTTTTATTGAAAAGAATTCTTTAAAGCGCTTTGCATAGACAGGAGATTGACTTAAATTTGGCTAAAATATGAAACCAATTTCGAGCCTAATTTTTAATGATGTTAAGTAAGCATAACGTGAAATAGCTCAGATGATTGATAGATCAATAGCCACACAATCTTTTACTCTTGATGCCAAGAGCGAAATGAATCGGGAGTTAATGCATTTGAAAATTCTGCAACCATCGCAAGTGAAAACACACATTATTTCGGGTTTTCTCGGTGCAGGAAAAACCACACTCCTACAAAAGTTATTGGCACAGAAACCTGAACATGAAGTTTGGGCTGTGCTGATGAATGAGTTTGGGCAGATTGGAGTCGATCAGCAACTTTTACCGCAGGGTGATGGTTATGAGGTCAAAGAGTTGTTAGGTGGATGTTTGTGCTGTACAGGTCAGTTGCCGATGCAAATAGCACTCTCTCGTTTGATTCAAGAGAAAAATCCAGATCGTTTATTTATTGAACCTACAGGCTTGGGACATCCTGCTCAATTGTTAGAACAACTGACTGAACCGCAATGGCATGCCCAAATTGATATGCGCGCGTTGGTTACGGTCGTAGATGGTTCACGTTTGCATGATGAAAAATGGGGGAATCACAACTTATATCAAGATCAATTAAAAGCAGCGCAAATTGTAGTGATCTCACATGCCGATGTAATGACGGAAATTGATCAGTCGGCATTGTTAAAACTTAAAGATGAATATTTAGCCTATTCACAAACATGGCTTCCCGCTGTGAAAGGTGATCTGTTACTGAGCCAAATTGATTTACCGTATGTGGGTCTAGAACGTAAAATTCAGCCCTTAATTCAAATTCAAAAACAGTTACCCGCAAATGAACCTTTGCCTGAAATTCGCCAATTGCCTTATCACTACATAGAAAGTTCACAGGATTATACTGTTGCAGGTTGGAAGTTTTCTAAACGTTGGCAGTTTGATTTTTATGATCTTTTAGATGTGTTATGTGAGCAACAAGATTGGCTACGTATTAAAGGAATTTTTCATACCAATCAGGGCTGGATGAATTTCAACTTTAATCCACAAGATCTCAACTATAAATCGGGTGAAGAGGGTATTGATAATCGGATTGAAATCATTACGCAAACCGACCGTGATTGGTCGAATTTTGAAAGTGCAGTGTTGAACTGTCGAATTGATCAAGTTGAAAAACCTCAGTAATTCTCTGCAAAATCTTATAGACTGTGCGCCATATTTAGAACTTCATTTTTTGGATTTTTCATGGCGTTAAAAGCAACAATTTATAAGGTGGATTTGAATATTGCCAATATGGATGTTCATCAATATGGCGATTTTCAATTTACTATGGCACTGCATCCATCTGAAACCATTGAACGTTTGATGGTTCGTGTGTTGGCTTATGCACGCTTTGCTGAAGAGCGTCTTGAATTTACCAAAGATTTGTTTGAGACAGATGAGCCTGCATTGTGGGAAAAAGACCTTACAGGGCAGTTGGTGAAATGGATCGAAGTCGGTCTACCTGATGAAGATAAAGTTAAAAAAGCTGCTGCGCGTTGTAAAGATGTTGCCGTGATTGCCTATGGTTCTGCAGTTGCAGAATGGTACAAACGTAGTTCTAAGTTAAAAACATTGAAAAATGTTCAAGTTTGGCAATTATCTGAACAAACCACAGCCGATATTCAGCAATTATGTCAACGTACGATGCAGTTACAACTGAATGTTATGGATGGTGAATGGACATTGATTGGCGACAATGCACAAGCGGTTATTGAGTGGACACAATTGCAATAATTTATAATGGTGTATCAATAACTCAAAGTTAATCGAACAAAAATGCAGGCAAAATCGCTTGCATTTTTGTTTTGAAACTCAGTATATCTAATCAGACAACAATCATAATATTGATCAGATATGAATCTTGAACTTTATCAATTATTACTAGCACTCATGATTGGTGCCATTATTGGCACAGAGCGAGAGTATCGTAGTAAATCTGCTGGCTTAAGAACCTATCCAGAATATTTTCTATGCAAAAGTAGCCTTAAAAAGGCTAAATTAATGAACTGAAGGCTCGTATTTAG
>NZ_JBJZOR010000036.1:0-24347 GCF_046269225.1 Acinetobacter sp. TY2
CCCAGGTCTACGTTTTGCGATCCGTGAAGGTGGTCGTACAGTTGGTGCTGGTGTTGTTGCGAAAGTAACTGCATAATATCGTATGAAATGATTAATGGATTGGGAATTACGATTCCCAATCTGTTATATTAAGTCTGTAAAGTTATAGGTCAGTAGTTCAATTGGTAGAGCGTCGGTCTCCAAAACCGAATGTTGGCGGTTCGATCCCGTCCTGACCTGCCAGATTTTGTAAATAAAAGCTTGATGCTGGCTAAACAGGTCATATAATAAGTCGCGAATCCTACGACGAGTACAAGAATGTCGAATGATAAATCGCGTGACGCATTAAGCGACGCGCCAATCCCTCAAAGAAATACTTCCGCTGAAACAGTAAGTTCTGGTTCTCCGCTTGATGTGGTGTTATGGATCATAGCTCTAGTTTTATTTGTTGGTTCACTCATGGTAAATCAGTCTTTGCCAGCCTATTGGGAGCCTGCTAGTAATATCTGGGTGCGTATTGGGGTAATTTTGGCTTGTATCATCGGGGCTTTAGGTTTATTATACGCCACCCATCAAGGCAAAGGCTTTGTCCGTTTGCTGAAAGATTCACGCATTGAGTTGCGTCGAGTCACATGGCCAACTAAAAATGAAACAGTGACTGCTTCATGGCAGGTATTGGCTGTGGTGATTGTTGCGGCAATTACAATGTGGTGTTTTGACAGCTTAATCAGTTGGTTGATGAAGTTTATTATCGGGTAAGAGAGCTATGAAACGTTGGTACATTATTCATGCCTATTCAGGCTATGAAAAACAAGTGATGCGTTCGCTTAATGATCGAATCCAGCGTAGCGCTGTTGCTGATAGTTTTGGTGATGTCCTTGTCCCTACTGAAGAAGTGGTGGAAATGAAGGATGGTAAGAAACGTAAGTCTGAGCGTAAATTCTTTCCAGGTTATGTATTAATCGAAATGGAAATGAATGACGATACTTGGCATATTGTTAAAGAATGCCCGAAAGTACTCGGTTTTATTGGTGGTACTGCTGAAAAGCCTGCACCAATTACGCAAAAAGAAGCAGATGCGATTCTTGCACGTGTAAATAATACGGGTGAAGCACCTCGTCCTAAGACGATGTTTGAGCCAGGTGAAGAATTACTTGTTGTGGACGGTCCATTCACCGACTTTAGAGGTGTGGTGGAAGAAGTTCTGTATGATAAGTCACGTTTAACGTTGACGATCAATGTATTTAATCGTCCAACTCAGGTTGAATTGGAATTTCGACAAGTCGAAAAAGCAATTTAATCCGCTTTGGTTGATCAAGCGCCCGATTTCTTTGAATCGGGCATTGTTGTTGTAACGGTATCGTACTGATTTTCGTTGCATATAAAACTTGGGGAGCCTTCATCGGCGTTTGTACCCAGAGGTAATTGAAATGGCTAAGAAGATTGACGGCTATATCAAGCTGCAAGTTCCAGCTGGTAAAGCAAATCCATCTCCACCGATTGGTCCTGCACTAGGTCAACGTGGTGTAAACATCATGGCATTCTGTAAAGAATTCAATGCTGCTACACAAAAAGTTGAAGCTGGTCTACCAATTCCAGTAGTGATCACTGTGTACAACGATAAGTCGTTCACATTTATCATGAAAACTCCTCCTGCTGCTATTCTTCTTAAGAAAGCTGCTGGTATCCAAAAGGGTTCGGCTGTACCAAATAAAACTAAAGTTGGTAAGTTGACTCGCGCTCAATTGGAAGAAATTGCGACTACTAAAGAACCAGATCTTACTGGTGCTGATTTAGACGCACGTGTACGTACCATTGCTGGTTCTGCGCGTTCTATGGGCTTGGAAGTGGAGCTATAAGACATGGCTAAATTAACTAAACGTCAAAAAGCCATTGCTGCTGCTATAGAAGCAAACAAAGTTTATACTTTGGAAGAAGCTGTACAAGTTCTTAACACCCTACCTGCTGCTAAATTCAAAGAATCTTTGGATGTGGCTGTAAACCTAGGCGTTGACCCACGTAAATCTGATCAGGTTGTTCGTGGCGCGACTACACTTCCTGCAGGTACTGGTAAAACTGTACGTGTTGCTGTATTTGCTCAAGGTGCTGCTGCTGAAGCTGCTAAAGCTGAAGGCGCAGATGTTGTTGGTTTTGATGATCTTGCTGAGAGCATCCAAGCTGGTAACCTTGACTTTGATGTAGTAATTGCTGCACCTGACGCTATGCGTGTTGTGGGTAAATTAGGTACGATTCTTGGTCCACGTGGCTTAATGCCTAACCCTAAAGTGGGTACTGTAACTCCTGACGTTGCGACTGCAGTTAAAAATGCAAAAGCTGGTCAAGCACGTTACCGTGTAGACAAAGCGGGTATCATTCACGCTGCTATTGGTCAGGTAGGTTTTACTGCTGAAGCTATCCGTTCAAACGTTGAAGCGCTTATCGTTGATCTTAAGAAAGCAAAACCTGCTACTTCTAAAGGTGTTTACGTTCAAAAGATCACTCTAAGCTCAACTATGGGCCCAGGTCTTGTTGTTGATGTAGCAAACGTTTCTAAATAAGTCTCGACTTATTTAACAGAATTTTGAAGCCCTGAGTGATATTTGAAATACTGTTTCAATATTGCGCAAGAAAGCCAGTTTTGGATGTCTTGCATACTTAGGCAAACTTTGAATTGATAAATTTATTTATCAGCGTCAAAGACCTCAGGCGAGGTGAGTTCTCGGACTTACTTCTTAAAAATCCAGTCTGAGTAGACGCGGTGGTGTGATTTGTTCATCCTCCGCGTGTAAGTTCAGTAATGAATTTACGAATTGGGAGTGTACTTCGCGTAAGTACATAAATCACCGTTAGGAGGTTTTACAATGGCTCTTCTTATCGAAGGCAAAAAACAGATCGTTGCTGAAGTAACTGAAGTTGCTTCTACAGCGTTTGCTGCTGTTGTTGCTGACTACCAAGGTTTAACTGTTGAGCAATTAACTGCTCTTCGTGTTGAAGCTCGTAAGTTAGGTGTTGCTACACGTGTTGTACGTAATACTTTGGCTAAGCGTGCTCTTCAAGATACTCAATTTAACATCTTGAACGACAACCTTGTTGGCCCAACAATCTTAGCTTTCTCAACTTCTGAAGATGACATGGGTGCTGCTGCACGTTTGTTTGAAGAATTTGCGAAAACTAACAAAGCATTTGAACTTAAAGCTGCTGCATTCGATGGCAAGCTTTATCAAGGTGAAGAAGTTAGCGTTATCGCAAACCTTCCAAACCAAGAAAAAGCGCTTACTATGCTTGCAAATGTTCTTCAAGCTCCTATTTCGAAATTGGGTCGCTTACTTACAGCGCTTCAAGAGAAAAATACAGCTCCAGAAGCGGCAGAAGTTTCAGAAGCTTCAGAAGCTTAAATCAATTTTCACATCATTCAATACCCATTTGGAGTTACTCTCATGGCTTTAACAAACGAAGAAATCCTAAACGCAGTTGCTGAAAAAACTGTTCTTGAGCTTGTTGAACTTATTTCTGCTTTCGAAGAAAAATTCAACGTATCTGCTGCTGCTGTAGCTGTAGCTGCTGCAGGTCCTGTTGCTGCTGCTGAAGAACAATCAGAATTCAATGTTGAATTGACTTCTTTCGGCGCGAACAAAGTTGCTGTAATTAAAGCTGTTCGTGAAGCAACTGGTCTTGGCTTGAAAGAAGCTAAAGATATGGTTGAAAGTGCTCCTGCTGTTATTAAAGAAGGCGCTACTAAAGAAGAAGGCGAAGAACTTAAGAAGAAACTTGAAGCAGCTGGTGCTACAGTTACACTTAAGTAATCTTAAGCGGAGTCAATTTTTTCAAAATTGGCTCCACAAATTGGCTGATGGCTCTTGGGTCATCAGCCTTTTTGCGTTACAATAATCGGCTCGATTTTTGATTGTATTGCTATAAAATGCATCAATTATTGATAATAATTATTAAATTCAAACGCTTAACAATGTTTTTCTGTTTTGAAAATATTGTTAAGCGTTTTAATACCACTGAAAAATTGCAGCATTTGTAAAAGGTGGTGGTCATATCGACCTGCGTAATTCCTTCTGAGCCCGTTCTGCAGGCGGGTTTGGTTTACTTTCCGAGGACTCCAGATGGCATACTCATATACCGAAAAGAAACGGATCCGCAAGAATTTTGGTAAATTGCCCCAAGTGATGAAGGCTCCATACTTATTGTCGATTCAAGTCGATTCGTATAGAACATTCTTACAAGGCGGTAAAACACCCAAAAATCGCGAAGATATCGGTCTCCAAGCGGCATTTCGTTCAGTGTTTCCAATTGAAAGTTATTCTGGCAATGCCGCTTTAGAATTCGTTGAGTATAGTCTTGGTAAGCCTGAGTTCGATGTGCGTGAATGTATTTTACGTGGTTCGACTTATGCTGCACCAATGCGTGTAAAAATTCGTTTGATCATTAAAGATCGCGAAACGAAATCAATCAAAGACGTTCGTGAACAAGAAGTGTACATGGGTGAAATGCCACTCATGACCGAGAACGGTACATTTGTGATCAACGGTACTGAGCGTGTAATCGTATCTCAGTTACACCGTTCTCCAGGTGTGTTCTTTGACCATGATAAAGGTAAAACGCACTCAAGCGGTAAAGTGCTTTATTCAGCACGTATCATTCCTTACCGTGGTTCATGGTTGGATTTTGAATTTGATGCGAAAGATTTAGTCTTTGTTCGTATTGACCGTCGCCGTAAATTACTTGCGACTGTGATTCTTCGTGCATTGAACTATAACAATGAACAAATTCTTAACATGTTCTATGAGAAAGTACCTGTATATCTTGATATGGGTAGCTATCAGATTGACCTTGTACCAGAACGCCTGCGTGGCGAAATGGCACAGTTCGACATTGCTGATGAATCTGGCAAAGTTGTTGTTGAGCAAGGTAAACGTATTAATGCACGTCACGTACGTCAAATGGAAGCATCTGGTTTAACCAAACTGCCTGTTCCAGATGAATACTTGTATGAGCGTATTACAGCTGAAGATATTCCATTACATAATGGTGATGTCATTGCTGCCAATACAGTGCTTAGCCATGAAATCATGGTGAAAATTGCTGAAGGCGGTGTTAAACAGTTCAATATTCTATATACCAATGATATTGATCGTGGTCCGTTTATTGCTGATACATTACGTGCAGATACGACAGAAGGTCGTGAGCAAGCACTTGTAGAAATCTATAAAGTAATGCGTCCAGGTGAGCCACCTACGAAAGAAGCGGCTGAGAACCTGTTTAATAACTTGTTCTTCTCAACTGAACGCTATGATCTATCTCCAGTAGGTCGTATGAAATTCAACCGTCGTTTGGGTCGTCCTTACGAAGTGGGTACAGATCAGAAATCTCGTGAAGTTGAAGGTATTCTTTCAAATGGCGATATTACTGATGTATTGAAAACATTGGTTGAAATTCGTAACGGTAAAGGTGAAGTTGACGATATCGATCACTTGGGTAACCGTCGTGTTCGTTCTGTTGGTGAAATGACAGAAAACCAATTCCGTGTAGGTCTTGTACGTGTTGAGCGCGCTGTTAAAGAGCGTTTAAACCAAGCAGAAACAGATAACTTGTCTCCGCAAGATTTGATCAATGCAAAACCTGTTGCAGCGGCAATCAAAGAATTCTTTGGTTCAAGCCAGCTGTCTCAGTTTATGGATCAAAACAACCCATTGTCTGAAATTACACACAAACGTCGTGTATCAGCACTTGGTCCCGGTGGTTTGACGCGTGAGCGTGCAGGCTTTGAAGTACGTGACGTACATCAAACGCATTACGGTCGTGTATGTCCAATTGAAACACCGGAAGGTCCAAACATTGGTTTGATCAACTCATTGTCTGTTTATGCAAAAGCAAACAACTTTGGTTTCTTGGAAACACCTTACCGTAAAGTTATCGATGGTCAAGTTACACTTGATATTGAGTATCTATCTGCAATTGAAGAAGTAGGTACTGTGATTGCACAGGCCGATTCTGGTGTTGATAAAGACGGTAACTTAACAGAAGAATTTGTATCTGTACGTCACCAAGGTGATTTTGTTCGTATGCCTCCTGAAAAAGTGACGCATATGGATGTATCTGCACAACAGGTTGTATCTGTAGCAGCATCACTTATTCCATTCCTTGAACACGATGATGCCAACCGTGCATTGATGGGTTCAAACATGCAACGTCAGGCTGTTCCGACATTGCTTGCTGACAAGCCACTTGTTGGTACAGGTATGGAAGCAAACGTAGCACATGACTCTGGCGTATGTGTGATTGCAAACCGTGGTGGTCGTATCGAGTTTGTTGATGCATCTCGTGTTGTTATTCGTGTAAACGAAGACGAAATGATCGCAGGCGAGGCAGGTGTAGATATTTACAACCTGATCAAATATACACGTTCGAACCAAAATACTTGTATTAACCAAAAAGTTCTTGTGAACTTGGGCGATAAAGTAGGTCGTGGTGATGTATTGGCTGATGGTCCATCAACAGATGGCGGTGAGCTTGCACTCGGTCAAAACATGCGCGTTGCATTCATGACTTGGAACGGTTACAACTACGAAGACTCGATCTTGTTATCTGAGCGTGTTCTTCAAGAAGATCGTTTGACTTCTATTCACATTCAAGAATTGTCATGTGTAGCACGTGATACTAAATTGGGTGCGGAAGAAATCACAGCGGATATCCCGAACGTGGGTGAAGCTGCGCTGTCTAAGCTTGATGAATCAGGTATCGTATATATTGGTGCTGAAGTAACTGCAGGTGATATTTTAGTTGGTAAAGTGACACCGAAAGGTGAAACCCAGCTTACACCAGAAGAAAAATTGCTACGTGCAATCTTCGGTGAAAAAGCGGCTGACGTAAAAGATTCATCATTACGTGTTCCATCGGGTACTAAAGGTACAGTAATTGACGTTCAAGTTTTCACACGTGATGGTATTGAAAAAGATGATCGTGCTCAAGCAATTGAGAAAGCTCAACTTGATGCTTACCGTAAAGATTTGAAAGAAGAATACAAAATCTTTGAAGAAGCTGCTCGTGAGCGTGTTGTACGCTTGTTGACAGGTCAGGAATCAAATGGTGGCGGCACGACTAAACGTGGTGACAAACTTTCTGATGAAAAATTGTCTGGTTTAGAGCTTGTTGATCTACTTGAAATTCAACCTGTTGATGAAGCAATTGCTGAACGTTTAACGCAAATTCAAGTGTTCTTGAAAGAGAAGAGCATTGAAATTGACGAAAAATTTGCAGAGAAAAAACGTAAACTTTCAACTGGTGATGAGTTAACCACTGGCGTATTGAAAGTTGTTAAAGTTTATCTTGCTGTAAAACGTCGCATCCAACCGGGTGATAAAATGGCGGGTCGTCACGGTAACAAAGGTGTTGTATCAAACATCCTACCTGTAGAAGACATGCCACACGATGCTAACGGTGTACCTGTTGATATCGTATTGAACCCGCTAGGCGTACCGTCACGTATGAACGTGGGTCAGATTCTCGAGACTCACTTAGGTATGGCTGCAAAAGGTCTTGGCGATAAAATTGACAAGATGTTAAAAGAGCAACGTACTGTACTCGAGCTTCGTGCATTCTTAGACAAGATTTATAACAAAGTTGGTGGCGAGCAAGAAGATCTTGATAGCTTAACTGATGATGAGATCTTAAAACTTTCTGGTAACTTACGTATCGGTGTGCCATTGGCAACACCTGTATTTGATGGTGCTGATGAAGGTCAAATCAAAGAGTTACTTGAGCTAGGCGGTATCTCACGTACAGGTCAAACTGTATTGTATGATGGACGTACTGGTGAGCGTTTCGACCGCCCGGTAACGGTTGGTTATATGTATATGCTTAAACTTAACCATTTGGTTGATGATAAAATGCATGCACGTTCAACAGGTTCTTACTCTCTTGTTACGCAACAGCCGCTTGGTGGTAAAGCACAATTCGGGGGGCAGCGTTTCGGTGAGATGGAGGTCTGGGCACTTGAGGCTTACGGTGCAGCATATACGTTACAAGAAATGCTTACTGTTAAGTCGGATGACGTTGAAGGTCGTACTCGCATCTATAAGAACATTGTAGATGGTAACCATTATATGGATCCGGGTATGCCTGAATCGTTCAACGTATTGACCAAAGAGATCCGTTCTTTAGGTATCAACATTGAACTGAAAAATGGTGACTAAGAAATCTTTCCCAACCCTTCTTTAATAAAGAGGGGAGAAAGTCCCTCTTTGTAAAGGGGGACTTAGTGGGATTAGATATTCCCAAATTTCAGTAAAAACAATATTTGTGACCCCGTCAGAGAGTGAAAATCTCACTGATACACGGAGAAAAAAATTGAAAGACTTGCTCGATATCATGCGCAAAAAGACGGACTCAGACGGTCATGCTCCAGTAGAGTTTGATCGCATCCGTATTGGTCTTGCGTCACCAGAAATGATTAAGTCATGGTCTCATGGTGAAGTTAAAAAGCCTGAAACTATTAACTATCGTACGTTCAAACCTGAACGTGATGGTTTGTTCTGTGCCAAAATTTTTGGTCCAGTAAAAGATTACGAATGCTTGTGTGGTAAGTACAAGCGTATGAAATACAAAGGCGTCATCTGTGAAAAATGTGGCGTTGAAGTAACAACTGCGAAAGTTCGTCGTGAACGTATGGGTCACATCGAATTGGCTTCGCCAGTTGCTCATATTTGGTTCTTAAAATCATTACCAAGCCGTATTGGTCTATTATTAGATATGACGCTTCGTGATATCGAACGTGTATTGTATTTCGAATCATACGTTGTAACAGATCCTGGTATGACTCCAATGGAGAAATACCAACTTCTTAACGATGAAGAATACTTCACAGCGTTAGAAGAACACGGTGATGAATTCAGCGCGAAAATGGGTGCAGAAGCTGTTCAAGATTTGTTGAAAGACATCGATCTTGAAGCTGAAATCTCTCGTTTACGTGAAGAAATTCCAACGACGACGTCTGAAACTAAGTTGAAAAAAGCGTCTAAACGCTTAAAACTTATGGAAGCGTTCAAAGAGTCGAATAACAAACCAGAATGGATGGTGTTAACAGTACTTCCAGTACTTCCACCTGATCTTCGTCCGTTGGTACCGCTTGAAGGTGGTCGTTTTGCAACTTCTGACTTGAACGATCTTTACCGTCGAGTGATTAACCGTAACAACCGTTTAAAACGTCTTCTTGATCTTGCAGCACCAGACATTATCGTACGTAATGAAAAACGTATGTTACAAGAGTCTGTAGATGCGTTGTTAGACAACGGTCGTCGTGGTCGTGCGATTACAGGTTCAAACAAACGTCCTCTTAAATCTTTGGCAGATATGATCAAAGGTAAACAAGGTCGTTTCCGTCAAAACTTACTTGGTAAGCGTGTCGATTATTCTGGTCGTTCGGTAATTACCGTTGGTCCTACTTTACGTCTTCACCAATGTGGTTTACCGAAGAAAATGGCACTTGAATTATTCAAGCCGTTTATCTTTGCGAAACTACAAGCTTCAGGTCAAGCAACCACCATTAAAGCTGCAAAGAAAATGGTTGAGCGTGAAACACCAGAAGTTTGGGACGTTCTTGCATCTGTAATTCGTCAACATCCAGTCATGTTGAACCGTGCGCCAACACTTCACCGTTTAGGTCTTCAAGCATTTGAACCTATTCTGATTGAAGGTAAAGCGATCCGTCTTCACCCACTCGTATGTGCTGCGTTCAACGCCGACTTCGATGGTGACCAAATGGCGGTACACGTTCCATTAACACTTGAAGCTCAGTTAGAAGCTCGTGCGTTGATGATGTCTACAAACAACATCTTGTCACCTGCGAATGGTGAGCCAATCATCGTTCCTTCTCAGGACGTTGTCTTGGGCTTGTATTACATCACTCGTGATGCGATCAATGCCAAAGGTGAAGGCATGGTGTTTGCGGATACTCACGAAGTAAACCGTGCACTTGCTACAAATCAAGTTAATTTACATGCTCGTGTTAAAGTACGTGTGCATCAAACGATTATTGATGAAAACGGTAACCGTGAGCATCAAACGATTGTTGTAGATACTACACCAGGTCGTTGTCTACTTTGGGAAGTTGTTCCTGAAGGGATGGACTTCCAACAAATCAACGTTGAGATGACGAAGAAAAACATCTCTAAATTGATTAACTCTTGTTACCGTAAATTAGGTCTTAAAGATACTGTAATCTTTGCTGACCAATTAATGTACCTTGGTTTCCGTCAAGCGACTCGCTCAGGTGTGTCAGTTGGTATGGAAGACATGCTTATTCCACCGCAAAAAGAAGCGATTATTGGAAAAGCAGAAACTGAAGTTCGTGAAATTGAACAACAGTTTGAACAAGGTTTTGTAACTGCTGGTGAACGTTATAACAAAGTTGTCGATATTTGGGCGCGTACAAATGACCAAGTAGCGAAAGCGATGATGGATAACTTATCTTTCACAACTGTTAAAAATAAACAGGGTGAAGATGAGAAACAAAAATCATTCAACTCAATTTATATGATGTCTGACTCTGGTGCCCGTGGTTCGGCAGCTCAGATTCGTCAGCTTGCAGGTATGCGTGGTTTGATGGCGAAACCAGATGGTTCGATCATTGAAACACCAATTAAAGCAAACTTCCGTGAAGGTTTGACAGTACTTCAGTACTTCATCTCGACACATGGTGCACGTAAAGGTTTGGCCGATACCGCACTTAAAACAGCGAACTCAGGTTACTTGACTCGTCGTCTTGTAGACGTTGCACAAGATTTGGTAATTAACGAGCCAGATTGCGGTACGTTAGGCGGTCTTGTAATGACTCCATTCATTCAAGGTGGCGATGTAATCGAAAACTTGGGTGCACGCGTATTGGGTCGTGTTGTTGCTGAAGATGTGAAACGTGTTGGTACAGACGAAGTTTTACTAGAACGTAATACATTGATTGATGAGAAACTTGCAACATTTATTGAAAATGCGGGTATCGATGAAATCAAAGTACGTTCAGTTGTAAACTGTGAATCGACTTTCGGTGTTTGTGCGAAATGTTATGGTCGTGACTTGGCTCGTGGTCATCAGGTAAATCCTGGTGAGTCTGTGGGTGTTATGGCTGCGCAATCAATTGGTGAACCTGGTACACAGTTAACCATGCGTACGTTCCACGTTGGTGGTGCTGCGAGCCGAACGTCTGCTGCAAACAGCGTACAAGTTCGTAACAAAGGTACAGTACGTTTCCACAATGTGAAAACAGTACAACACGCGAAAGGCCACTTGGTATCGACTTCACGTTCAGGTGAAATTGGTATTGCAGATGAGATCGGTCGTGAGCGCGAACGTTACAAATTGCCATACGGTGCATCGATTATCATTAAAGATGGCGAAGCTGTAGAAGCAGGCGGTATTGTTGCAACTTGGGATCCACATACACATCCACTTGTAACAGAAGTTGCGGGTAAAGTACGTTTCAGCCAAATCGCTGATGGCGTGACTGTTACGACCAAAACTGATGATGCAACAGGCATGTCGACAATCGAAATCTTACCAGTGACTTCACGTCCTGTGTCAGGTAAAGATTTACGTCCAGCAGTTGTATTGGATACTGTTGACGGTGGTGAACAGTTCTACTTCTTGCCACAAAACACAATTCTTTCTGTTCGTGATGGCGAAACGATTGGTGTAGGTGACGTTATTGGTCGTGTTCCACAGGAAACTTCACGTACTCGTGACATTACCGGTGGTTTGCCACGCGTAGCGGATTTATTTGAAGCACGTAAACCGAAAGAACATGCAATTCTTGCAGAAATTTCGGGTGTCGTGACTTTTGGTAAAGAAACCAAAGGCAAAAACCGTTTAGTGATTACACCAGATGATGGTTCTGAAATTTATGAAGAACTGATTCCTAAATGGCGTACCATTAACGTGTTTGAAGGCGAACATGTTAACCGTGGTGAAACGATTTCTGATGGCCCACAAAATCCGCATGACATTTTACGTCTGAAAGGTGAAGTGGCGTTGACTAACTACATCGTGAACGAAGTTCAGGACGTTTACCGTCTACAAGGTGTAAAAATCAACGATAAACACATCGAAGTTATCGTTCGTCAGATGTTACGTAAAGTTGACATCACTGATGGTGGCGATACAAGCTTCATCAAAGGCGAACAAGTTGAGTACATTCGTGTAATGCAAGAGAACCAAGCTGTTCTTGCGCAGAACAAGTTCCCTGCGAAATTTGAACGTTTATTGATGGGTATTACCAAAGCATCGCTTTCTACTGACTCGTTCATTTCTGCTGCATCGTTCCAGGAAACAACACGTGTGTTAACTGAAGCTGCTGTAACAGGTAAAGAAGATGAATTACGTGGCTTGAAAGAGAACGTAGTTGTAGGTCGTCTGATCCCAGCGGGTACAGGTTTGGCTTATCATTTAGAGCGTCGTCGTCAGGAAGCAGAAGCTGCTGAACATGAGCTTGTAAATGACTTTTCTGAAGTAGATCAAGCATTCTCTCAAGCATTAAACGAAGATTCTTTCTAAGAATATTATTTAAAGTTTGAAATAAAAAAAGACGCCTAAGGGCGTCTTTTTTTATTTTTTATATTGAATAAAATAAAAATGGTAAATGTTATAACAACATAAATTTTTTCTATTTTATTATGACTTTATTTTTTTAATCATGCTTTTACTTGGGTGTCTAGTGATGCTCAGAAATGAAGAAAAAGTGGCGATAAAACTACAAAAGGGTATGAAAAATAACACAATGTAATCAATCGATAATGTGAAAAAGAGTATCCTGAATAGAGCTATATTTAAGGGAATTTAGTCATGAAAAAATCAGTATTAGTTTTATGTTCAGCAATGCTTCCAGTAGTACTACTCGCGGGTTGTGAAAACATGTCTGCCAATGATAAGCGTATTGGTGCCGCAGCATTAGGTGGTGCAGTGGGTGGAGGTGTAGGTAATCACGTTGGTGGTGGTGTTGGCGGTGCGCTTGGTGCAGGTGGTGGTGCTGCTGTAGGTAGTAAAGTTGAAAATGGTTCTAACCGCAATGCAACATACAGTGGTATTGGTGCAGGTGTAGGTGCCGCAATTGGTAAAGGAATCTTTGGTGGTAATGCGGGTGCAGCTATTGGTGGTGCTCTCGGTGGTGGTGCTGGTGCGGCTATTGAACAGAAGAAATAAATTATTTTTTATAAAAAGCGCTTAAAGCGCTTTTTTTTAGTATTGAATTCATCCTTATAAAAGATAAAAACGATATTGTCGATCATTAAATTTTAATTGTAGATCAGGTCAATACGCGTCGATAAAATTTAATACATACTGAACTGAATACATAAAATGATGAATGTGATGGATAGAGGTGTTATTGATCACATAAGTAGATAAAAAAGAATAGGGTACAGTATGCAAGCAGAATTACATTGGGTGGTAACACAAGATAATCAAAAACTATGTGCGAAAACATGGGGGAATAAAGACAAAGCTGCAATGGTTTTAGTTCATGGCTATCCTGATAATCAGGAAGTGTGGGAGCCGATGATTCAGCATCTATTAAATGATTACTATGTCATTACTTACGATGTTCGAGGGGCAGGTGAGTCATCTGTACCAAAGCGTATACGTGATTATGCTTTGCCGCGTTTATCACTTGATTTAGAATGCGTGGTGAATCAGCTGTTACCTAATCGTGCATTTCACTTGGCAGCACATGATTGGGGCTCAATTCAGTCGTGGGAATCGGTGACTGAACCGAAATTTAAAGATAAAATTTTATCGTATACCACTATTTCAGGCCCGTGTTTAGACCATGCAGCTTTTTGGATGCGTAATCAATTTACACATAAAAAAAATAAATTTTTTAAACAGCTCTTTAAATCATGGTATATCGTGGCATTTCAATTGCCTGTACTTGCACCAAGTGTGTGGACTTTCCTTAATGCCGAGCGTTGGGGGAAAATTGTCGAGCGTTTAGAGCATCAAAAAGGTTTACCGAAGAATGAAAAGATTACCCAAGATGGTAAGCAGGGGATTTTATTATATCGTGCTAATTTTATTCCAAGATTAACGATGCCTCGTCAGCGGTATGCGATTTGCCCTGTACAAGCGGTAGTATTGAAACGTGATAATTTTGTTAGTCCAGAATTGATTGATGAAATTCCAAAATGGGCGACTGATTTTAGTAAAGTTGAAGTGGATGCAAACCACTGGGCGGTACTGAGTCGACCAGAAGAAATTGCTGGTTATATCAAATCTTTCGCATCGCAAAATAATAATTTTTAAGCAAAATAATTAAATTTTTCAGTGATTGGGTGATGTGTTAATGAAAATCACTCGATCATTGAATGTACAACTTGACTAAATTACAGCTTACTTGTATTGAATCTGTTAAAATCTCGACTTTCAAATTTTTGTAATTTACGCTATGAATGCTGTCGTTATAGCGATTGCAGTGATGTTCATTCTCTCACTGTTACGCGTTTCTGTTGTTTTAACTTTGGTCATTTCAGCAATTATAGGTGGTTTAGTTGCTGGTTTAAGTCTGTCTGATACAGTCGCTGCTTTTAATGATGGTCTTGGCGATGGTGCTGAGGTTGCATTAGCATATGCAGTATTGGGTGCATTTGCATTGGCTTTGGCAAAATCAGGGTTACCAGATTTACTTGCACATAAATTAATTGGCTTATTGGGAATGGAAACAACCCAAAAGCAGGCAAAAAAAGTTAAATACTTACTGCTCGTTATTTTACTCATTTCTGCAATTTTTTCTCAAAATTTAATTCCTGTGCATATTGCCTTTATTCCGGTGCTTGTTCCGCCATTACTAAAGGTTATGAACCATTTAAAACTCGACCGTCGTGCGGCAGCATGTGTGCTCACACTTGGTTTAGTGGCAACGTACATTTTCTTACCAGTAGGCTTTGGTAAAATTTTCCTTGAACAGATTTTGATGGGAAATATCAACAAAATTGGTGCAGCTTATAACTTGCATGTAGAAAGTTATATGTTGCCAATGGGTATGGCGATTCCTGTTCTTGGTATGGTAATTGGTACGCTTGTTGCTGTATTCATAAGCTACCGTAAACCCCGTATTTATGTCGATCGTAATGTATCGCCTGTAGCTACAATTGATCTTGATAAACCCCTTCGCGCAGTGAGTTCTGATCAGCTTAAAGCTGATGGCGAAGAGCTGATTGAAGAAGCACAAAAAGCACCTGTGATTGCGAGAAAAACCATCTTGATGGCATTGCTTGCGATTGTTTTGACACTTGTTGCACAGTTGTATTCTGACTCGATGATTCTAGGCGGTTTGGTTGGTTTTGCGGTGTTATCTGCTGCAGGTATTTTCAAATGGCAAGAAGCCGATGATGTCTTTGTACAAGGTATGCGTATGATGGCATTGGTAGGTTTCATTATGATTTCTGCTGCAGGTTTTGCTTCCGTAATGACCCATACAGGTGATATTAATCAGTTAGTAAATGGTGTCGTTCACACGATTGGTGACAATAAAGCCCTTGCAGCATTCCTCATGTTATTTATTGGTTTATTTGTGACTATAGGTATAGGCTCATCTTTTTCTAGTGTTCCTGTACTTGCTGTTATTTATGTACCTTTGTGCGTTCAATTTGGTTTCTCACCGCTTGCAACTATCGCATTGATTGGTACGGCAGCAGCACTTGGCGATGCAGGCTCACCTGCTTCAGATTCAACATTGGGTCCTACAGCAGGTTTGGGTGTCGATGGTCAGCATGATCATATCTGGGATACGGTAGTTCCGACCTTCATTCACTTTAATATTCCGTTGCTTATTTTTGGTTGGATTGCGGCAATGGTTTTATAAAATCTTTATAATCTTAAATGATTCGTATTCTATATTGAGTAATAAGTATTATTGAATAGTTGAAAAATAAAGTTTATTAATTAGGTTGGATTTAAAAACCAACCTAATTAATAAGATTAAATAAAATCTATTAAATATCAATGGCTTGAAAATAACATTTCAAAATATTAATTAATGCGTATTGCATCACGTTTAATGTTGTGTGTAATATGTCCGAAAACAACACTAGGGTATTAAAAATGTTAAAACAAGTTGCTCTTATTGCATTAATGGGGATGTCTGCTTCAGCAATGGCTGGTCAGTTTCAAGTTAAAGTCGGTGGTTCTGTAATTTCACCAACTCAAGATACAGCTGTTGCTGGTGTTGGTGTTGTTAAAGGTGATGATGAGCTTGCATTTACGCCATCAGTTGAATATTTTTTCAATGATAACTTCTCAGCAGAATTGTTATTGGCTACACCAATTGGTCATGATATTTTACTAGACGGTGAAAAAGCAGCAAAAGTGAAACATTTGCCACCTGTAATTACTGCCAAATATCATTTTAAAAACTCAACTCGTTTAACACCTTATATTGGTGTAGGTGCTGCTGCTTTTATTGCATTTGATGAACAATCATCTGGTGCTTTAGCAGGTACAGATATCAAAGTAAAAGAGGATTATGGTGTTGCAGGTCAGATTGGTGTAAATTTCCAACCTGCTGATGCGAAAAACTGGGGTGTTTATTTTGATGCGCGTTATGCACAGTTAAGCCCTGAAGTCACAGTAAAAGCTGGTGATGTAACGGCTGCAAAATTTGATTTAGATATTGATCCTATTGTTTATACAATTGGTTATAGCTACAAGTTCTAATTTAGACTTGGTAGTGAAAAACCTCAGTTCTACTGAGGTTTTTTTATATCTGTATATTTTGACCATTTAGCAATTAATAGAAAATAGGCATAAAAAGTCCTATCAGTTTATTGCAAATTTTTTTAAGCTCATTTGCTGAACATAAAGAAGAATGAAAAATGAAGATTAGAATTATTGGATTATTGTTAGGTTTAGGCGTATTTCAGATGGCTCAGGCAGCAAGTTTTGATTGTGACCGTGCGACGATGGCTTCGGAACGTACCATTTGTGCGCAACGTGAAATTAATGATGCCGATGTGAAAATGGCAACCACTTATAATATTGTGCGTAAATTGGTTCCGATGGGTAATCGTGGGGTGATTCGAGATCAGCAAGTGAAATGGCTCGTTTTACGAGATCAATGTCAGAGTAATGTTCAGTGCTTGGCTGAAGTGTATAAAATGCGTCAACAGAAACTCGATTTGGAAATGAATCGAATTTATAAACAGGGTCCTTTTTAAATTTTTTTACGCAATACCTTGAAATCACCTGATGTTCCTCCATCTCTAAAGCATTCAATAAAAAGTGTTTTAATTTTAAGGAACGATCGATGAGCGAGCAAAGTACAAAAAAACATAGTTTTCAGGCAGAAGTAGCCCAACTTTTACATTTGGTCACGCATTCTCTTTATTCTAACCCTGATATTTTCCTACGTGAATTGATTTCAAATGCTTCTGACGCATGTGACAAATTGCGTTTTGAAGGTATTAATCATCCTGAGTATTATGAAAATGATCCGACTTTACATGTCCGTGTGAGTTTAGATAAAGAAGCAAGAACGATGACCATTTCCGACAATGGGATTGGCTTAAGTGAGCAAGAAGCAATTGATAATTTAGGTACGATTGCTAAGTCGGGTACTAAAGACTTTATGTCTAAGCTTTCAGGTGATCAAAAATCTGATGCACAATTGATTGGTCAGTTTGGTGTTGGTTTCTATTCAGGCTTTATTGTTGCAGATAAAATTACTGTGGAATCTCGTCGTGCAGGTTTAGATACTTCGGAAGGTGTGCGTTGGATTAGTGGTGGAACAGGTGATTTTGAAGTTGAGCAAATCGTAAAGGATTCACGTGGAACAGATATTATTCTGCATTTACGTGAAGATGCTTTAGATTATTTAGATGCTTATAAAGTTAAACAAATCATCAATAAATATTCTGATCACATCAGCTTACCAATCGAAATGCAAAAAGAAGTTTGGCAGCAAGAAGAAGTTGCTGAAGGCGAAGAAGCGAAGCCAGGTCAGTATGTGAAAACAGATGAATGGGAAGTGATTAACTCCGCTAGTGCACTTTGGACACGTAGCAAAAATGAAATTACTGAAGAACAGTATGTTGAGTTCTATAAAAATTTAAGCCATGATTTTGATGCACCATTGGCTTGGGCACATAACCGTGTTGAGGGAAGCACCGAATATACCCAATTGCTTTATGTACCATCTAAAGCAGCTGCGAATATTTTTACACGTGAAGCGAAAGCAGGTATTAAGCTGTATGTGAAACGTGTGTTTATTATGGATGACGCAGATAACCTGATTCCTAACTATTTACGTTTCGTACAAGGTGTAGTCGATAGTGCCGATTTACCATTGAACGTGAGCCGTGAAATTTTACAAGAAAGCCGTGATGTGAAAACCATCCGTGAAGGGAATGCACGACGTGTATTGACCATGCTTGATGGTTTAGCGAAATCGGAAGATGAAGCGGATCAAGAGAAATTCAAAAAATTCTATGCTGAATTTGGTTCAGTGATTAAAGAAGGTTTAGGTGAAGACATGGGTAACCGTGAACGCATCCTAAAACTTCTACGTTTCTCAACTTCACAAAATGATGATGTTTCGACCTCACTTGAAGCCTATAAAGCGCGTATGAAAGAAGGTCAAAAAGCAATTTATTTTGTTACTGCGGATAGTCTTGCTGCAGCTAAAAACTCACCACAACTTGAATTGTTCCGTAAAAAAGACATTGAAGTGTTGTTGATGGCTGATCGTGTTGATGAATGGGCAATGGAATTTGTACATGAGTTTGACGGTACGCCAATGCAAAATGTATCAAAAGGTGCAGTAGACCTTGGTGATTTACAAGACGCAGAAGAGAAGAAAGCACTTGAAGCGGCGGCAGAACAATTTAAACCTGTAGTTGATAAACTTTCTAATGCATTGAAAGCTAAAACTAAAGAAGTTCGTGTAACGACACGTTTAGTCGATTCTCCTGCGTGTCTTGTAACAAGTGAAGGTGAACTTTCTCCACAATTGATTCGTATGCTACAACAAGCAGGTCAAGAAGTGCCTGAATCGAAACCAATTTTGGAAATTAACCCTGAACATCCTTTGGTAAAAAAACTTGAGGGTTCGGCGCAGTTTGATGATCTTGCGAATGTGATCTTCGACCAAGCAGTGATTGCAGAAGGTGGTTTACCTGCTGACCCTGCCGAATATGTAAAACGTATTAACAACCTATTACTCAAATAAGCAGTAATTTTTGTTGAGAGAGCCTATCGTAATGATAGGCTTTTTTATAGTTTATATTCGAATTGTATAAAATAGAAAAAATATAATAGTCTAGTTATTTCAGATATCAGTGGATAAGTCTGAACTTATCCACAATATGTAGAGTAATCAGTATCTAGATATTCAACGTGAGCTTAAAATAAAGCTTCTAAACGCAACAAAGCACTCGGATAGTGGCTTTTATCTTCCCGATGATCATTAAAATAATTCAGATCACCTTGCACATAAAACCATTCACGTAAAACGGGTTGACGCCACGAAATAAAGGGTCCCCAACTGTTTAGACGCAGATCATCATTATTATAAAACCCACCTGTGTAAATACCATAGTTAAAACGGTTGCCTTGAAAAAATTGATGCTGTCGATAAGTTCTGTTATCCCAAGTAAGATCATCATCTTGGTCATCGGCATAGGTGATATAAAACTGATTCGAAAGTAGTGCCTGATTTGGACGAGCATGGCTAATTTCTAAATTGGTACGTAAATAGTTTTCACTGTCGATACCGTAACGATAAATTTGCTCTGCATGAAAATAAAAGTCATTTTCTAATGTCCATGTTTTTTCGGCTTTTAAACGTGCATAAATATCATCACCAGAGCGGATACCTAAATCTACATCAGTTTCAAAAGGCAGGCTTTTTGAAATTTGTGACCAACGTAGGGCAATAGAGGCATTGTCATCTTTAATTCGTTTGCTATCTATTGTTTTATTGGGATTATTGCCTGGATTTTCATTGGTAATCGCAATATTGTTCTGAATTTCATTATCTAAAGAATCATCACCAAAAACGACACTTAATCTATTTTCGAGTGTGGGTAATTTAATCCGTCCTCTAATTCTTGGTTTAATGTCATAGTCATCATGTTTATTCCATCGATTATCAACAATAACTCTGAGCGTTGCACTTGCAGGTTGCTCAGGATTGGTTTCACCGAACCAATCATCCATTTTATGTGCTGTTCGGTCAGCCCAATTTCGTATCGATTTTTGTTGACGATCTGCCCAAGTCATATCTTCTGTGTCTTGAGTGGGCAATACGATGGATTGATTAGATTCCTCAGGAAAGAGTGTTGGCGTTGCATCAACCATTCGAGGAATTGCATCTGTCCACTTTAAATTTTGATCTTTAATTGATGGAATTTTATAGTCCGATTCTGTTTGAGCATGCACTGTCATGCTCAACAAGGAGGAGCAAACCAAGGGTAAAAACATGAAATAGATATTGTATTGTTTTATCTTCATAAATACCCCATTTTTTGGGCTGAGAACAATAACTCAATCAATTGAATTGATAGATTATAAAAGTATTCAGCAGATGACGTTTGAATTGGCTGAAAAAGTGCCAAAATCAAAGGGAATATTTAAGTTGTAGCAAAGATCTTTATAAATTGAAAGTTGTTATTTTAAATCAATTACATCATCTGTGTAATTGAGTGACTTATTTCAAATATAAACATAAAAAAAAGGAAACTAGTCGGACTAGTTTCCTACGCTAAAGCAAAAATTCTGTTGAGATGTATGTCATCAGCGTTAAAAATTGTAGGACAATTTTAAGATGTCATATTCTAATCTGAATATGACAGAAAAACTGTTTATAAGGTAGTCATAATGGGACATTTGTTTAAATACGATACAATAAAATGAGCTAAATCGTTTTGAATAGCGGTATATGAACAAATATCAGCTTACTTTTATACATCTGTAGTTTATGTGACTTCAAACCAAATTAGAAAACTAAAAATCCTCTACGGAAGAGGATTTAGTAAAAAGATGACTTAAATTAAGTTCATCAAAAAAAAATAGAAACTTACAGCGCATGTTTAAAAAGAATCTACAGTTAAAGAATAAGTGATAATTTGATTAAAATATAGTCAAATATTGAAGGATTATATCTATCTTTTGTATCTTTATTCATGTTTTAGTAAATTATTAGCATACTGTAATGCACTTAAACCCATAATATTGTGGATTTAAGTGCAATGATTAAAGACTTATTTTTCAGGAACGTCGCATTGATCATCATTGCAGACAGGTGCATCAGTTGATTGTTCTATAGTAGCTTGATCGGCGGTATTCAGTGTTTGTTCAAATACTTGTAAAAAAACTTCACGAGGTTGAGCACCTGCTAAAGCCACACGTTGATCAAAAACAAAGAAAGGTACGCCTGTTACTTTTAGCTGTTCATGTGCAACTTGCTCATCAAATTTAACAAAGTCAGCAAATTCGTCTGAATCGAGGACATCATCCACTTCTACAGGGTTTAAACCAATACGTGAAGCAACATCTTCAAGTGTTTCACGTTCGCCAATAGGTAAGCCTTGCGTCATATAACTATAAAATAAAGCTTCTTTGGCTTCTGAGCCTAAGCCTTTGCTTTGTGCCAAATGCACAATACGGTGTGCATTAAAGGTATTGCCTGAGTTAGCATTTTCCCAGTTAAATTCAATGCCTTCAGCTTTTGCCATTTCCGCAATATTGCGTTGCATATCTTCTACTTCAGCAATAGTACGGTTATATTTTTGAGCCAAGCGTTCAGAGTTAGAAATTTCTTGGCGAGGTGGCGCTTCAGGATCAAGTTCAAAGCTATGCCAATGAATTTCGAGCTCAACACCCGCTTGTTCAGCAGCAGCTTCTAAACGTTTTTTTCCGATATAACAAAACGGACAAACGATGTCTGACCAAATATCTACACGCATGGCTTTCTCAAAATTTTATAAACAGATTGTAATTATGAGGGCGTTTCGGTCAGATTTAAAGTTTTGTACATCGATTACTTATTTTCTAAGAAATAATAAGCTGCGGTTGTTCGTTTGATAAGTGTGAAAACACAACCAATGTTCATAATGATTAAAGCGCCGAACATGACAAAATCATGTTGCCACACATAATATTCGATTGCTGTCGCAAAACAGGCGACAGTGAGTAATGCCATACGATGTTGTTTCGCCATCGGTCCTGCAAAATTTGATGGTGCGCCCATAGAAACTGCTAATGTTCGGACATACGCTGTGAGTACAGCAAGTAAAGCGGCTAACCATCCAAGTTCTGCTCCCCAAACTGAGCTTAGAACGGAATATCCTGCAGCTATAATAATGAGTGGATCAGAAATACGATCAGGAATGTCATTAAATAATTCACCTGAAGCCGTTGATTTCCCACCTTCAATGGCGACCATACCATCAAATAAATTACACAATAACCTGCCTTGAATTAGAAGTGCAGCAGCGATTAGCCAAAATGGACGCATACTTAAATTTTGTGTTGAAAGCAGAAAACACATTGCGGATAACAAGGCAAAGACAATACTCAAAATTGAAATTTGATTGGGTGTAATTGACTTTTGACTAAGCCAACGTGCAACGTTTTTACTCAGTTGATTCCCTCGGACTTTGAGTGGTCGTCTTGCTTCACTTGGATCATGTTGTTGCATAGGTGATTACTCTGATTCTTAGGTCTTTTAGAGGTGTAAGTAAACAAACTGATATTGAAAATTATCTACGTTTGAAGATGAGGCTGATTTTTATAAGTACGGTAGAGTTTTAAATTGGTAAAGATGGCAAATAAAAATGCCACGGTGAGTACCGGCGCTAGGGTATACACTATAGAAGGTGTACCAATCAAATGATGCACAAGTATTAAAAAGCTCCCAGTTAGTAAAACTGTACAAACAGGTGGAAGACAAAGTTTAGCAAGATCATTTGTAAAATAATTGAATTGTTTATCAATTAAAAAAGTCATAAATAGTGTGATAACGAAGCTACAGACCCCTTGAGTTAAGCCTGAAATGATTCCGTGTTGTAGGCTATCCATTTTTGTATTGATATAAAATGTCCATCCACCCCAAAGCACGAAAGCAAGAATGGCTGAAATCACATTATAACTACGGGTGGTTTTTATGGTTTTCGTCATTTTTATCTATTATTCACGGCAAACTTTATAAATATATACCTTATATTTCATTAGATTATTACACCGTAAAATAATGTAACTCATTATTTTGATCAAAAAAAATACACAAATTTAACGTTTAAAGTTATGCTTCCTTATATAAAAAAGAGCATCAATATAGAGGTCGATATGCGCCGTTTTGTTATTTTCCTCATTGTTTTGATTGCCATAGTGGCATCTATTATGGGCTATCAACATTATTCATTAAAAAAGAATGAAGCTGAACGTCAGACTTTTGATTTGGTGATGTCTGAAAAAATGGAACAATTGTATGAACAGGCACAGGATTGGTCGAAACCCATTCAACTGAACGTACATGATGAACGTTTACACGGTGACTATAAGGTATTGTCAGAGTTTGTATTGAATTATTGGGTAAAGAATGCTGAAACAAGGAATCAATACTTACGTGAATTAAAAACAGTGAAGTGGGATCAATTTTTAAATGTTAACCGTTTAGACAAGGACAGTAAGCAAGCCTATAAAGAAACAGAATTAATGTTGCAAACAGCGCATCAAGCTTCAGAGAAGTATTTAAAACAAAATGAACTTAATAAAAATGAGGCGCTTGCTCAAGTTAAAAAGCTCGATATTGATCGTGAGTTACGTAAACCACTAGAAGAAAAATTGGAAAAAAATTTGAAACATGATCAAGAGAGTTCTTTGATTATGCTTGAAATACAAGTTTTTAATAAAGCAGATGAAATGTTAGCAATGCTAAAGAAATATGAGTGGGAGCGAAAAGGAGATCAAATTTTATTTAAGAATGATGCTCAAGTGAAACAGTTTAATGTGCTGTATCAGGATATTTTAAAATTATCAGCTCAAATTGAACAACGTAAAGAGGGTAATGCTGATGCTTTAGAAGAAGCGATATAGCAATTTACAACAATAAATAAAATAAAAAACCATTTTATTGAATATGTAATTCACAGATAAGGTGAAAATTCATTTAAGTCAGATAGAGAAAAAGAGCTTGATGTTGAAAGATTAGTTGAATTTGGATTATTTGAGGCTTTTATATTGAGATTAGTATAAAAGAATCAGATTATTTGGAGTAATTTTGTTGAATAAATAGGCTAAAGGCGAACAAAAAGAGTAATTTGGTATAAAAAAAAGTCGCTTGGCATGAATAATGCATTTTGGGGGTTGCGTTGAGAAAGAAATGG
>NZ_JBJZOR010000037.1:0-21932 GCF_046269225.1 Acinetobacter sp. TY2
TTCTCATGGGGGAAATTTAACAAATTATTTTTTCAATTGCTAAAAAAGAATGAAATTAATACTGGATAGGCTCTAAGGACTCAATCGGCTGTTTTAGCCCATGAGCGCTGAATAGATTAAATACATGGCTACCCCAACCACGGTTGTGGCAAATATTTTCTGTACCTTGTTACTGTCAATCCGATGCATCAGACTGCGTCCAATTAACATCCCGACAATACAGGCCAGGACAAAGGTCAATGTGACCGAAACAGGATATTGAAAGCCATCCAGTACGTGTGCAGAAATACTGACCCCACCAATCAGGAAAATAATCATGAGGGAGGTCGCCACTATGCTGCGCATATCGAGATCGGTGAATTTACGCAGGGCTGGAACAATGACAAAACCACCCCCAACGCCAAGCAGACCCGTTAATAAACCTGCCACTACACCAATACCAGCAAGGAAGGAGGCAGTTTTTACATTCCAGATCAGACGGCCGGTTGTTTGATTGACTTTACATGGTGGATTCTCATAGTCATTCACTTTGTTAAAGAATATCCGGTAAGCCACGATCAGCATAACCAGACTAAAAGCCAAGGTTAGCCAGACCGGAGAAACAATATCAGCCAGCTGCACCCCGTAACGTGCTGAAGGAATACTGATAAGAGCGATCCAGAGTGCGGCGCGATATCGCACTATGCGCTTGAATAAACCCTCGAACGTTCCGACCAAGGCTGACAGCGTGACTGCAAGCAATCCCACAGGCGCAGCCTGAGCCACCGTCCAACCCTGACTTGCCATCAGTGCCGGTACAGCCAGGATGCCGCCACCAGCACCGGTTAAACCCAACAGCCCTCCGATGACCAGCCCTTCAAGTATTAATGCCCACATCGCCCCTCTCCCTTATACATAAAAGTGATTAAATAAAAGTTAAACTTTTTGTTTAATCACCACCTAAGCTTATTTGAAGTAGTTAAGAGGTAGCTTGAGGTAAGAAACCCCGTTCTCTTCTGGCTCAGGAAACTGTCCTGCTTTCATATTGATCTGAATCGAGGGCAGAATCAGCTTCGGCATACTGAGTCCTAAGTCCCGCTGATTTCGCATCTGAGCAAATTCAGTTTTACTGACTCCCTCGTGAATATGAATATTCTGTGTTTTCTGAGTCTGGATATCAGTTTCACATACATATGACTCACGTGTTTCAGGTAAATAGTCATGACATAAAAAGACTCGGGTATCTTCCGGTAACTGATACAGACTTTGTACTGAATCAAAAAGTACTTCTGCACTGCCACGCGGAAAATCACAGCGTGCTGTCCCATAATCTGGCATAAACAGCGTATCACCAACAAAGACTGCATCTTCAACCACATAGCTCAGGCAAGCCGGCGTATGCCCCGGTGTTGGGATGTTATAAACATCCAGCTCACCGATTTTGAAATGTTCACCATCTTCAAATAAATGATCGAATGGCTGATTGGCATTCACCTGCTTGATATCCAAGTGATAAATTGCAGCAAAGGTTTCCTGTACCACAGCGATTTTCTGGCTGATTGCAATTTTTCCACCCAGTTTCTGTTTCAGATATTGGGCTGCAGTCAGATGATCTGCATGAACATGGGTTTCCAGAATCCATTCGACAGTTAAACCTTGCTCTTTGATATAGGCAATGATACGGTCTGCCTGTGTGGTTGAAGTGCTTGCAGATGCCGCATCATAATCCAGCACACTGTCAATAATTGCACAGCGCTTTGTGACTGGATCGGATACCACGTAACTGAATGTATTGGTTGCCTCGTCAAAAAAATTCTGTACCAGTGGGTGTTTTGCCATGGTTATTCTCCAGCCCATTTACGGTGCAACAATACGCCAATAAACATCGCGATAATAAAATAGAAGACTTGGTAATGCCCTAGGCCAATCAATGTGAAACTTGGTGCGGGACATACCCCAGCAATCCCCCAACCGATACCAAATAAGAGGCTGCCAATGATTAAGCGTGGGTCAAGTTTTTGACTGGTTGGCAATACAATAGGTTCGTTAAATACGGTTTTCGGTGCTTCAGAACGCATGGCCTTTTGAAATGGAATGAATGCCACAGCAATTGCACCCATCATGACAAAAGCCAGACTGGCATCCCAATCACCAAACAGATCCAGGAAATCCAGCACTTTTTCAGGATTCGACATACCTGAAACCATCAGTCCAACAGAAAAAAGAGCACCAAAAATAAAAGCTAGAATATTTTTCATTTTAAAATGCTCCGGTTACGTGACGAACAAGATAAACAGTAACAAAACCTGCAAACATGAAGGTGATAGTTGCGAAAATAGAGCGTTTTGATAAGCGGCTCATTCCGCAGATCCCATGACCACTGGTACAACCCGAACCTAAGCGAGTACCAAAACCAACCAGCAAACCTGCAATAATCATCATGAGTGGGCTTGCATTCAGTTCAATTTCAGGCTGTATAAACAGACCATAAATAAATGGCGTGATCATTAGACCCAATAAAAACCAGATCGCAGGGGTTTTAAAGATGGTCTGAGGATTCAGCACTTGTCCGATCAAACCACTGATGCCTGCAATGCGACCATGCACATAAAGATAACCTACGACCGAAATGCCGAGCATCAAGCCGCCTAGAAAAGCAATCAGAAAGTCATGCATAGCGAGTTTACTTCTTTACAATATATTTTTTTATAATATATAATACTAAATATTAATCAAGTCCCTTGTGATATTATTCTGTAACTAATTTTCAATATATCGGATTGAAGGATATTGTAATGAATACTGTAGTTAGTCAGGCTAAAATTGATTTTTCAGAAGCAGACCGAGTGACTGGCTGTTTAAAAGTCTTGTCCAATCCTGACCGTCTAAAAATTCTCTGTGTTTTAGTGGATGGTGAACTCAATGTGCAACAAATTGAGGATGGCACTGATATTCATCAACCCACCCTATCGCAACAACTGGCTGTACTGCGTAAAAGCAATATGGTGAGTACCCGTCGTGAAGGTAAACAGATTTTCTATCAGGTTGCTGATCCTAAAGTTCTTACGCTTATGCAAACCTTGCATCAATTATACTGTGCTGCTTAAGCCTCTTTTTCACTCTAGCTGGCTTTGTTGCACAAAGGTTTAAAAGATAGATACCCTAAAAGATCCAAATTTAAGATACAACTTGGGTATGAGGGCGACCTAGTTCAATGAATTTATTCAAGACAAGAAGCATGAATCTCATTCACCTGACGATGAAAGTACCTTGCCGTTAATTTATCTTCTAATAATTTGATGCAATACATCTTGGTTTCGACCAATTTATCAAAAGTCATATTGTTTTTTTCAGCATACTTTTTGAAACACCACCGAAAATTCTACTATTCCGAATAGCAGCAAAGCACCGGAATTGATGTAAGCCAAAGCTTACAAAACAGCCTAAATTTTATCCATAATAAATGTGGATGGGATTCATCTGCTGTATCTCGAAATAAATAAGATATTTAGCTTATCATGTCAGCCTATTTGCAACAGTGCCCTTTAAGATCAGGATCAACTAATCCCCAAGAAGAAAAGGATTCTTCAGATAGAAACAGCCCTGAAATTTTTATGGTTGTAATTGAAAAAACTGTACAAATAATGTCACTTAGATTGAGTGCTTTTTATGAGGCATTCATCCCTAAAATTGGATTAAATCACCAAGATAAGGTTTTTGTGCCAGGTTTAAAGATTGCCTCTCCCATAGCATCAGGATTCGCATATTTTAAGCCTTTGATGAGATCACCATCTTTAACACCATATTGATCCATACACATTTTACAGATAAAGACTTGCCCACCATTCGCCATAATATTTTTCAGCATGGTCTGATGCTCTGCATATCTATGTTCGAATCGGCTAGAAGCAAGCATAACCCCTTGATCGACTAAATATACCGTTAAGGGATGACCCTTTTGGAATTGATTATTGCTCATACCGATAGCCATCTTTGTCCGATGCGCATCATTACTGGTGAGCAATACAAATAACGGATCTTTTGTCATTTCTGCTACTGCCATCGATAAACTCGAAAAACACAACAACAGAGACAAACATAGGTTTCGAATAAATTTCATAGTATCCATATTTTCTCTAAGACTTAAATAATGCATGAATTATCACACATATATTTATGGTGACAAGACAGTTACGTGGAGATCATTTTATCATCAAAATTCAACTTTAATCAGGTTTCTAAATGTTAGTCATCTCGATTTATAGTGAGTGACTCATCAATCTGTTTTAAATATCGATAAACAGCCTGTCGACTGATACCAAATGCTTTAGCAAGATCAACTTTGGATGAATACTTTCCTTCTTTCCAGGCTTGTTGTAAAGACGCAGCCTGCTCAGGATTAAGTTTATGAACACGACCTTTATATTTCCCTTGAGCAGAGGCTAGTTTTATTCCTTCCTTTTGCCGTTCCAGAATGATTTCACGTTCAAATTGTGCAAAGGCCCCCATCAGTTGCAGCATTAAATTATCCATCGGGGTAGATTGAGCAGTGAAAGTAATATTTTCTTTTACAAACTGGATGGAAATCCCTCGTTTGACCAGTTTATCTACTTCAGTGACCAAATCTTTTAAGCTTCGCGCAAAACGATCCATGGAATGTACTATCACCCTGTCCCCTTCCCGGACATAGTTCAACATTTCTTGAAATTTCGGTCGGTCGGTATTTTTACCCGAAGCACGGTCAACAAAAATCCGGTCGACTTCAATCCCCTCAAGTTGACGCCCAGTATTTTGCTCGACCGAACTCACTCGCACATAACCTACTTTTTGGCCTTTCACTCTTTCTCGCCCCAATTGGATAAAAATGAACAATTTTGTAAATTATAAATCTTTAATATCAAAGTTACATGTTACTTATGATTAAAAATCATTTAAATGGTACATGGTTTTACGAACTTTTAAATTGTTACTTTAGGGTATGCTCTATAGTTACAAAAAAATCATTATTCATTTAAGGGCTAAAAATATAGGCTATTTTTTTAGAAAATATTTTTTAATCTTATGCAATATAATTTTCATTGAAAAAACTTATCCTAAAACTATTTTTGATTAGTATTAAGGATAGAGAGTATTTAACCTAGGGCGTGTCATCAATTAATTTGAGGAAAACCGTCTTGTCCCCATTATACTTTTATGACTAAACGCCATGCATTAAGAGATGATCATAGCTAATGCCATATTTACAATACCAGCGCACAGCCCAAAGAATGATTTCGCCCTGAAAATGCCGACCATGGAAAGGATTCACATGCTGCACCTTTAGCTAAAACAGTCTTCAGCTTACCATTCGTGGTTATTTGCAACAGTGCCAATAAGAGTTCAAATATTCTATTTAATTGTCATTAAACCGGATTCTGGCAGGGTGATATATGGAAAATTTGGACGAATTAAAAAGCCTGCATTTGCGGGCTTTTTAATGTCTGGTTTGGAGTTAGTTATTTTTCTTTTCTAATTTTTGGGCAACGGCTAATTCACATTCTACTGGATGGAAGCTGACCAGATCTGCCGATGTACTTAACTTGCCATTTTCACGGTCGAAAATAAAAGAGACAGAACATTTTTGATTTGCCTGATCGGTGATTTGAACACCGTAATACCAGGTTTCCGCATCGCTAATCACTACGACGTTTTTAGTCTCACCTAAATTTTCTTTTAATACCGCCTGAGTTGGGGTGCTAATTGCACTAGCAATAAAATCTAATGAAACAGGTTTGTGCTCAGTGATTTTAGAGGTGATTTCTGGACTAAACAGTTAATCATTACTGATTAACTGTTCATGATTATGTGCGTTTGCCAGTGATGCTGCGGATAGTGCTAATGTCAGCGTGATTAACTTGATTTTCATATTGTATCCCCATGATTCGAATATTTTAAAGTTTGAGTTTCTTTCAAATTTCTAAAATCATATACGATCTTAAAAATAATAAAGGGTTTGGAGATAAAATCTCATTTTTTTGTTTCACTCTGATGGGCATGCTGTTCCACAGTGGGAAAATATGCAATCCGTCTTTAGTCGATTTAGGCGTTGAGTTTTAGGCGGAATTCTTTCAGCCCAATAAAAAATTCGATCCTGCATCAATAATGTGAAAGAGCAATTCCATGGATAACAACCTATTTGATCATCTTATCCTTTCAATAAAAGAAGCAGGTGCCATCAAAAATGATGAGATTCATGCACGTCTGGCAGTTCTCAATAAATTTACAGAATTAGGTCGACCTCATACCCAAGTTGTCACTTAAATTTGAGTGATTTGGGGAAGCTTTACTTTTAAATTCTTTATGCAACAAAGCCTATTGAATCCGAAAAAGATAATAACTAGGCTTATAGATAATTTGATTTTTTAAATTTCCACAGTGGAAATTTAAAAATATTTTTTTTATTTTTTTATTATGCTAATATAAATTTAATTTTTATATATATTACCCATGACAATATACGTAATCGCAAATCAAAAAGGTGGTGTTGGAAAGACAACGCTATCAACCAACTTAGCTGTTGCTCTGAGTAAAAAAGGCAAGACGACTCTTGTAGATGGAGATGATCAACAATCCTCTATAAAATGGAGTAAACGTAGACTACAAGATTCTATTACAACCATTGCTCTTAAAGATAATTTAAAAGAAGAATTACAACAATTAAAACAAAATAATAAATATATTGTATTGGATGTTGCAGGGCGTGATTCAGCTGAATTTCGTTCAGCATTATTAACAGCAGATGTTCTTATTATTCCAACACAACCTAGTCAAACAGATATTGAAGTACTACCTTTTGTTCTAAGATTAGTAAATACAGCAAAACAAGTGAATAAAAATTTAAAAACATTTGTGGTGTTAAATAAAGCCCCAACTAATAATAAATCTACAGAAATTGATGCTGCTTTAGAGCTATTACAGCAAGTCAAGTCTGTTAAAACACTAAATACAATTTTGCGTGATCGCAAACAATTTCGCGATGCGATGATCGAAGGAAAATCAGTATTAGAAATGGGTAGCAGCAAAGCAAAAGATGAATTAAATGAATTTTTGGTGGAGATCCTGTAATGGCAAAAAAACCATTAATTGTCGATTTTAATGATTCTCTTGAAATGGAGCAGGCATTTATTAATGCAGCAGGAACAGGAAAAGTATCATTAATATCATCAATTGAAAATAATATTGTTGATGTACCTATAGAACTTATTGACTTCTCAGAGCATCAACCTCGTATTATTACAGATAAAGTTTTACAGGAAGTTGAAATTCTTGCCACGAGTATTGCAACGAATGGACAAATTTACCCTATTGTTGTTATAAAAAAAGAGGAAAGATATGAGCTCGTCGGTGGAGAAAAAAGGTTTAGAGCTGTTAGAGATATATTAAAGCATAAGACGATTCGTGCAATTATTCGAGATGATAAATCCAAGGAAAAAACAGCTTTAATTTCATTGATTGATAACTTACATCGATCGGATCTTAGTGATTTTGAATTAGTCAACGCCATACAAAAACATTGTAATGAGTTTGGATACTCTATACAAAATGTAGAATTTATCACTCAAAAATATCAACTAGATCAATCTAAATACTTTAGATTAATGAGCTTTTATAAACTTCCAGATTATATAAAAGAAGATCTAAAAATAAATCCAAAAGCTATTTCAGGTGCAACTGCACAACAATTGTTAACCGAATTAAATAAACTCGTTTTAAAATTTAATCATCAATTGGTTGAATCTGCCACATTTAATATATGGAAAAAATATCTAAATGAATTTACAGAAACTAATCGTCCATCAAAAAAATTCATTTACGAAATAGAAAAAGCATTAACTGTACAAGAGATAGCTAAAAAGCAAGAACAAAATATCACAAATACGTCTAAAATTAATAAAATGGTACTAAAAGATAAAAATGGTCTTAAATTTGGCTCAATTAAGATTGAAAAAAATCTCAATGGGAAGACAGTCGTAAATATTCGTACTAGTTTAAATGCTGAATTTAATCAAGAAAAAATTGAAAAACTAGAAGCTTTTCTTGCTGATTTAGACGATAAGGTATAAAAAATTATAAATTTCCACAGTGGAAATTTATAATTGAGTATCCAATATGTTATAGATTGATATTGGATACTACCATTTACCATATATATAAGATTAAAAAATGATACATAAGAAAGGTTATCATCAGAAAGGTAGTTGATCTTCTGCAGGATCTAAAATTTCATCCATATCAGAATCTGCAATATTTTTATCTTCATGCTCTGCCATATTATCTTCAGACGCATCTTTTTTAAAGATATTCATATTGCGTTTTGCTTGTATCCAAAAATAGTAATCCAGATCAATAAGTTTATGATCATTCAATATATCTAACTTATTTGTTAATAAGCTACGCATCGTTTTTTTAGCTGTAATCGTATCCAAATCACCTAAAAAACAACCATAATCGTTTAAGAAAACATCACAATTCACTAAAACTGTGATTTGCTTAGAGCTCAACTTAGTGACTGGTTTAATATATTTAACGCGTTCTTTATCTTTAAAGTGTGATCCATCATCACTATATGGAATTGCATTTTTAAGATGTTTTTCTTTTAATCGATCAATAATACGTTGAAAAATTAGATTTCTATGCTCTTCCTTCATTTTGTAAGTAAAACGTATACCTACAACAAATTTTCCATTTTTAATCGTTTCATAATCAATTTCAAGATTACTTAACTTATTAATTTGTGTTTTAGCAACATTCAAAACACGGCTTTTTAAGTTATCGATTAGTTTATATTTATCTTCAATATCTAAAGCAAAACGCAATCTTTCCAAACTTATATCATGAATTTGCTGAATACCTAATGACTCAGCTTTCCATAATTCAGAATTGAGAATCCTATAAATCCGCATGGCATAATTAGAACGCATCCGCATAACATAGCGAATTTGGTGTGTACTAAATGAATGCGTCATACCTGTCGGATTAATTAAGTTATAGAAGTAATTATAAAATTCTCTAGCAAAACGAATCTGCATGCATTTAGTTTCTTTACTATAATGACAATAAATAATCATTGGTACCTTAATTGGTGTAGGATCATCTTTTTTCTTGATCAACATTACCTTAGGCTTATAACTATCATAAACACGCTGCAAGGCCTTTTCACCATACCGATGAATTTCATATAGCTCACTTGCTGTGACAACATCTTTATCTAAATCTTTTTCTGAAATCAATTCACCAAAATTAGCTGCACTAATCGTAATTAACTCATCTGGATCAAAGCGCATATTTTTATTTAGTTCATTTTTGCGCACAGCAACCATAGCACAGTACACTAGCTTTTCTTCATTAGCTTCATAACTGTAATTTGCAGTGGTCATATCATTACGTGTAGCCACTAAATCAGTGTATTGAACACGACGAGAAGAAGGCTTTATTAATTCTGTACTTTTCAAACCAAACTCCGTGGTTACAATTTTATAACCATACATTAATAACATTTTGTATTGAAATCAACAATGAAAGCAAACAGATCAATAAAAATATATCTTTTAGCTTACGGACAAAACGTATGGTTATTCACAGATATTTAATAAAATTATCAACAACGGACAAAACGTATGGTCATTTCATATAATCTAATAAATAATGAGAACAGGACAAAACGTATGGTTATATCAAAAATAAAATTCAAATAAGCTCAAAAGCATTGCTATTAAATGCTTTTAATGTCATTACAATAAAAAAAATAAGTAAAATAATCCAATATATCAATAGAAAGAAAAACCAATCTTCAATAAAAAAGCATGTACATCGGACAAAACGTATTGATAGTGCTTAAAACATCATCATTTATTTGGAATAGAAAAAATTCATGGTTATAGTTTTTATTGTGCTAACTGCAATGAATATTTGTATATTCACTTTAAGAGAATTTTTACTATTGATAATTTTGTGGATAAATTGAGACAAAACGTATGGTTATCGGACAAAACGTATGGTTGAACGGACAAAACGTATGGTTGAACGGACAAAACGTATGGTTGAACGGACAAAACGTATGGTTATTAATGAATAACCACTTGAATTTAAATATAAAAATATCCTCATAAACTTTATTAAACATATATAAACATATATAAATACTTATAAACCTTTAATTTAATTTTTTTAATAAAATTTTAAATAAGACGAATTGAAGCAACAAGTGCAACACTATAAAAACCAGCAATCACTTCACTGAGTGTATACCAACATAGTATCTTTCTAGGACGATTATTTAGACCAAACTCTATCTATTCTATTCGCTCTTTTGATACATCATCAAACGATAAGGATTTTGGTAAATATTCATTCGTATTTTCATTTTTAGCGCGTTGATTAGACTTTTATGGATCCGCAAAGTAAGTGTCTATGCATGCATCTGTTATCCTACTATGCTCTGAAAACTCCTTACCATTATCAAAAGTCACACTATAAGCATGACTGCTACGCAAACATTCTAAAGGACACGAGATCGTTTTAGTTGAGGTTCTCGTTTGCCACAAATGAACCATATGTACATATAGACTCTTACGTTTCACATTCGAGTAGTTCTAAATTATTTTGGCTGTGATTCATGCAGGAATGAAGAGCGTTCGACAGCCGTGGGAATTGATCGGCATAGCGTTGGTAAATACTGATTTCGTGATTGAGTTGAACAATACTGTTTTCTACACGTTCCAGTTCGATTTGCAGCTGGTCTTTCGTTTCACAAGATTCTTGCTGTGTTGGAAGATGGATGGTGCTGGACTGTGTGATTGGCTGATAGTTTTAGATGTGACCATCTCTGATTTTTTAAAAAACAGCTTAGTATCTACAGAGACGTAATATTCTATATCGTGTTTGAAAAAAATATTCCAGTGAAAATCTATTGTCTATAGCACCTCTAACACCTGCGATAATAGGAATTTAAACTTTTCTTAAAAAAAAGAATATTTCTTATGTGATCTAAATTTTGATAGAATATATAAAAAGTTTAGAGTCTAAGTGTAAACAATGATAAAGAATAATATTCGACGTGAGAGCTACCTGAAATTTCTGAATACATGGAAAAACCGTGATCTCATTAAAGTACTATCGGGTGTACGTCGTTCTGGAAAATCTACTTTACTAGTGATGTTCCAACAAGATCTAAAAGAGCAAGGTGTACAAGATGAAAATATCATTGCTATTAATTTCGAATATATGGAATTTGAAGAACTCACCTATTATCGTAAATTACACGATTATGTACTTTCGAAAGTCGATAAAAACAAAAAAAACTATGTTTTTTTAGATGAAATACAGCATGTTCAAAATTTTGAAAAAGTAGTCGACTCTTTATATATTCGTGACTATATCGATCTATATATTACAGGTTCAAATGCATTCTTTTTGAGTGGGGAATTAGCGACGTTACTTACAGGGCGTTATATCGAGCAGCATGTTTTACCTCTGTCATTCCAAGAGTTTAAACAATGGCATACTGAAAATAATCCAACCATCCAACAATTATCCAATCGTGATTTGTATGCGATGTACACTCGCAGTAGTTTCCCTTATACACTTGCAATGACTAATCAGCAGGAAACCTATGATTACTTACAAGCAGTCTATGCGAGTGTCATGTTTAAGGATGTTATTCCTCGCTTGAATACTGCAGATATTAACGCTTTGGAGCGTGTTGCAAAGTATTTGGCAAGTGTTACGGGCTCACCTATTTCTATTAATAAAATTAAAAATACCTTTGTTTCAAGTGGAGTTAAGATCTCATTTGAAACAGTAAAACGATATATTCAGGGTTTACAGGATAGTTTACTATTTTATAGTGCAGCACAATTTAAAGTACGTGGGCGAGAGCTATTACAAACCTCTGAAAAATACTATCTAGTTGATGTTGGCTTGCGCCGAATTATGTTGCCTGATGCAAATGCTGATCAAGGCCATATTTTAGAAAATGTGATTTATCTTGAGCTCGTCAGACGAGGCTATACTGTTTATGTTGGGCGACTTGATGAATATGAAATTGATTTTGTTGCTGTTGATACGTTACAGAATTTAACTTATTACCAAGTCGCGTTAGAAACACTGAATGAAGAAACATTAGCCCGAGAGTTACGCCCATTGCAGAAAGTTTCTGACTCGTATCCCAAGTATTTATTGACCTTAGATACTATAGGTACTGAAGCCAATTATAATGGTATTGTAAAAATGAATGCTCTCGATTGGTTACTGTCTGAAAATAAGTGAACTGGAACCTAGTGATTAACAGCTAAATTATTGATCAAAGCATAGATATTTTTAGGATTAATCAAGAGTCAAAACAATTTACAGGCTCTACATTTGCACAGCTAAAGCTATTTCCTACTATCTTGTCGATGTCTAAAGCCTTTAAGTACATTAACTTTAACGAGTTTTATGTCGGAAGCTTTCTGAGGAAATATGATCCTGCTGTGGTCAACCATATTGTTGAATACGTCGATTCGATCAGTCCTGCATCTCGATCAAAACCCAAAGCCTTTTCAACCTTGACCAAGAGTTTGATCAAGCACAATTTTCTGGTGGGTAATCATAATTTCTGCCCGCTTTGCGATGGATTGATTTATCTGGATTCAACAGAGTCGGATCATCTCATTGCCAAAACTAATTGATATAAAAATAAAGTTAGTAAATAAATTATATAAATCAAATATTTTCTTATTAAATCTTAAATTTGTTTGATTTAATTCTATTTATTTTGGGACTATGTTAGTCTATTATTTTAACGCTAAAAATAACTCAACTGTGCAGAAAAAATGATGACACCATTGCATAATTGATGCATTAACAATATCTGAAGGCAGGTTTAAAAAACCATGCCCTGTTTTAGTTTTGAAAATGATGTTACTTAATGGGGAAAAGAGTAGGTTTTCAGAAGAAATTAAAAATCAAGCACTACTACTGCTCGCGACATATCGTAAGTTACTGCGTGCTGTCGCTAGGGATTTATGTGATGTAAAAACTCTAAAGGACAGTGTGAAAAGAAGACACTGGGGTAAAGTGGATAAAGTGCAGGATAAGATGGTTGTTGCAAAAGAACTTCGACTAAAGCATTTAGATCTAGAAGAAATGCCTTTATTTTTTCATACACAGCATTTTTTAAAAAAACTACCGATTTCCTTTGTTCAAAAATTGGTAGATTGGGCACCACCGGTGGTTAGTGGTACTTTTTTAATCGAAAATATTTTAGCAGGTTATATCGCCCAGAAGCTTTTGCCATTAGAAAAAATTAAAGTAAAAGAGCTTTGCAAGTCTGTGCAACCATATTTTCATTTAGCTGACTTTTTTGTATTTTTACCTCGACTGGAGGGGCTGTATCAAAAACATCAGCAGCAAATTGTTTGTGTGGCACCAACGGCAGAAATTGCTTTAGCTTTAACAGACTTTAAGAAAGCATGGATCTATCGTATTAGGAGCAGTTTATGAATATTTATTTTAAGCAGCTCATAGAATGGATGAAGCAGCATGAAAATATAGAAGAACAAGAACTTATCCAAGCATTATTTTTGTTGCGTGCACATTATAGCTTAGCTGGTATTGTTGTCATTTGTCAGCGAATTTTCACATTGATTGGTGATCATGAATTACCAATATTTCGTAATGAGCTTAATACTTTAAAGATAATTAGTACATTACAGGATTCTGATCAACATTCACATTTTTTCTCAGAAACAACAGATAGAAACAAACATAAACTCACGCCATTACGTCCATACACTGGAGACAGTGGAATTTGTGATTTGCTATTGATTCAAGCAGGACTAAGTCGAAATAATGAGCGTTTTGATACTGTAATCATTTGGTTTTTAGAGCAAATATTTCACTTTCAAAAAAATGTACATACTCTAAAGCTTTATAGTCATTATTTAAAGGGTGATGGAAGCATAAAGCTGAAAGATCAAAAAGGATCTCGTGTGTATAACGCCTTTTTAGCGATCAGGCTGTTGGGTGATCCAAGTAATGAGGATATTTTAGAACAAGTCGAAAAATTACTGACTAAAAACGGACCGAAACAACTGATTCATTTGATGTCCGCTGGTTCTGAAGACAAACGATTAAATGAAGTTTTTTATGCATTAAAGCTCTTTTTATCACAAATTTGGCAAAAGAATCGACTAAAAAATAAGAAAAAACGTCGAGAGTTTTTACACCGTATAGGGTTAAAGCATCAAAAACTGATCTTGCAACGATACGGCTCATTAAGTATTGCTATCCAACCTTTAGAGGATGTAGATGAAATTCATCGTGGTCTAGTCTCTGAAGTATTTGAGTATGATGAGATTGAAGAAGATGAAACACCATTGGAGCCATTGTTTACATTTTTTTTGGCCGAACAATCCGATTTAATTCGAGGGTTTTATGCATCTAAGTCTACCTCTCAGCATGTTGAAGCTACAAATGTTGGTTTAGTTTGGACCAAATGGCGATTGTCATTAAATTCGATTCAAGATGTGTTTAGGCTCTGTCAACCATCTAAGGCTGATACCAGCTTAATTTTACGCGCAAAATTAGCTTTGATATTGAGTTTACTCACTGGACGTTCGGTTACTGAATTAACAGCGCCGTGTTTTAGTCAAAATACTGATCAGAATAATATTGCTATTCAGTATGATCATACTTTATCTGCATACGTATTGAGCGTTTTAGCAGGCACACCGACACTCAAAACAAAGCCAGAAGAGTCTAAATTTCATGTGCCATGGACCAAGAAATTACATTTGGTTTTACCAAGTGAGCTCAATGATTTGGTGAATCAAGTCAAAAATCTTGCGATTAAAACCCGTCAACCGGCAGTTGAACGCGAAGTTAGAAGACTTATTAACAGTGTGCCGAAAGAGTTAGAAATCAGCCTCAAAAGCATTAAAGATCTTCTTCCACGGTTGTTATATGAGCATAGCCAAGGTGACTTAGCTGTCGTTAAAGCAGTGACTAATGCATCCGGTCGGAATTATGATAACTTAATTCATTATGCATCTTTTGAACAGAGGAAACTTGAGCAGTTATGGGCTGATTGTTTAAGAACGATAAAAATTGATATTCCTGAATATATGCACTCTTCTAGTGAACGCGTGGGTAGCCCGACTGGGATAAAGATTGTTGAAATACAAAATGAAATTACACGAATAAAGAAGAGAATAAATCAGGCTGCCGAACAGAAAGATTGGCAGACGCTCTTTGATAACTTAACGTTGTATACAGAATTATGGATGAATCTTGCAACTGCAGGACGGGGGATTAAGCAACCCTTTCCAAAGTGGATAAGTCAGCAAGGCTGGGCATTGATTCAAGATAAACATCATCAAGATGAATCAACCGATCGTTATGTGCCATTGACGGCAGCATTTATCAAACAGATTCAAGTTTTACGTGGTTTGATGAGAATGCTGGGGGATCAAGTTGAACCACGTGTTGATTTATCATCTTATGCGTTGCAACTTTGTGATCCTCATCAGATTGAAGGTTTAGGTAGAAATTGGGCACGGAAGCTGGTTCGCTCTGATAATAATCAGTTACCTGGACGGTTCAAGGATGCTGGACTTGGGCACTGGGTACGCGGTCGTTATCCATGGGATATGTTATCAGTATTTCCTGTATCAACATTTAAACAACAGTGGCTTGATGTACAAGAAAACCTGCAAAAACAGTTAGGTTTCGAATGTCTTGATGTTTTTGATTTTTTTAAAAACCTGAATATTCCAACATTTGTTGTAACCAAAGAGATTAAAACAGTTCAAGCAGAGACGAAGCCGAGAATACAATATTCAGAAAATGATGTAAAAGAATGGCTGGAAAACTCAGAGTATGAGTCCTATTGTCAGTTGATTTTTGAGGAAAATCCTGAGCCAAACGTATCTTTCGAGCTTGGACATGTATTAGCTTCCCATTTAGCTAAAAATACAAACATTGATTTGCCACAAGCGATCAAAGCATATTGTGCTTATATTCGCGATAAAACGAAAATTCCTTTATTCGTTCAACTTCCTCAAAAAGCTAATCGTACATGGCTGACATCTGAAAATAGTTTTAGTACATGGTGTTATATTGAACAAAACTTACTTGATCTTATTCAGAAGGATTTAGAACATTTATCTGAACATCAAAATTGTGATGTTGAAATAGGACGTTTGCTGGTTGTACTCTCCATGTATTCACAACTGTGCAGGGTGAGCCATTTACAAGCGATGTTGGAGTTTATTGCTTCTGATCAACATATAGTCGCTATGGGGAATAGTCGGCTCGTTGAGCTGACAGTGAATAATGATAGATCTGTGACGAAGATACGCCGTACAGTACTGTTAAGTCCTTATGTCTCGACTTTAATTTTAGTAGACCGACAGTATCTACAGCCCCGATTAAAAGAGATTTTAGCACAGTCAAGAAATCAACAAAGAACGGCTTGGCAAAAGTGTTTTAATACATATTTAAAACAAATAGGGATTAAGTCAACTCTATCATTAGCTCAATGGTTGAAAGCTTTACAGCAAAATGTGATGTTAAATAGCACTCCGTTAATTGCAGGTTATATAGCAGGCCAAGTCCTGACTGAAGATCTTTCAATAAATGAATTATTACGCTTATCCGAATATGAAAAATTAACCACAGGTTTAGATAGCACTGAGCCAGAAAGTGAAATAGAAATAGGCGATGAGCAACTACATTTGTCTGATATTTTAGCGATGATTCAGCAACTAAAAGGTGAGTCTAGATCAAGCATTTGGCTTGAACAGCTTGCCAATAATAAAACGAATCACTACTCAGTCAATTTATTAACGTGCTTTGTGCAATGGTTGATTTTACGCTGTGATGCAGAAGAGTTAAGTCTACAGAATCGAAATATGATTCATCTACATTTGGCCATCGTCAGTGCAGGTATATTGGGGTTTTCAGAAGATTTAACAAAAGATAGCCAGATTGATGAAGATGTATTTCAAAAATGGATGGAGTTGACGCAAGAGCATTTTCCACACCGCAAGCATCTCGCTGCGTGGAATCGCTTTAGAGATTTTTTAATTCAGTTAAATGATGATCGTATAAAGTTACACAAGCGTACAGCGCATCAAGCAAGTGCTAAAGTTTTTTCAAAAAATGAAGTGCAGCAGATCGTTCAAATATTACAATCTGTAGAATCTGGGGTGAGTGATGCTGCTTTACGTCTAGAGATTCAGCGTCATTTTCGTTTATCTGCAGCGATGGGTGTACGCCGTTCAGAGACACTTCATTTACGGCCCTTAGATATTGATGAGGATATGCTCCGAATTCGTCCTTATGGTGAGCATCAGTTAAAAACACTTGGATCAGAACGTGTTGTTCCGATGAATTTATTAAGTCAGACGATTCAAAAGGGATTAGATGATATTTATAAGAATAAAAAATATTCGATATTAATGTCTGATGAGAACAGTGAGCATAGGACTTTTTTCAATCAAATATCTCAAATATTAAAGAAAGTCACTGGAGATGTTGATCTCAGCTTACATCATTTAAGACATACGTTTGCAAGTGCATATACTTTAAAGTGTTTGCAAACAGTGGTGGATTTTAAAGCGCTCACGATAGAACTGCCATGGCTACAAAATTGGATGCCATCGAATGAGCAATTTAATACGCTAGTAGGCAATGAAGGACAGGTTGGGCAAGGGATTAAGGCGATTAGTCGAGTGCTTGGACATTTACATGAATCGACAACATTAAAGCATTATGTTCATATCTTATTTCTGGCTACTTATGCCTATAGCATGCAACAACAGCAACCCAATTTACATACTGCATTTTTTAAGCGAGTCATGAGTCGGAGTAATTTATTCAGGCATTTCCAAGCGATTCATCAACAGAATGGTAATCTAAAATATGAGTTGAGAGATACCATCGAAAAATATGTACTCAAAAAAAGACAAAGTCAGAGGTGGGTAATCTATGCTCAAAAAAGAGGGAATTCGACTGGAAAAGTAATTAAACACGAATTATTTCAAAAGTTTGAAGATATTGAGCGGTATCTTATTTCTGGGCAGGGGCAGCCACGATTAGATATTGAGTCCTGGAAGAGAGCTTTAATTACGATGGCAAACATTCCGTCAGGTAAACGTGGTTCAAATATAGGAAGACATCCATTATCGACACAAGGAAAGTTAGCACGTTTGCCTGAATTACTAAGTGCTGTAGATTTTAATTCTGCACAAGAGATTTTAGAGCGATTTGATTATTTAGAACAAAACCAATCAGAAACTTATAATTGGTTAATAAAAAAATGGTTGTATGAAAGTAATGTAACAAAAGTATTGATGCATTTTACGGCAGAGGATGAACCTATGCTTTCAATCCTTACAGAACATCAATTTTTTCCGATGGTGATGAAACATAATAAATATGATTATTTTAGAATTATGTCTCAACAAGCCTCATTAAGCACCGTGCGATGGGCACTTACGTGGTTGAGTGCACGATATTTGGTGATTAGAGATCATATCAGAATCTAAGTAAATATGACTTACGCACGCTTTGTTACACAAAGGTTTGAAAGACAGCGCTACCCTAATTGAGCTAAATTCAAGTGACAACTTGGGTATAAGTGCAGCCAAATTCTGTGAATTTGTTCAAGACAGCTACGTGTGCATGAATATCATTTACCTGACTAGGAAAACTTCTTGCTGCTCATTTATCGCTTAATAATAGAGACTCAGGTATTTTTTATGGATCAACAGAGCCAAAAAAACATCACATTATCCATTGCATTCTGTCTGCTGCTGGAAGCTGTGCAACATGATTCCTTATGGGAAATAGCCTAAGCTTAATAGGTGACGGAAAAAGTGGCCCAGGCCTTTGCTTTGTCAAAATCTGATTTGCCAAGCAAAGGCCTGGGAATCCGCGAATCCTCTTTTTAAGCATTAAAAAATCTGGTTTTGTTTGACCAAAACAAAATATAGAAATATGATAGCCGCGTTACAGCAAAATCTGTAACCAGGCGTGGAAACCTGCATCTCAACGTACTAAAGGGTCACTTTGGGTGGCTCTTTTGTGTCTACATGGCACTGCTCTCTATGGCAGGCCAGGTAGGGCAGTCTATGACTGGCCGTTTCGTTGAGCGGTATTTCCACCCCTATTTGGTTTGCCACCATCTCGTGGAAAAGATGTTGGCAAATTTCATGCTAATCAACGAGAGTAAAATATGAAGATTAATATTTTAAAACCCCCCATTTCTCTGACGGTTCTTTTGCCTGGACTCAGGACCTCCTGATCGTTGGGTCGTTCATCGCATTCATCTAATACAACTCAATCTACTTTCGATTTCGCATTGGTCGAAATACGGGAAAGTGCTGTCTAGAGAAAATCAAAAATGGGTCCAACACGCTTACTCATAATATGAGCTAAATGTAACAGGTAACATTATGTTACCTGTTACATTTCTGTATTAAGTAGTGTAACTTTTTAATTTTTTAAAAATCATATACTTAACAATGTTACATGGTTGCATTTAATAATCCCAACCACCATTACTATTAATCGCTTTGAAGAAATCTTTTTTAATTTTTTGACATGTTGATTGTGAGTAATTTGCTGCATATCGTTTCTGTAATTTACTTAAATCTGATGCACTAAATTCTGTTTTAAATGCATTTTCTTCATTCCAGACATTCATTCTTATCATGGTGTTTAACATTTTAACATTCATAGGATTACTACAAACGGTTTGGAGTTTAGGATTACTACAATCAATTTTGATATAGTCATAGCTTTCCAAAGAGTTTTGATAATTACGATTAACAACCTTTTGTTCAGCAGTAGATAAACAGGTTGCAGCATTTAATCCTGTTGAAGTGAGGGCAAGACATAAAAGCATTGATTTAATTTTCATAAAGTACCTATGTGATATTTTTGATAAGACCTAAATAATTTTATATAAAATCACAGCTAAAACTTTGATTAAAGTCATTGTGATTTGCTAGAGAAAAGAAATTTAAAAATTTAGTTCTGACGACCTAGATTTAGTGGAAATAATTCCTGTTCATTTACCCCACCACCATTTCCAGATTTATATTCGAATCCATTATCCTTTTGTGGGTATAAATTTTTATCAAAACCATTCATTTCTACCTCTTCTGCTTGATTTTGCGTATAAGTATCAGATTCTAAATTGTCTATATAGTTCACAGCATTTTTAGCATTATCAGAACTCATCAAATTTTCTAATTTATCTATTTGTTGCTGAGTTGGAAGTTGTTGTTTTTGTGCAGTATTTGACTTTTGCTGATTTGCACGATTTAGACGTTCATATTCTGCATTATTTTTTTCTTGGATTGCTTTGTTTCTTAGATCATTTTGTCGCATTTGTTCGAGATTGCGTGCTCTGAATTCATTAAGTTGATTGAGGTGTCTAGCTTGATATTCTTCAAGTGTCTCACCATAAATATGAGTAATAGGTGATATGAATAGACAAGTAATCACAACATTTTTGAATAATTTTATGCTCATTTTTACCCAAATTCTTGATAAAAAATAATAACTTATGGAAAAAATTAAAATACAACGTAATATAGAATTAAGATAATAATTAATAATCCTACAATTATAAATAGAGCTTTAAGAATATATTGGGCAAATTTAAACCCTATGAAAAGAGAGATTATAAATGCAATTCCTAAAGCCGATTTAGATATTGAAGTATCTATGTTCCAATCAAATAAATAAAGTAAAGGAATTGCAAAGACTGTAAAAGTAGCGAGTATAGATATCCAAATTAAAGCTGGAGTAGTTGCATCAAAGGTGGATTCTTGAGCATTTGATTCACTTCCTAAGACATGATAGCCGGACGGGCTCAAATTACAGTTGGCACTTGAACTAGCATAATTTAAATCACAATATATACACCTATTAGGTCCATCATCAACCACATGCGTCCCAATTGGGCTATTTCTGCATCCTTGACCAGCTACTACTTTCCATCCATCACAATATAAACATTTTCCCATTTCTATCTTCTTGTAAAGTATTTTTTGTAATATATTGTATTTGATAACAAAATTAAACTATTGTTTAACTATAGAAGAGACATGCTATGAAAATATTATTCGGGGTTATTTGGTTACCAATCAAGATTGTTCTTGTATTGTGTGGTGGAAGGAAAGTACCACTTTTAAAAGGTCTTATTGATGCAATAGATTCTGCATTAAGGTGATTTAGGCACCAGTTAGGCACTTAATAAAAATCATTAATATAAATTTTTGATTTTTATTGAATTAATTTGAATAATTATGTTCTGTATTGGAAAGACATCAAAAACAACATCTACATCATCGACGGTGCACACCGTATTTCCAGCATTTATGCTTGGATCAACCGCTATTTTGCCGATGACCAAGTGAGCCAAGCGCCTAATTTCAATGACGAGCAGAAAGAAGATATTCGTTATATCCGCACTCAACTCGGTGATTTGGCTGATTTTCAAAAAATTTGTTCTGATCCTCAATTTGCAGCACAAAAGGCGAAGCTAGAAGATATCCAAATCAGTTTTAGGCAGGTACTTGGCACTCCTGAAACGTGAGACGTGTCTTTTAATCGATTAACTCAGATACCAAACCTCTGGATAAGTATGAAGAATATCATTTGAGAAGCCGTGGCACGGATGCCTATTATGCAATCTATGCCTGCTGCTATATCAATGATAATAGAAGCAATCTGGAAGAGCTGTGCTATGTCCGTTTAAATGAGGTCATTGAGTTGGGAGAGAAGATTTATCAACTGCTTTTCTCTACGATGTTACCCAACAACGACCTGAGCCATGGCAAAAAGTGATGTGTGCTGAAAAAACAGGAGGTTTTAACTTGGTAAACTAAACACACTCATCAGGAGTTTACCATGAGCAA
>NZ_JBJZOR010000038.1:0-20300 GCF_046269225.1 Acinetobacter sp. TY2
GTTTTCTCATGGGGGAAATTTAACAAATTATTTTTTCAATTGCTAAAAAAGAATGAAATTAATACTGGATAGGCTCTTAAAGGTTGTTCATTTTGATTTGCCATTTCAGTCAGAAAAATCTCTTCAGCTTGAGGTAAATCAGGTGCAAAGACTTTAGCAAAATACTGCGGATTTCTGCGATAGAACAGATGATTTTTCCCTGCATCCATGAGTTCAATATAGGCTTGTCCTTTATGGCGAATGAGATATTGATCACGGACATGTAATTGCTCAAAAAGACTCTGTTGGAGGGTTGGGTACTGTGATTCATTTTGTGCGTATTGTTCAAAAGCCTTTTGTTGTAATGCATTACGATCAACATGTAAAAATTGGCTGTACATTTGATCGGAAAGCTTTAAGAGTTCTTTTTGTTCTTTAAAACTAATCAATGGTAAACACATACGAATATCTTGGTTAATTTGTTCCAAGGCAAAAGTTGTACGTTGATCATTCATGTCTTGCATTTGTATTTTCAAATCTTGACAGATTTTACTAAGATCAGGAGCAGTATTCGCCTGCGATACAGTATGCTCATGTTCAAGTACAATTTCAGGCGGTGGTTTCTGGCAGGCAGAAAGCACCACAATCGAACTCAAGATCAGTACACGATAAGCACGTAAATGATGAAAGTTGAAAGTCATAGAACCATTAAGAAAAGATTTAAAAATAAAAATATGCTGTCTTTAGAAGAAGACAACGTTGAGGCTATATTTCTATTCTTGCTTAAATCGTGCTAAATAAATGAAATGAATTGTAGTTTTGTTGCAGAGATAGGTAAATGAGAGCAAATTTTTTGCATCAATCCCTATGTTACTGTGTGAAAAACGGATATGTCTAGCAATGGATATTTCCAAAGCCAAGCATTTGTGTAATCAAAAATGAATAAAACCTGTCTTTTTTTAAGTTTGATCGTTTTAAGTCCATTCAGTTATGCACTTGATTTAATGCAGGCAGTACAGCGTGCACAGGATAGTGATCCTGAGTGGCAAGCGCATCAATATCAGTATGAAGCAGACCAATTAAACTTGGGTATTGCACAAGGTGTTCTCATGCCGACGGTGACATTGTCAGGCAATATTACCCGTAAACATCAAGATATTGATGATGCTTCATTGGGTGGATTAGGCAATGGAAATGGTTCAGCAGATTTGATGACAGAAACATCAACAACACGTCAGTTGACCGTTACTGCAAGACAACCGCTTTTCCGTTGGGATGCATGGCAGGGCTATAAGCAAGTCAAAACTTCGGTACAACTGAGTGAAGTCACGTTGAATTTACAACGTCAACAACATCTACTTTCTGTATCAGATGCTTATTTTAATGTCCTGCGCCAACAAGCATTAACGATGACTCATGTCCAAGAAGAAAAAGCACTATCTGAACAATTGCAAATGATGAATGCCAAACTGCGTGAAGGTTTAGTAGCAAAAAGTGATGTCAGTGAAGCCAATGCACAATTTCAAAATGCTCGGGCTAATCGTATCGCGGGTGGTGTGCAGTTGATTTTAGCACAAGAACAATTAACGCAACTTATTGGTGTATACCAAGAAAATTTAGCAGTATTGCGTGATGACTTTCAGTATGAACAACCAATTCCTGCATCGCTTGATGAATGGCGGATACTTGCGCAAAGCCATAATTTAGATATTCAAAAAGCACGGTTAGCACAGCAGTATGCAAATGATCAGCGCCGTATTGATCAGGCTGCGAACTATCCACAAATTGAAGTAGTTGCAAGTTATGGCATAAACAAGCAATCGCCTGAAACCTTGATCAGTGGCAATGGTCAAGTTAATCAAATTGGCGTTGAAATGAATTTAAATTTATTTAATGGCGGGCGTACTCAAAAGACTATTCAGCAATCGACCATTAAAGTTAAAAAAGCCGATGCCGACTTGGATGCTGCTATTCGTAAGGCATCGATTGATGTGAAAAAACAGTATTTACAGATCGATACAGATCAATCCATATTAAAGGCTCGTTTAGCAGCAATGCAGTCGGCAGAAATCGTATCTAGAGCCTCACGTGCACAATATGATGAAGGACTGAAAAATATGGTCGATGTCTTGCTTGCGCAGCGCAATGCATTTTCAGCCAAGCAAGACTATGTCAATGCACAATATGACTATGTAATGAATGTTTTACGCTTAAAAGCAAGTGTTGGACAGTTAAATGATCAAGCGATTCAAGACTTAAATCAATGGTTAGTGATGAAATAATATAAATCCTGTATTTTGTCATTAAAGCTTCATAAATGGTGTGTTTAAATGTCGCCTAATATTTGTACCATTGCACATTTTTTGTCGCAGGAGAATCTATCTTGAGCCCAAGCAATCCTGTTTTAAGCCATCACATTTCATCTCAGTTCAATGAAGACTTACAAGACGTTAGTACTAAATTTATGACCATGGGTGGCTTGGTTGAACAACAGGTCGCCAATGCAATTCATGCTTTACTTGATACCAATGCAAATTTGGCAATTGATGTGCAATTTCAAGACAATGTGGTCAATCGTTATGAACGTGAAATTGATGAAGCACTGACCCTAATTTTGGCACGCCGTCATCCTGCCGCAATCGATTTACGTATGGTAATTGCGATGAGTAAAGCCAATACAGATTTAGAGCGTATTGGTGATGAAGCCTCAAAAATTGCCCGTATTGCGCAGAACTTGTGTGAAGAGGGTGAGTCACCTCGTGGTTATATGGAAACCCGTCATATTGGTAATCAGGTTCGTGTGATGATTCATGATGCACTCGATGCATTTGCACGTGCTGATGCAGAACAAGCATTAAAAGTGTTACTTGCCGATGCTGACATTGATCGTGAATATCAGTCAGCGACTCGTACACTCATGACTTATATGATTGAAGATCCACGTCATATTAGTCGTGTATTAAATGTGATGTGGGTACTACGTTCTTTAGAGCGTATTGGTGATCACGCACGTAATATCTCTGAACAGGTGATTTATCTTGCGAAAGGTTATGATGTACGTCATACCAGTGTTGAAGAAATTGAAGAAAAAGTTCAGAAAAAATAAGCTGTATTTAACTGATTGATTTGACCCACTTCGGTGGGTTTTATTTAATCTATCTTAAATGACAGACAAAAAAAATTCCTAGATTTTGGGGGAAACCTAGGAATAAAACTGAGAAACTCATTTATAAGGTATAAATGTCTAGTTCAACATATTTCACAAAACGCTTTGTACTATAATCAATCAATAACTTTGGAAATCAAGAACATTACAAGTTGCTAGGTGATAGATATAATATAGGCTTTGCTTATGTAAATTTCAGCATTATTATTGTGATGCTATGTAATATTCTGCATCTGTAGTGTTTATTTCGGCGAATTTAGATACAAATAGTTGCTTACATTTAAAATTAAACAGGCAATACAGAATCTTAATTTATTTTTAGTTTAAAAATGATAGATAAAATCTGCTTTTCAATAATAAATTTAAAGTGGTTTTACATTTTAAATTTAAAAACTGGAAGAGTATTTAACTGCTACAAAAAATGCCCCCAAATTGGGAGCATCTTTGATTTTAAATTCAAAATAGCCATTTTAAATTTAAATTATTCAGGTTTTAAACCTTCAGCTTTTTCTAAAGATTCATCATTACTCAAAAACTTCTCACGTTGTTCTTCAAGAAACTTTTTTGCATCGGCTTCAAACACATTTAAACGCTTTTCATTGATTAGCGTGGTTTGGTGTTTAAGCCATTCTTGCCAAGCTTGTTTAGATACGGTATCAAACAATTCTTGCCCCTTTGGACCTGGAAAAGGTGCAAAGTCTAAACCTTCCATTTCAGCCTGATATTTACGGCAAAAAACTTGTCGAGACATATCAATACTCCAAATTTAATTTAAATTTAATTTAAAATTAAGCGTAAAGCTTTTCTAAGCGTGTATATGCACGTGCAATTGCCGCTTCAACTTGAGCAGGCGCAGTACCACCAATGTGGTTACGTGCATTTACAGATGCTTCAAGTGTGAGGGCTTTTTCAAATACATCTGCTTGAATCAAGTCAGAGAATTGCTGAAGTTGCTCAAGTGTCAGCTCAGACAAATCTTTAGACTCAGCAACACCAAGCGCAACTGCTTTACCGACAATTTCATGTGCATCACGAAATGCCACGCCATTTTTAACAAGGTAATCTGCAAGGTCTGTCGCAGTCGAGAAACCACGAAGAGCAGCTTCACGCATGATTTCAATGTTTGGAACCAATGCAGGAATCATGTCAGCAAATGCCATGAGTGAACCACGAACGGTATCAATGGCATCAAATAATGGCTCTTTGTCTTCTTGGTTGTCTTTGTTGTATGCCAAAGGCTGACCTTTCATGAGTGTTAAAAGACTCATTAAATCACCATACACACGACCTGTCTTACCACGAATCAACTCAGGAACATCTGGGTTTTTCTTTTGTGGCATGATTGACGAGCCTGTACAGAAACGATCAGGAATATTCACAAATTTGAATTGTGCAGATGTCCATAAAATCATTTCTTCAGACATACGTGATAAATGCATCATGATTAGAGATGCGGCGGCATTGAATTCAATACCAAAATCACGGTCAGACACAGCATCGAGTGAGTTTTCACACACTGCTTCAAAACCTAAAAGTTGAGCAGTAAATTCACGTTCGATAGGGTAGGTTGTGCCTGCAAGTGCAGCAGAACCAAGTGGTAAGCGGTTAACACGTTTACGACAGTCAATTAAACGCTCAGAGTCACGTACTAGCATTTCAAACCAAGCCATGAGGTGATGACCAAAAGTCACAGGCTGAGCCGTTTGTAGATGCGTGAAACCAGGCATAATGGTGTTGGTGTGGTTTGCAGCGAGACCCAAAATACCTTTTTGTAATTTTTCGAGTAATTGCAAAATGGCATCGATTTCGTCGCGGACATAGAGGCGAATATCGGTTGCCACTTGGTCATTACGGCTACGTCCCGTATGAAGCTTTTTACCTGTAATGCCTATGCGTTGAGTCAAGCGAGATTCAATGTTCATGTGCACATCTTCAAGGTCGATGCGCCATTCAAAGTTGCCAGCTTCAATTTCAGCTTTGATGGTGTTTAAACCATTGATGATGTCATCACGTTCTTGGTTAGTCAGTACGCCAACTTTTGCAAGCATGGTTGCGTGTGCAATAGAGCCAGCAATATCTTGTTTATAAAAGCGTTGGTCAAATTGTACAGATGCTGTAAATTCAGCAACAAAGGCATCCGTAGCTTCGGAGAAACGACCGCCCCACATGCCTGAAGTTTGGGCTTGTGACGGATTAGAGGAATTAGAAGATGTGGTCATGTCGGCTCAATAAGATAAAAAGCGGTAGAACTGTCAGCAGTATAGCAAATTCAGACGAGCATGCTAAAAAACTGCAACAGGAATCTGCAGGAAATGGACAGGCGACCTTTCATCGTTCTTATTTTTTTTCAAAAATTGGACATTGGCAATATCTTGTCGAACTGTTTATGACGAGTAATGTATTGGCATTATTGATTGCACTTGCTGAGGCACAATCATGGTCAAATTTACAAGCCACGCATGTGCTTGGCTATGTGCTGTATATCAATTGGATTTTATTGGCATTTGCTGCATTGGTCGATTTTTTTCAAAATACGCTACAAAAACTCAGTACGGCTTGGAACTATGTGGGTAGTTTTTTTCTTTTACAAATGATTGTGCTACTGACCACTGTCATTTTAAATTTGTGCCATTATTTGGGTATGAGTTTATCTCTAAAAGGTTTGTCTTGGGGGGTGCTTGGGCAACATTTAACCTTACATTTGAGTTATGGCGTGTTAATCGGCGCATTTTGTTTACGCTATATTTATATGCGTGAACAATGGGTTATGCAACAAACGAGTGAGCTAAATGCAAGAATTCAAGCCATGCAAGCACGAATTCATCCGCATTTTCTGTTTAATAGCCTAAATAGTGTGGTGAGTTTAATCGGTATAGATCCCGATAAAGCCGAAGAAATGTTAATCGATTTATCACGCTTGTTTCGAGCGAGTTTACAAGAACTAAAGCTCGTGAGTTTAAAAGAAGAAATAGAATTATGTCAGCATTATCTTGCGATTGAACAGATTCGTCTCGGTGATCGCTTACAGGTAGAGTGGAATATGCCCACAGTTGCATTATTAACAGAGGCTCAAATTCCATTGCTCACATTGCAGCCGTTACTTGAAAATAGTATTTTTCATGGTGTTGAAAAAAAATTAAGCTGTGGTAGGGTTGGTATATTGGTCGAAATATTGCAAAATCAAGTCACTATAGTCATTACTAACCCGTTCATACAGGATAGAATAAGTTTAAGAGAAGGGCATGGTATTGCATTGGACAATGTAAAACAGCGGTTAAAAGCACATTTTGGTCATTCTGTACAATTTCGTCAGGTTGCGGGGCAAAATATGTTTACCACTGTGGTTCAATACCACTATAAATAAAAGAAGTCGAAAATTAACACATTAAAAAAATCATCGTTAATTGAGGTGAGGAGGAAGAATGGACATCCTGATTTGTGATGATGAGCCACTTGCTGTAGAACGCTTATCTCGATTGGTGACCCAATTGGGTCATGATGTTGTTGCAACGGCACAGCATGGTCAGCAAGCTTTACAGATGGTTCAACAATTTGAACCCGATGTCATTTTGCTAGATATTCAAATGCCAGAAATGGACGGTTTGACTTGTGCGCAACATTTGAGTCAATACAACCCGATGCCAGCCATTATTTTTTGTACTGCATACGATGAGCATGCGTTGCAGGCAATTCGTTCACAAGCAAAAGGATATTTGCTTAAACCTGTTGCAAAATCAGAATTACAAAGTGTTTTAGAAAGCGTCACTCAACTCACCCAGGCACAAGTGTCTAATATAGAAAAAAAAGAACTCATGGAAGAAAAAAATCAACGTCAGCAGATTGCTGCAAAAACTTATCGTGGACTTGAATTGATTCCGTTAGAAGATGTCTATTATTTTCTTGCAGATCAAAAATATGTCACGGTACGTCATCGTAATGGCAGTGTTTTGATTGACGAAACACTGAAAGATCTTGAAACAGAATTTGCCGATAAATTCATTCGTATTCATCGAAATGCGCTCATTTCTTTAAGCTTCTTGGATGGCTTAGAGCTCGTTGCAGCAGGGCAATACCAAGTGCGTTGCCGTGAGTTGAATGAAAAATTGGCAGTGAGTCGACGTCATTTACCCTTCCTTCGTGAGCGTATGCAAAACTTATAAATCATCGTATCTATGACTGTGTTATTGATAATTTTACTTGCATTTTTAAGCTATCAGGTTAATTTGAGTGGGTTAATAAAATCAACAGTGACCTGAAGATGATGAAAACTCTGAAAATTGCAACACGTCAAAGTCCGCTTGCACTTTGGCAGGCAGAACATATCCGTGAACGATTGGAAAGTTTACATATTGGTTTACAGGTGGAATTGGTGACTTTTGTCACTCAGGGTGACAAAATTTTAGATACACCTTTAGCAAAAATAGGTGGTAAAGGGCTTTTTGTTAAAGAACTAGAAGCGGCTTTACTTGATGGTCGTGCAGATTTAGCTGTACATTCAATGAAAGACGTTCCAATGGCACTGCCAGAAGGCTTAGAGCTTGCGGTGATTTGTGAACGTGAAGACCCTTTTGATGCCTTTGTTTCCAATAGCTATACTTCATTTGCTGAGTTACCACAGGGTGCAAAACTCGGTACTTCAAGTTTGCGCCGTAAATGCCAAATTTTAAAACAACGTCCCGATCTTGATGTTATTGATTTACGTGGCAATGTTGGCACACGTTTGTCTAAGTTAGATGCGGGTTTATATGATGCCATTATTTTGGCGAGTGCGGGTCTGAAGCGCTTGGGTCTAAATGAGCGTATTCGTCATAATTTAACTCCAGATATTAGTTTACCTGCGGTAGGACAAGGAGCTTTAGGGCTTGAGTGTCGCAGTGATGATCAGGAAGTTTTGAACTTGATTTTACCGTTGATGCATGCTGAAACAAATGCTTGTGTTCGTGCTGAACGTTCATTCAATGCTTATTTAGAAGGTGGTTGTCAGGTGCCTATTGCAGGCTATGCGACATTGACCGAGAAAGGTATTCATATGGAAGGTCGTGTCGGTAGTGTGGATGGTCTAACTTTGTTGAAAGCCGAAGTGAAGGGGCAGCCTGAAGAAGCCGAAGCACTTGGTATTGTACTTGCTCAAGAATTATTGACATTGGGTGCAGGAGCATTGCTAAAAGCATTGCATGACGATCAAAATAGTTAATGACCATTTTTGACATTCATTCAACTATGACGAATTCAGCTATAACGCTTTTTGTGAATACACGACCTGCTGATCGTGCACAACCATTAACGGCTGTACTGAGACAGAATGGTTATCAGGTTGTAGAGCTACCGTTATTGGAGCTACAAGCATGTCCGTATTCGTCAACGTTGGATATCTTGTTTAAACGGTTGCCTGAGGTGCAATGCATTGTCGTGGTGAGTCCGACTGCGGTTAGCATTGGCATGCAGTATTTACAACAAAGTGGGGTTCTTCTCGCACAGTTGCAACATATCCAATGGATTGCTGTTGGAAAAACTACAGCCGATTGTTTGGCAGAATATGGGATAGATGCTCTTATTCCTGAAGTTGAAACATCAGAAGGCATGTTGAGTTTGCCTTTATTTTCTGAGCAAAATGATTTAAACAAAATTGCTTTTTGGCGAGGTGAAGGTGGACGCCAATTTATGATGCAACAATGCCTTGATCGTCAAATTGAAGTAATCAATTTTGTGTTATATCAACGTGTATTGCCCGAGCAGAGTTGGCATGTTTTTCAACAGTTGGACGTTTGTTTTTCTCATTTGGGCCCAAACTTAAAAAAATGGGTGTGTATTAGTAGTGAGGCAAGTTGGAATAATTGGAAATTACTTTGTCAGCATGCTCCCGACGTTTTAAATCAGATGCATTATTTGGTTTTAGGTCAGCGTTTAAGTGAAATTTTGCAATTAGATCGAAAACAACAACAATTTTGTTTTAAAATCACTCAAATTGAGTGTTTAAATCCTGCGCATATTGTTCAAACCTTAGCGGAATATGAAAGAAAATCATGAAAAAATTTGTCTATTTGATTTTAGTATTGGCATTGGCGTGGCTAATAAAAATTAGCTATGACATGTATGTCATGAATCAGCAATTGGACAGTATTCAAAATGATTTACATCAAAGTGAGCAAAAAAATGCAACTTTGACAGATCAGCTTGTGGCATTGAAACGTGGAGTAGATTCAAGTTCAGCCACATCCGCACCTACAACACAGACAGCATTAGTTCAAACGGGTTTAAGTCCGATTATTTTGATTAAACAACGCTTAGAACTGGTACAGTTTGCGCTACAACAGCAACAGTTTGTGTATGCCGTTGAAAAGCTCAATGAGCTTGATTATGCCATTGAGCAGTATGCTTTGGCTGAAACATTAAAGCAGAGTTTACATCAAACTATTGCACAAGATAAGACCAGTATTCAGCAATTTACCGTCGCTAAAAACCAACAACTTGAAAAGTTTGACGATGCTTTATTGCAATTGGATCATCAGTTGATGATACAAGTGGACAATACACAACTTAAACCGACTCAACAACCCGTAGCACATTTTTGGCAAAATTGGTTCAGTGTACAAAGTGTCAAACAACCTGAGGTTGAGTTGGTGAATCGCAGAATGATTTTAAAAGAAGTCCAAATTCGTATTTTGTCAGCACAGCAATCTTTGTCGCATGGGCAAATGAAAGATTATCAACAAATGCTCGATTTTGCGATTCAACAGCTCGATACTTTACCTGATGCTGATAGTCAAAAAATCAAACAACAAGTTATTCAACTCAAACAACTACCAATTCTTCTTTCTCCTAAACTCAACAGCCTTGCGGTTATGGGTTAATCCAATGAAGCACATTTTTCAGATTTATGCCTTACTTGGTTTATTGACCATCGCAGCAATGAGTGTATTCAGTTACGGTGCAGGGGCTGGTTACGTCTATGTACTTTGGCATGATGTGCAAGTACAAACCAACTTGTGGGTTGTGGTGTTTTTTGCACTATTGGTTAGTTTTTTATTGCAAATGCTGTGGCTGTGGCTAAAGCGTTTCATGGTTAAGATGAAACGTCAGCAGGACAATATACTGAGTTTTAATCAATTACATCCGTATGAACAGTTGGGTGTGATTTGGATGCTACAGGGTGCAGAAGAGCAACAGGGTTTTATCAAGCAGACCTTTGATCAGTCAGGATTGCTCAAACATATTATTGATGCTCGTTTATTGATTCAACAAGGACAATATACTGAAGCATTGAAAGTGTTGGAAAGCAGTCCAGCGATGGCTTTTGAATTGGCAGAAATTGAACGTGTTGAAATTTTTCTTGCACAAAATGATGGTGCTCAAGCCCTGACACATTTAGAGTTTTTGAGTGCGCATGATCTTTCGCCGTGGTTAGCTCGAATTGGACAGACATTTACGCAACGACTCAGTGTTTTGTGGGGTGATTTTGCAGTGCGTTTTCCATGGTTGTATTTGGATGCAACACAGTCAGTAATATTGACAACGGAAACGCAGGTATTATGGTTAACGCAGTTACTTGCTCAATTTGAACAGGCAGATGCAGAGCATATTTTACATTTGCAACAGCGCTATGAAATTGAAGCACAGAATTTAAATGCTTTGGCTTATCCTGTTAAAAAAATGTGGTTAAAACTACTTACCCATCTCCCTGATTTAAGTCAGCAGCATGACGATTTAGCTTTGTATTTATTGGCAGAGCAGTTTGATCAAGACGTTTTTTATTTATGGTTTCAACATCAACTATTAAAACAGAATCCAAATTATATGGCTGTTGAACAACAGTTGAATCAGTTTGAAGTTCAATATCCAGGTATTCCTGTATTTACATTTGTGCGTTGGCATATTTACACTGCAACTGAGCGAATGGAAGAAGCAAATCAATTATTAGATTTATATCCTGATAATATATTGATGAACTATTTAAGAGTGAAAGCTGCATTAAATGGTAATGAAAGTCTGATTCAACAACTAAACTCTATTTATGAGAAAGACACAAATTTTATTGCATTTAAATTATGAGAAATATAATGAATATTTTGGCTGATTATCCTGTTATTTTTGAACAGAAAATTGCTTGGGGAGATATGGATGCATTTGGGCATGTTAATAATGTCATGTATTACCGTTATATGGAAAGTGCGCGTATTTGGTATTTCGATCAACTTGATATTTTTAGTTATGATGTAAATACTGTAGTTGCATCAAATCAGTGCAAATATTTAAAACCTATTTTTTATCCTGATGTATTACATATAGGGGTACGTGTTGAAGAATTGCGTAATAGTGCAATGCGTATGAGCTATGCTTTATATAGTACACAGCAAAATGATATAGTGGCTCTAGGTGAAGCAGTTGTGGTTTTTGTCGATAAAGTTGAAATGAAAAAGACATTAATGCCACAAATCATTCGAGAGAAAATAATCGCACTTGAAAATACTATTCAACATCATTTAAATTAAAGTTGTTATATTTAAAAAGTTAATTTTAATAGGTAAAATTTTATATTTTATATAATGTAGTTGTCGTATAAATGATTGTGTTTTTATTTTAGTCAGAATAAATTGCTGATATGGTGATACATAAGAATAACTATTTTGTTTATTTGTGTTGTAGCGACGCATATAAATATTGCTTATTTACCCTATTAAAAATATTATAATTTTGAAATTATTATTAAATCGCTATTCTCGGAGTATATGTAATGCCAGATATCAGTAACCTTTCTGTTGAAGAACTTCGTCGTTTGACAGCAGAGGCGGAAGCTTTAATAGAGTCTAAAAAAGATCAAGAAATTGAAGATGCATATAATAATATTATTAACATTGCTGAATCGGTTGGATATAGTCTTGAACAATTGATTGAATACGGTGCGCAAAAACGTAAAAAAACAACACGCAAAGCAGTAGAGCCACGCTATCGCAATACAAGTAATCCTGCTGAAACATGGACAGGTCGTGGTAAAAAACCACGTTGGTTAGTTGCTCAAATTGAAAAAGGCGCAAAACTTGAAGATTTCTTGATCTGATGGTCTGCTAAAGTTCATGATTGAATTTTAAAATTTTAAAAACCGAGTGAATACTCGGTTTTTTTTGCGCATTGAATTGGCGATTTGCAAAAACTATGCATAATGTCTATTCAGAGAGGTGTCATCTCGCATGGAAGAATAAATGAATAAGTTGGTGCAGTTGGATGAATAATAAATCAAAGCAAATGAGGTGGTGGATTCTTGGATTCATTTCTTTGGTCATTTTTATTTTTCTACAAATTCCTGCAACATGGCTTATTTCTAAATTTTATAAAGATAATCAAAGCCTGCAAAATGTCAGTGGCAATATTTGGATTGGTCAAGCCGATTGGCAAAAAGGCAATTTACGTGGCACAGTTTCATGGCGCACTCGTCCTTTAGATTTTATTTTACTTCGTGCCGCAGCCAATGTTGAAATCCATAGTGGACAGACACAACTACAAGGTGTGGTGGGGTATGGCTTGGGTAAAAATATTATTATTAAAAATATCACGGGACAGATTGCTCCCGATACGCTGAAAAATGTGGTCAATTGGCAATGGCCTGCAAATGCCATTCAGCTTAAAGATATTCAATTTAAAATGAATAAAGACAAAGGCTTTAGCGATGTTGATGGGCAGTTGCAATGGGCAGGTGGTGAATTGCAATATACAATGGGACAGCGTCAAGATCGTATGAGTGTGCCTTCATTGAACGGTATATTTAAAGATGAAAATACAAAATTAATCATAGATTTACAAGATGCACGTGGACAAAAAATGGCAAATATTGTGCTTGATCAGGGCATGATGCTCGATGTGCAATTGACACAACGCCTATTGCTTAATGTTCCATCGTATGATGGTAAAGCAGGTTTGGATACCTATGTTATTAGTACGCGTCAGCCTTTAATTCAGGGTGGATTCTAATGGTAGATTTTCGTGAAAATTTTGAAAATTTATCACTCAAAAAGATTGATCGTCTCGCGCCTATTGTTTTATTGCTTCTGATTCTTGCACTTTGTTGGAAGCTTGCATCCATGTTTTGGTGGGTGGTCGCACCACCACAAGTGATGCAACCGAGCTCGGTCAGTCCTGGTTCTCAGCAACAACAAATTCCAAATATTTCAGGCTTTGCATTATTTTATGAGCAAGGTGCAAGTACGTCGAGTGCAAATGATAGCTTACCAATGCAGTTGCAAGGTGTAGTCGTATCTACGCCTGCAAGATATTCTTCGGCTGTGATCAAAACGGGTGATGTTGCAGATCGTATTGTGGTTGGACAAATGATTGGTGATAGCTCGTATCAATTGGCAGAAGTGTATTGGGATCGAGTCATTCTAAAGCAAAGTAATGGCGCAACGAAAGAATTGAAATTTAACGGTTTAGAGACACTGAATCAGCCAATAGAAGCATTGGAGGGTGGAAATGCAGGCGTTTCGAACTCATCAACTTCAGGTTCACCAATATCGGTTGCACCATTGAGTAATTCAAGTTCTGATCAAAATGTTTTGGGTCAAGCCATTCAAAAAATGAATGAAGACCGTGAACAATATATGAAAAATATGGGTGTCAATGCAGGAAGTGGTCAGGGTTACGAAGTGACTGATCAGACACCATCAGCATTAAAAACTAAACTCGGTTTAAGGGCTGGAGATCGTATTCTGTCGTTAAACGGGCAGCCAGTCGGGCAGGGGCAAAGCGATGTACAGTTGCTTGAACAAGCCAAAAGGGAAGGCAAAGTAAAAATTGAAATTAAACGTGGTGATCAGGTGATGACCATTCAGCAAAGTTTATAAGTGACTGTAGCTGTAAATAAATTAGGAAAGATAATAAGTTATGGCTTTTTCAAATCATAATCGACCACTTTGGGCGTTGGTCGCGGCGGCACCCCTGTTGGCAACTGTGAGTACAGTGGCTCAGGCGCAGACATGGAAAATTAATCTGCGTGACGCTGATCTGACTGCATTTATTAATGAAGTCGCAGACATTACAGGAAAAAACTTTGCAGTTGATCCACGTGTACGTGGCAATGTCACAGTCATTTCTAATAAAGCGCTAAATAAGGATGAAGTTTACGATCTTTTTCTTGGGGTCTTAAATGTCAATGGTGTAGTTGCTATACCTTCAGGTAATACTATTCGCTTAGTCCCTGATAGTAATGTAAAAAATTCAGGTGTACCCTATGATTCAAGTCGAAATGCGCGTGGTGATCAAGTGGTTACCCGTGTCATTTGGCTTGAAAATACCAACCCAAATGATTTGATTCCTGCACTTCGCCCATTGATGCCTCAGTTTGCTCATTTGGCAGCCATTCAAGGAACAAATGCATTAATTGTTTCAGATCGTGCAAGCAATATTTATCAACTTGAAACCATTGTGCGTAACTTAGATGGCACGGGTCAAAATGACATTGAGGCGATTCCATTACAACACAGTCAAGCTGAAGAAATTATTGAACAGTTGAGTGCGATGAGTGCAACAGGTGCATCGAAAGATTTTGCAGGTTCGCGTGTACGTGTAGTTGCTGATGCGCGAACCAATCGTATTATGATTAAAGGTGATACGAGTACACGTAAACGTCTACGCTCCATGATTGAAATGTTGGATGTGCCTTCTGCAGATCGTTTAGGTGGTTTAAAAGTCTTTAAGCTGAAATATGCGAGTGCGAAAAATCTATCTGAAATTTTACAAGGACTTGTTACAGGGCAGGCAGTCAATTCAAGTTCAAATGGTTCTTCAAATAGCAATAGCTCAAATAGTAATAATAACTTAATGAATTCTGGTTCAGGGAATAGTACGTCTTCAAATAGTGGTAGTAGTACGAGCTCATCTATTAACTTGAACAGTAACTCGAACAATAATAACCAAAATAATGTAACGAGTTTTAATGCGAATGGTGTCAGTATTATTGCTGATGGTGCCCAAAATGCATTGGTGGTGAAAGCTGAACCACAACTTATGCGTGAAATTGAGGCAGCAATTCAACAGCTTGATGTGCGCCGTCAACAAGTACTTATTGAAGCGACCATTATTGAAGTGTCAGGTAATGATGCTGATCAGTTGGGTGTGCAGTGGGCGCTTGGTGATCTAAGTAGTGGTGTGGGTTTAATTAATTTTGACAATATTGGTTCAAGCTTATCTAAACTCGCAGCAGGCTATTTGGTTGGTGGTGCAGCTGGTTTGGGTAGCGCAATGGGAACGGGTACATCGCTCATCTTGGGTGACTATAAAGAAGGTGCTGATGGTTCTCGTAAATTATATGGGGCATTGATTCAAGCATTAAAGTCAAATACCAAATCTAACTTGTTGTCTACACCGTCTATTTTGACTATGGATAATGAAGAAGCCTATATTGTTGTTGGTGAAAACGTACCCTTTGTGACGGGTTCGGTAACGACTAATGGTGGTACAGCTAATCCTTATACGTCTATTGAACGTAAAGATGTCGGTGTCACGCTGAAAGTTATTCCTCATATTGGTGAGGGTGGTTCTATTCGTCTGGAAGTAGAGCAGGAGGTTTCTGCAGTTGCAGATAGTAAGGGGCAAGCCTCGGATTTGGTGACAAGTAAACGTGCCATAAAAACCTCAGTGCTTGCAGATCATGGGCAAACGATTGTTTTGGGTGGTTTAATTTCTGATGATGTTTCGCAGAGTCGTCAGTCCGTTCCTCTTTTAGGTGATATTCCAGGTCTAGGCCGTTTATTTCGTTCAGATGGGAAAAGTAGTATAAAACGTAATTTACTTGTTTTTATTCATCCAACTATTGTGGGTGATAGCAAAGATGTACGTAAATTGGCTCAAGATCGTTATAGTCAACTTTATAGTCTACAATTGGCAATGGATACCGAGGGTAATTTTGCCAAATTACCTGAAAATGTTGAAGATATAAATCAACAAAGATTGCCACTAACATCGCCTGTCAATTCAACTTTGCAAAACATGCAACCACAAAACGCTCAGCCACAAAGTTACCAACAAGTACCATCAGGTGGTGTATCACCCGTAAATACGCAAAGTAGTGTAGTGACAACTCCTGTAGCAATTGAACCTGCCATTCAACGTACAGAATCTCGTACAGAAACAGAAAGAACGAAAAATACGGTAACGACGACAACCGTTCGCCCTAAATCTTAACGGGTACATTCAGGAAATATGAATGTGCGTGTTAATATAAATTGAAATTAGATTGGGAATATTGACATGGCTTGGAAACTAGAAGCGGCAGATGATCAGGCGCAAAGTGTAATTGTAGATCGTGACATGCTTGTGGGACGCCATCAGGATGCAGATGTGGTATTACAAGCTGCGGATGTATCACGCCGTCACGCAGGATTATCGCTCAAAGATAATGCTTTGTGGGTACAAGACCTTAATTCTTCCAATGGTACATTTGTGAATGATGTGCGTATTGCGGTAGAAACCGAAGTTAAAAATGGCGATAGTCTAAGTTTTGCAAGTGTGCAGTACACAGCTCAAGTTGCTGTTGTTGAGGTCGTACAGCCGATTGTAGCTGAAGAAGTTATTATTGAGTCTGAAAAAGTGGTTGTTCCTGAGATGGTTGAGCCAGAAATTACAAAATCTGAAAAAGTAATTGAACCAGCGCAAACTGAGACTCAGGACGTTTCTGAACCTGTGGCACCTACAGCGGCACAGCAAATGAATACACAAGGTATGCCAAGCCTTGCAGATCGTGCGACAGAAACGACATTACATGCTAATGGTATGCCTGTGAATGTCGGAGTGCCAAAGCCTGCACCAATTCCTAGCAATGTTGATATACATGCCCGTGTAGAAGAAGCACCAATGGAAATTCCTGCAGCTTGTGTTGAGCAAGAGCAAGACGCGCAGAAAAATGTTCAAGTTGGATTGATCTCTATTATTGTTTTGGTTGTACTTGCAATTATTGCATGGCTATTCTTTAAGTAAGTCTTGAACGATTGCGGTACACTCTAGGCATGCAATCGCATGCCTTTTGTCTTTTTTAGAAGCGAGTAAAATATGATAGATGTGGCAAAACTAGATCAACGAGACCTTCTATTATTTGATTTAGATGGGACGCTTGTAGATTCAGCTTATGACCTATATCGTGCAATGAATTTAAGCTTGGAGCGTTTGCAATTACCGACCGTGACAGAGCAACAGGTTCGTGTATGGATTGGTAAGGGTACGTCCTTATTTTGTGAAAGCACATTAAAATATTTAAAAGGCGAGATCGATCCTGTATTGCATCAACAATTACTCGATACTTTTCTTGAAATTTATAATGCCGATCCTTGTGTTGATACGCGTCCATTTGATGGCATTCTTGAGTTTTTAGAGTGGGGGATACAAAACCATAAAAAGCTTATTTGTGTCACTAATAAACCCGAGCAACCTGCACGTAAAATACTTGAAGTACTTAAAATGGATCATTACTTTGTTGATGTGATTGGTGGTGATCGTTTTGAAGTGCGCAAGCCGCATCCTAAGCCATTACTGTATTGTGTAGAGCATTATCAAAGTAATGTAGAAAAGACATTAATGATTGGTGATTCAAGCAATGATGTGGAGGCAGCAAGACGGGCAGAGGTCGATTGTGTTGTGGTGAGCTATGGTTATAATCATGGTGAAGATATTCGCTTATGTCAGCCACAGCAGGTGGTTGATAATTTAACCGAGTTGTTGGTATAAGCCGATTCTTAGGCAAAACCGCAATTTAAAACGTAGCAAAAAAGAATGAGTTCGATACTTAATATAGAAGGGTGAGGAATGAATACACAAACCGTTTTTCGATGGCGTTGCTGAAAGAAACTTTATTTCAGCTATAAATCCAATCGAAAAAGAGAAAATTCCTCATGACCACTTTAAATCAATTTGAACAACTCACTACCGCTGGCTATAACTTGATTCCCGTGTACCGTCAGCGTCTTGCTGATACAGACACACCTCTTTCTGTATTTGCACGCTTAAAAGCACATAAACAAGCATATTTATTTGAATCTGTCGAAGGTGGGGAAAATTGGGCACGCTATTCAATTATTGGACTAGGTGAGTCAACCGTATTTTCCTGTAATGATGGGGTGCTTACCGTACAGTCGCCTGATGGTGCATTACAAACAGAATCATGTAGTGATCCTTTTCAATACATTCGCGATTATTTGGCGCAGTTTAAAGTGCCTTCTGTGGCGCAGTTACCTGCATTGCCAGGCTTCACAGGAGGACTCGTTGGTTACTTTGGTTATGACTCAGTGCGTTATATCGAGCCACGTTTAAATAACATGCCAGAAGCAGATCCTGTGGGCTTACCTGATATTTGGATGATGCTGTCTAAGACGGTCATTGTTTTTGATAACTTGAAAGATACATTATTTTTAGTTGTTCACGCCGATGTGAATGATGCCGATGCTTATCAGAAAGCACAAAAGCAACTCGATGATTTAGAAGTCTTACTTGCAACGCCTGTGAGCTTACAAGCGAAAAAACATACTGCGCCACATTTTGAATCCTTAACAGGCGAAGACAAATACTTAGCGTCTATTGAAAAAGTAAAAGAATACATCCGTGCAGGGGATGTGATGCAAGTTGTTCCTGGGCATCGTATGGTGTCAGATTTCGATGGCGATGCTTTACAGGTTTATCGTGCACTGCGTCATCTCAATCCATCGCCGTATCTATTCCTTGTGCAAGGTGTAACGCTTAACGATGGTAAACCATTCCATGTGGTTGGTTCGTCACCTGAAATTTTATCTCGTCTTGAAAATGGCATAGCCACAGTACGTCCATTAGCAGGTACTCGACCACGTGGAAAGACTCGTGAAGAGGATTTAGCACTTGAGCAAGACCTATTGTCCGATGAAAAAGAAATTGCAGAACATTTAATGTTGATCGATTTAGGTCGAAATGATGTTGGACGTATTGCAAAAATTGGCAAAGTGCAAGTGACTGACCAAATGGTGATCGAACGTTATTCGCATGTTATGCATATTGTGTCCAATGTACAGGGTGAAGTTTTAGATGATGTTGATGCTTTGGATGTTTTTAAAGCAACTTTCCCCGCAGGGACACTTTCAGGTGCACCAAAAATTCGTGCGATGGAAATTATTGATGAAGTTGAACCAGTAAAACGAGGAATTTTTGGTGGTGCTGTTGGTTATTTAGGCTGGCATGGTGAAATGGATATGTCGATTGCGATTCGAACCTGCGTAATTCGTGAAAATAAAGTCTATGTTCAGGCGGGAGCGGGCATTGTTGCGGACTCAAATCCAGCTTCAGAGTGGCAAGAAACGCAAATAAAAGCTCGCGCAGTGATCAAAGCGGTTGAATTATCATCAAATGGTTTGATTTTATGACTTTTTCACGTTTTTTTTGAAAAAAACACTTGCAAGGTTTTTCTTTTTTGCTAAACTGCACACCGTTCCGATACGAAACGTACGAAACAAAAGAAACGCCGGCATAGCTCAGTTGGTAGAGCAACTGACTTGTAATCAGTAGGTCCACAGTTCGAATCCGTGTGCCGGCACCATCTTAAGTTTTGAAGTGAAGTAAAAGAACAACACTGAAGTAAGTGTAAAGGTGAGATTCCCGAGCGGTCAAAGGGAGCAGACTGTAACTCTGCCACGAAAGTTTCGAAGGTTCGAATCCTTCTCTCACCACCATTAACTTAGATTGAAGTTGTTGATACCAACATTAAGCGGGAGTAGCTCAGTTGGTAGAGCGGTAGCCTTCCAAGCTACATGTCGCGAGTTCGACCCTCGTCTCCCGCTCCATTCTAAGTCTATGCTCTTATAGCTCAGTGGTAGAGCACTCCCTTGGTAAGGGAGAGGTCTCGAGTTCAAATCTCGATAAGAGCTCCAGATATACAGTTTAAGCGATTATTCGCACAGTTTTCCAAAAGCAGGCTTATTAGTCTGCTTTTTAAGTATCAGGTGTCTGGTTTTTTTCAGGCGATTGTCGAAACTGAGTTGTTTTGACCCGTGTTCGACGTAAACGAGGATGATTTCATGGCTAAGGCTAAGTTTGAACGTAATAAGCCACACGTAAACGTGGGCACAATCGGTCACGTTGACCATGGTAAAACAACTTTAACAGCTGCAATTGCAACTGTTTGTGCTAAACAGTTCGGTGGCGAAGCGAAAGATTA
>NZ_JBJZOR010000039.1:0-19230 GCF_046269225.1 Acinetobacter sp. TY2
ATCATGGCTGCATAAGCATTGACCGTTCCAATGATTTGTAATGGTTTTTCTACTTCCAGTGCTTGTCTAAATCTTAATCCTGCAGATGTTTGTTCGTTCATCATTATTTCCATTGCAATGACGTCTAGAAGTTTAAAAGAACTTCATAACGTCTTGAGTTTGAGATCAAGCCTGCCTCAAATTCGATCACACAGGCTCAATCTGATTAAATCCTTTCAATCTGTTGAATCTTTTTGCTATATTTTCTGAGCCTTAAGCTTCAAGCAACACGGCGTTATATTGATCACGTAAATCTTTTTTCAAGATTTTACCTGTACCACCTAAAGGCATTGCATCAACAAAAATAACTTTATCTGGAATCTGCCATTTCGCTATTTTATTGATGTAAAAATCGAGTACATCTTTTTCTGTTAATTGACTTTCTAGCGATTTTTTAGCAATCAAGATTGGACGTTCATCCCACTTTGGATGGGGTGCTGCAATCACTGCGACAATATCAATTTCAGGGTGTGCAATAGCAATATTTTCAAGCTCTACAGATGAAATCCACTCACCGCCTGACTTAATTAAATCTTTTGAACGGTCACTAATATTCAAATAACCATCTTGATCTAAGGTTGCAATATCACCCGTATCAAACCAACCATCTGAGGTCAAAGCTGATTGATCTTTACCAAAATAGGTATCGACAATCCAATGTCCTTGAATTTGTAAATTGCCTGCTGTTTTGCCATTACGTTGTATTTCATTGGTGCTATTTTCAGCATCAGTAATACGCAGTTTTACGCCAAAAGGTGGACGACCTTGTGAGAAACGGCTCTTAAATTGTTCTTCTTCTGACAATGTTAAATGCTTAGCTTTCATTTGATTGACTGAGCCTAATGGACTTGTTTCAGTCATTCCCCATGCATGAATGGTTTCACAGTCATATACAGCTTTGAAGGTTTGAATCATTGATGGTGGGCATGATGCACCGCCTACAACATTACGTTTTAAGCTTTTAAGTTGTGTGCCTGACTGCTGTGCAGCATTGAGTAAACCTTGCCAAATGGTCGGTACACCGAGTGCTGTCGTCACTTGATAATCATCAATCAATTGAACCAAACTTGCACCATCCAACATTGGTCCTGGAAGCACTAAGCTGCATCCAACCATTGCAGCCGCATATGGCGTTCCCCATGCACTGACATGGAACATCGGAACAACAGGTAAAATTCGATCAGTTGCCGACAATTTAAATGAATCGGGCAAACTCACTGCATAGCTGTGTAATACCGTTGAACGATGACTATATAAAACCCCTTTTGGATTACCTGTCGTACCTGAGGTATAGCACAATGAACTGGCTCTAGTTTCGTCAAACATTGGCCAATCAAAATGATTCGATTGCGTTGCAATTAAATCATCATAAAACTGTACTTCAGGAAGTGCTGTTTTGATTGCTTCATCATAAGCATCAAGACAAATATAATGCTCTACTGATGATAATGTCGCTTGAATTGAAAGAACTAAATTTAAAAAGGTTTTATCAAAAATCAGAACTTTGTCATCGGCATCATTAATAATAAAGGTTAGCTGCTCAGGAAAAAGACGCGGATTAATGGTGTGACAAATATAACCACTGCCCGAAATGCCATACCAACTTTCTAAGTGACGATGATTATTCCAAGCGATGGTTGCGACACGATCACTTGCAGATAAATTAAAGGTTTTAAGTGCATTGGCAAAGCGTTTTGAATTATTGGCGATTTCGCCCCAATCGCTCTGCGTCATTGAACCATCAGTATTTTTTGAAATAATGGCAGTATCTGCATGGTAGTTTTGTGCATGCTCAATCAAGCTACTGATTAAAAGCGGTTGAGACATCATATTTCCATTCATTACTACATCCTTTTCTAGCCGTATGCACTTATTTTTAAATTTCTGTGCATCATTTCATCCCGAATTGGCTGTTAAATTAGCGTAATGTTCACATACTCACTTATCATTTAACGTCAAATCTTTATCATTTGACCACAATAAACAAATTTCATAGTGCCCTAATCAATAAAAACCGAGAGTATGTTAAAGATCTCGGTTTTTAAAAATAAATATCAAAATCCTAGAAATTCATTTTAAACACCAATGATGCAAAATCACGGTCATCTAAAACACTAAATTCATTTGAGCCAAAGAAATTGGTATATGAAAGCTCTGTGATATATTTCTTTTGATACGTTGCAGACACACCTGCACTCACTGCCATTTGTCCTTCTTGGAAATTAGGACCATAGCCACTCACATCGTGACGGAACATTAAACTTGGTGTAACTGTCGTTTGTGGCAGTAAATCGTTATAACTCAATGCACCACGCACACGATAACCAAACGACCACTCTTCAAAAAATCCTTTATCATTACAATATTTCTCATTGAGCTCATGAATTTCACCATCAGACAATTGACCTGTTTTTGGTGCAATACAGTAGGTATCTAATTTTGCAGGATCATAAGCCCCTGTCGACAACCCACTACGACCAAAGGCACCACTGCGCCCAAAATGATACTGATCTGTATCACCGATATGATTTACACCCAACTCGCCCACTAGAGATAATGCACTCGCCCCAAGTATATTTGGAATCGTATTTGCCGCACCTAAAGTAAACTGCGTAACAGGTACACGTGCAAAGCCATTTATGCGCTCACCGAGTTCTAAAGTTTCGCCCGCCGCAGTCAGTGGTGTGTCATTAAATAAAGCCTGTGCATACACCATATCCGTACTATTAAAGTGAAGTGGCATATCGGGTTTATAATTTAATTCACTGAAAATTGCGGTCTTGCCGACTTTACCTGTCAAACTCAGACCATACATTTCAATTTCTTCTGGATAAACAGAAAGAATTCGAGCGGTATGATAATTGGCAGCACCTGGCTGTGTTACCGTGATACCATCAAAGTGCATAATACGACTATGATAATTTGCATAATACACACCAAGCTCCGCATTGTTTAAACTTGGAATAGTTTGTTTGATAGCAAGACCATATTGACCACTATTTTTGGCATATTCACTTGGTAAACGAGCAACCGTAAAATCAAGTGGTCCATTTGTGGCTTGATCCGTTGTAAAGCCTGGTCCACCAATCATCAATGGTCCACAATTTTCAGCAAAGACATCAGAAACTTCAAAAAATGTACCGCAACCATCCACCACTGAAGGTCTAAATTTAAATTGATAGAAACCTTCAACTTTGGTTTTATCGGTTAAGCCTGCAACAAATGAGAACATTTCCACTGGAATAATACGTTCTTTAACATCGCCACCTGGACGGTTCATTGCAGCATAATCAAATGCACTCACCGAGTTTAGACCATTTTGGAAAAATTGGGACTTCCCCCAATTTAAAGCGTGTTTGCCCAGTTTTAAATCTAAGCTCTTTGAGTTTTCAAATTGAAAATTTTTCCAAATATATGCATCCCATAAATCAATCCCTTTAAATTTAACCAATCTTGGCCAAGCTGAATCATCAAATGTGGTGAAATCGCCTTTGCCTGTTTCATAGGCATGGTCATACCAATATTTTGCGCTGAGTACCGCACCTTGTTGTTTTCCATTCAACTTAAATTCAGTTAAACCTTTGACGATTTGCGAAATCGCATCACCTTTTTCAAAGTTAGCTCGACCATTATCTCCATTAATATCAACGCTTGAGCCTTCTTTACCAATGCTCACTGCATCTGGCTTATATAACAAAGCACCATCGGGGTCTTGGGTACTAAAGCTTTGCCCGATACTTAAATTTGTATTGGTTTCAAATTTCCAATCTTTATTAATATCATAACTAAAGGCTGAAGCATTTGATGCAGTAAAAACCAAACCGATGCAGATGCTGAGGTGTCGCATTGCTAAAATAGAAGGATACTTTTTTTGTAAAAATAAACGCTGAGTAACCATATCATCTCCATATAGATATGATGTTTTTCGACCGGCTTGCATAATGCGAACCATGAGATAAAACTAAAAAATCATGAACAAAAACAACGTGAAACTATTTATAACTAAAGATCATTTACAACGAAAAATGTGCATATCTATGCGCTATATGCGTTTGATCTTAAAAGCCATCCTTTGGCTTAAAATTTAAATCGGCTGTTTCAAATGCCCTATTTCACATTTAAGTCACCCAATTGGTTATTTCTAATGATGACTTGGTTTTATATTTTTACGATCTTAAAAAATGGCTGAAGTAACCCATGACGATAACTTCAGCCCAAGGCCTTACACGTAAATATCTCTTCAAATTTTATCGAGTTGACGAATGAATGCTTCAGCTTGTGGCCAAGGTCCATAACCTGCGGCTGGGTTTAAATGTCCAACTTCACCCAAATTCACCCACTCAGAACCCCATGCTTTTGCCATATCTTCAACAACATCGGCACTTGCTAAGTAATCATTACTACTTCCCACCACAATGCTTGGAAATGGTAAAACTTGCATAGGAACTGGATCCCAACCTTCTTGACGTAAAGTGTCAGGGCTTGGGTAATTTGCAGGCCAACTCTGATTTAAATCAGGTGGTGTCACCAACAATGCACCTTGAATATTATGCTGATGTTTAGCAGCCCAATGAACAGTCATGAGCACACCTGCACTATGTGCAACCAAAATCACAGGACCTGTAATTTGATCAAGCGCCGCTTGAATCGCTTCAACACGCTTCGCACAATTGAGTTTATCAATCTGTAAAGGTGGCACTGAACGTACTTTTTCAAGTCGGGCTTCAAGTAAAGTTTGCCAATGTTCTGCAACATGATCTCTTAAACCAGGAATAATCAAAACGGTTGCTTGTGTGAAAAATTTTTCCATCTCTATACCTTGAGAAAATGCTCATATAAGGAGCAAAACTGAATTCCATTTCACATCAACAATACGGTTTCAACTTTTTTTAAAATACACTTTAGGCGACATCGACTTATCTTTTAATGACAATGTATATAAAACTATTGAATAACTAACTCAGGAAATTCTAATAATCAAAAGTAGGATTTTTAGATTAAAATATGTGTATATTATGACTTCAAGATTTAAGCTGATTCGATCACAAAATAGTTCTATCTAAACGATCGCATCATTTATAAATGAATTAATCAAGGATTGGTTAATTTTAAAAACAAGGAGATAACAAGATGGTTCCTCTTGCACATACTGCCGTTCTAAAAAATTATTTAGACGTCACGCAGCAATTCAACATCAATCCTTATCTACTATTATCTGATGTTGGACTATGTCAAAGCCAATTGCATGATTCAAAGCAACGTATTCCTGTTGATAAAGCAATTGCTCTGCTCGAACAATCTGCACAAATGAGCGGTTGTGAATCGTTTGGTTTACATATGGCAGAACAGCGACAAATTTCCGATTTTGGTGAAATTAGCCTATTGCTCAGCTATCAACATACCTTGCGTGATGCAATTCAAACCATTGTTCGTTATCGTAATATTATCAATAATTCTCTCGCAATCTATATTGAAGAAGTCGGCAACACAGTCATTATTCGTGAAGAAGTTGTTTCTGCAGAATCTCAATATAGCCGTCAATCGACTGAATTAGCTTTGGGCATTATGCATCGCTTCTGTGCTGCCCTTTTACCCAATAAATGGCGTCCGCTAAGTATTCACTTTACCCATAACGCACCAAAAGATTTATCTGTACATAAACGCATTTTTGGTTGTTCACTTGAATTTGGCAGTGAGTTCAATGGTATTGTCTGTACCGCTGCTGAACTTGATACAACCAACCCTCAAGCCAATACCGCTATGGCAGAACACGCTCAACGCTTCCTCGATATTTTGCCAGATGATAGGGAGTCTTCAATGATTTTTGATATTCGTAAAAGTATCTATTTATTGTTGCCTATGGGTCGTGCAACTATCGATCAAATTGCACAAACACATGGCATGAATGTTCGTACGTTACAACGTCGTTTAGAAGTTTATAAAACCAGTTTTAGCCATTTAATCAATGATGTTAGACGCAATTTAGTATTTCGTTATTTACAAAATTTGAATTATTCATTGGGTCAAGTTTCGGACATTTTAGGCTACTCAACACCGAGTTCCTTTACCCGTTGGTTTATCAGCCAATTTGGTGTCGCACCAATCAATTGGCGTAATAAAAATAAAGCATTATTAAATTAATCGTCTAAATATATAGGTAATTTTAAAAGACTTGAGTTTTAACAATCCAAGTCTTTTTTTACATCGCTCATTTCTAACTAACTCATTATTATTAAAATAAAAAACTCCAAATGTAGAAACAAACCATTTGGAGGGGGAAACATACTAATATTTAATTTTCTTTAACAAATATAATGTCAATTAAAACCACCAACGCATTAACAGTACAACCAAAACTACAAGGAAGATTGTTTCACTCACCATGAATAAAATAGGCTTAATACCAACTGAAGCTAATTCTTTGATTCGTGTTTTCATGCCTAATGCACTAATTGCAATAATAAGTGCCCAACGTGACATTTCATTTACACCACCTTGAACAATTGTCGGTACCCAACCTGTACTGTTAATACATGCCAAAATTAGAAAACCAACAGCAAACCATGGCAATAATGGTGGTCGCTCTCCGCCTGTTTCTGCACCTTGCATACGTGTAAACATCGCAGCGCAAATAATCACAGGAAGTAACATGGCTACACGCATGAGTTTAACAACTGTTGCAGTATCACCTGTTTCAGTCGACATGCTATAACCTGCACCCACGACCTGTGCAACATCATGAATGGTCGCACCTAGAAACACACCTGCGAGTTGTGGGGAAAACTCTAACCAATTTGCAATCATCGGATAAACAATCATCGCTAAAGTGGATAATGCAGACACCCCAATGACGGTAAATAAAGTCGCTTTTTCTTTTTGTGGATGATTAGGCAAAGCAGCAGATAAGGCTAAAGCAGCAGATGCACCACAAATTGCTGTTGCACCACCCGTTAACATACCAAACGAACGTTCAAAACCAAGCATTTTTGCCACAACAATTGATACAGTAATGGTCACAGCCACTAAAGTTAAAACCAATGCAATCGGCTGCCATCCTAAAGCAGTAATTTGGCTCAAGGTAATTCGCATACCAAGTAAAGCTATTCCAACACGTAAAACCGTACGGGCTGTAAATTCAATCCCTGCCTTACACTTGGTGTCATCGGCAAGAAAGTTCAAACCCATACCTAGTAATAGAGCAAATAACATCACGGGGGCACCATAATGTTCCGAAAGAAAGCATGCGGCAGCAGCCACGACAGCACTCACAATGAAACCCGGCATTAATTCACGAGTACGCTGACTCAAATTCATCGTATTTGTCATTTTACGCTCCCGAGTCCATCACAATAAAAACATCTGATTCAATCACTTCAACCAGATAAGATGTCATTTTCAGATGCGTCGAATTCAACATATAGCCGCTTTCTAAATCAAACTTTAAACCATGTGCACAGCATTGAAGGGCTTTACCTTCAAGCTTTCCATTAAATAATGATGCACCCTGATGTGGACAACTGTCATCAATGGCATAAAACTGTTCATTTATATTAAAAAGTACGAGAAATTTTTCATCAACTTTCAAAAATGCTCTTGCACCAGATGTCGGTATTTTTTCCTGAGGAACCTGAAATCGAGCTGTCATGTCACTTATCCTTGTGTTACGAGTGCCTCAAGCATTGCGTTGTACAATGTCTCTGCGGGATGCGCTCCTGCAACCGCTAAACGTTGATTAAAAATAAAATAGGGAACGCCATTGGATCCTGTATTTGCAGAATTAAAGGGTTGATTGAGTTGTCCCAATGCATTGTTGATGAAATCTGTGTCAAAGCCACAAGACTGAGCAATCTTCAGTAAATTTTCACTATTCCCTAAATCTTCGGATAAATGAAAATAGGCTGAAAATAAACGTTCAAGCAATTGATCAATTTGTGTAGCTGTACCGAATTGAATTGCCATTGCTAAAAGCTGATGGGCTTTAGCAGTATTGGGCATCAATTTAATGTTAGAAAAATCAATGTCTACATCTACAGCATTTGCCGCTTGGCGAACTTGTGATTGACGCATTCGTACGGCATCAGGACTGCCCAAACGTTGCTGATAAAATGCATCAAATGGTACACCTTCAGCAGGTATATGAGGCAATAACTGAACGCCATGCCAACTGAGAATAACTTCGACATCAGGATTATTTTCCTTCAGTTTAAGCAATGCAACCTGCAATTGGCGCTTACCAATTAAGCACCAAGGACAGATAAAATCAAAAAATACATCTACTGTTAAATGACGTGACATCTTTTTATGAATCCAATTTGTTTTGCTGTGGCGCACTTGGTGGCAATAACCCTTGCTCAGTTAAACGAATAATATCGCTGTGATAATGACGTTTTGCATAGAAAAAAACCGCAGCAGATAAAATACTCATAAATGGCATAAGCTGAAATGCATCATGTAAACCAACATGATCTGAAATTTTACCAATCACTAATGGTCCAAGTGCGATGCCCAATAAGTTATTGGCAATGGTTAATGTCGCAAAAGCAGAACTGTGCACTGAGTGATGAGTTAAATTTGCGACCATTGCCATAGATGGTCCGTTGGTTCCAATCACAATAAAGATACCTAAACACAGCAAAGCGATTTGCGCTGTACCTGTTGGAATAGCAAAAGCAGCAGAAAGTAGTAAACAACTTCCTAAACAAAAAGCAATCGCCAAACTTGTTTTACGGTCGGCACGTTCACGCCCTAAACGGTCGGATAACATGCCACAAATCACTGTACCTATAGCGCCACCAAGCACAATAATCGCTGCGACAACACCCGCTTTATCTGTCGGCATTGCATAGTAACTGTTCAGATAACTTGGCATCCAAACCATAATCGCACCAGCAACAAAGAGCTGTAAGCCACTCCCAATATAAGTTGCAACAACGGTATGAGATGAATACAGTGTTTTTAGTGCGTTCTTCACTTTAATCGGTTGTTGCTCTTTGGTATATGCCTGACCCGATGGATTAATTTTCTTCTCTTTCACCACTATTGGGTATAACAATGCGAGCATTAAGCCAAATGCAGCCATACCACCAAATGCCCAACGCCAACCAAAATGTTCCGCAAGTACACCACCCAGTGCCATACCAAAGAAAGAACCGCACATCCCACCTGCCATAAAGGCACTGGATAAAGTTGCACGCATTTCTTTCGGGAAAATTGCCATAACAACAGCAATACCCACACTGCCATAAGCAGCCTCACCGACACCGACCAAGAAACGAGCCGTAAACATTTGCCCGTAATTTTCTGCAAGTGCACAACCTAAAGTTGCTAGACTCCAAAGCACCGCCATGATGGTTAGACTTTTCACTCGACCAAAACGATCGGCAAGAAAGGACAAAGGTAAAGTCAGTAACCCGACCATAAGTGCCACAATGCCACTGAGCCAACCGAGTTGACTGTCCGTCAACATCCATTCACTCTTTAGTAGTGGAAAGACTGCATTTAAAACCTGACGAGACATATAGTCTGAAATTAGTAAACCAAATGTGAGTGCAAAAACAATCCATGCATAACGACGAGGAATACCCATTGATGTATCCGTCTGTGCATCTAATGCTTGATGTGCATTCATACAACCTCCATGTATTTTTTATAATGTTTATTTTAGAGCCTAAAAAGCGAGGATCGTTTTAGCCAAAACACTTATCCCCGCTTATTTATTGCAACCCAAGCCCTATATCCTTGTGACTCAGGTTTTAGATCATTTACGTTGTGGTACGCCTTTTTGACCTGCAACACGATTCGGAGCCATGCCATTTGCCAATAAGGTTTCTTCAATACTATCGTACTGCACACCAATACGATAAATTTCACGTGCTTCTTGACCACTCGCAATATCACGACCTAACTCATGCGCAATGCGTACTGTTTGCTTAATCTGATCAACCGAACCGAAACGTTCACCTTTATGGTTAATGATTGTATCTTCATTACCCACACGTGCATGCATACCCATTGCCATAGACATCGTGTTAAATGGTAAGACATTTTTCAGTAATGATTCTGAAGTCAATGTACAACCATCTGGAACACGGTTCAGGAAGTTAAAGAAGTTGAATGGGTTTGGACCATCAAAACCGCCACCAATACCAATCCAAGTTAAGTTCATTGGACCCATGTACTGACCTTTACGCACCATACGTTCAAGCGTTTCCAGACCATGCATGCCTGTCAATTGGAAATGTGGTTGAATACCATTTGCTGATAAACGCTTCAAATGTTCAATCAACCATTCAGGTCCCGCAGGAACTGTCATTTCTGAATAAGCTGCTTGAATTGCAGGATGCTCAAGTGATGTTCCTTTTAAATATTCAGGATATAAAAGCTCCATAATATTCATTTGCGTGGTATTCACAGCAACCCGTCACTTGATCAGGTTTAGGGTCTAATTCAGCCAATTTATGACGTGTATCATCACTCAACCATAGAGCCGCTTCACCTTCGCTTTCAGGTGCAAATGAAATAGAACCACCAACCTGAATAATCATGTCAGGAACTTCTGCACGTACACCTGCAATCAGTTCATTGAACTTAGATAAACGCTTTGAACCTTTACCGTCCAATTCACGCACATGTAAATGTAGAACGGTTGCACCCGCTTCGTAACATTCAACGGCCTTCGCAATTTGCTCTTCCATTGTGACAGGAATATCTTCAGGGAAATCTTCAGGCGCCCACTCTGGACCATACGGTGCTACCGTAATAACTACTTTATCCATATTTTCTGGGTGTAAAGAATCATCTAAAAATTGCATGAGTTGCTCCTAATCTTTTTTCTAAGACGTTTAATCCATTAAAATGAGTGTTCCATTCACTCAATTCTTACTTTATCGGCGATCAATATGTTGCATCACCAATCATGCCTGCACGTTCCATTTTTCGATGGCAAGCAGGATAATCCATCACCGCATAATGCTGTGTGCTACGATTATCCCAAATCGCAATACTGTTCGGCTCCCAGCTCCAACGTACTTGGTATTCAGGAATTGAGGCTTGAGTAATTAAATAGCGTAATAAATCTGCTGCACCTGGATTCGCATCTTGTCCAAAACGCACACGATCTTTCGTGTGATAATTACTAAAATGTGTCGTAAATGAATTCACGAACAAAATTTTCTCACCTGTTTCTGGATGTGTACGCACCACTGGATGCTCTGCATCAGGAAAACGTGCTTTCAGCTCTAAACGCTTTTCAATTGGCATTGCCGCACCAAAACTTGCTTCAATACTGTGATATGCACGTAAATCGGCAATTTTCACCTTAATATCTTCAGGCAAATTGTTATATGCCATCACCATATTGGTCCACATGGTATCTCCACCCACCGTTGGGCATTCGACACAACGCAATACAGCACCCATTGGTGGAATTTGGCGCCAACTTGCATCGCTATGCCACGCATTTTCATAGCGATCAATTGGGCTCTCTGGGCTTTTATAAATTTGGACTAAGCCCGGATACTCAGGATGACTTCCTAACGCAGGATGACTTTCTAACTGACCAAAACGCTCAGCAAAAGCGACATGCTCAGCACGAGTTAAGTTTTGATTACGTAGAAACAAAACCCGATGCTGTAAGAGTTGACTGCGAATTTCAGTAAACAGCGCATCATCATGAATGGCATCTGCCAAGTTCACACCGTATAATTCTGCGCCTATATTGCAGGTAAGTTGTTTAATTTGCATAAGAAATCCTTTCTAGCAAAATTCAGTTCGGTAAAACTTAGATCACAAAAATAGATGATCCAATGGTTTTACGTGCTTCTAAATCACGATGTGCTTGTACTGCATCTTCGAGTTTATAGCGCTGATTAATTTCAATTTTGATACGACCGCTACTGACATGATCAAATAGTTCATTGGCTAAAGCTTGTTTTTCAACAGGGTCAGCAATGTAGTCTGCAAGCGCAGGACGAGTCACAAATAATGAGCCTTTGATTGCCAATAACACTGGATCAAATGGGGGAATTGCACCTGAAGCTGTTCCAACGCATACCAATAAACCACGGCGTTTAAGTGAGTCTAAAGATGACATAAAGGTATCTTTACCTACGCTGTCAAATACAACGCTTACACCAACACCACCCGTTAATTCACGTACACGTTCAGCCACATTTTCATGGCTATAATTAATGACATGATCACAACCATGCACACGAGCAATCGCTGCTTTTTCTTCTGAAGATGTTGTACCAATGACAGTTAAACCGAGTAATTTTGCCCATTGAGCAACAATCAGACCTACACCACCTGCTGCTGCATGTAGAAGGATTGAGTCACCTGCTTTAAAGTCATAAATACGGCGCATCAAATATGCCGAAGTCAAACCACGCATCGTCATAGCTGCTGCAGTTTCGCAAGAGATACCTTCAGGCAACTTAATTAAAGCATTGGCAGGCACGAGTGTTTCTTCACTATATGCACCCAAAGTATTGATAAATCCTGTATAGGTCACACGGTCGCCAACTTGTACATTGGTTACGCCTTCACCCACTTGCTCTACGACACCTGATGCTTCTACGCCCATGCCATTTGGCATTGGAATTTTATACGTTCCATTACGGAAATAAGTATCGGCATAGTTTAAACCGACCGCCACATGGCGAATACGTACTTCACCCACACTTGGCTCACCGACTTCAACGTCTTCGTAACGCAATACATCAGGAGTTCCTGTTTCATAGAAACGAATCGCTTTGGTTAATGTCATATCCCTATCCATCTTTTGATTATTGTGCTTCAACTTCATTGACTCAAATTACAACACTCTCAACAGACCCACTTTACATTTGACGACACAGACTTATCCTTTTACGACACAATACTTTGTCGCATCATCGACTTTTGTATTACACGATTAATCACGTTAAAAATATTTAATATAAAATCAAATTGTTAATCAATTTTAGTGTTTTTTTAACATTAAGACTCAATTAAAAATAGAATATTAAAAGCTAAATAATTCATAAAAATATCTTAAAAATTATAAAGTTAAACACCTGAAAGCCCATACCCATAAGCATGATTATTGTATGAAGCTAATTTTCTGAATTTTGAAATATTTTTGTTTTTTATTTTGTCTTTATTTATATGCTATTAATCTTAAAACCATATCAATGACTCGCTGATTTTGTTGATGAATGGCATAATCACTCCACCGATTAATTTAGATATTAAATCTAATGTTTTGACTCAAATTATTGACTCTAAATCGATGACAAAGGATCAAGCATGACGCTTAAACAATTAAAAGCCTTTTTAGTCCTTGCACGCACATTAAATTACGCCAATGCTGCCGAAGAATTATGTCTAAGCCAATCTGCTTTAAGTCTGAGTATTAAAAGTTTAGAAGAAGAATTGGGTGGCAAACTCTTTAAACGCAATACACGCCGTGTCGATTTAACTCTTGAGGGACAGTCCTTAATTCCCTATGCCAGAAAATTATTGGCAAATTGGGAAGATATGGAAAAGGATGTCAAACAACGCTTTAAATTACATCGAGGTACGCTAAATATTGCATCTATGCCATTCGCTACACATGCAGTTTTACCTGCGGTGATGCATAAATTTTCTAAAAATCATCCAAATATTAGTTTTTCAATTCATGATGTGACCAATGAAAAAATCATTGAAAATGTGCAACAAGGTATATTTGAAATTGGTATTTGCTTTGAACCACCTGTCAATCATCAATTGATTTTTCAACCACTTTTTCAAGAAGATTTTCTTGCCTTAGTCCCGAAAGATCATGTACTTGCACAGCAAAAAAGCGTCACTTGGCAGCAACTTTGCGCTCATCCCTTTATCACCTTACAAAACCCTTCCATTATTCGGCATATTATTGAAGAAAACTGTCATAAAAATCAGATGGTTTTAGATTTAAAAGTAGAATGTCATCAAATTAGTTCTCTATCTCACTTTGTCGCTTTTGGTATGGGGGTCAGCGCCATTCCACGACGTTTTCAACATTTTATTGATCAACAGCAGAATGTTTTAATTGAATTGGTTGAAGGTGAAATCCCACCACCTGTGGGTATTATTTATCAAAAAGATACAGAACTTTCTAATGCATCAGCAGAGTTTATCGACATCATGCTCAAGCATCATTTTTAAATTAATGAGTTTTTTTAATCACGCCTTTAAAATATTCAATTTCCAAAACTGATTCAGCCTTGCTAATAATAAAGCCATACAAGGACTCAAGGTAATCAGGATGAATAAAGTTGTCGCAAATGCACAAGTTGCATTGGCAGATATCGTTGCCGATAATCAAATCATCGCCGTTGGTGGTTTTGGCGTGTGTGGTATTCCCGAAGCACTGATTGATGCGTTGCAAGAAACAGGTGTAAAAGGCTTAACATGCATTTCAAATAATGCTGGAATTGATGGTTTTGGTTTAGGTAAATTGCTTGAAACCAAACAAATTAAAAAAATGATTGCCTCTTATGTTGGTGAAAATAAAGAATTTGAACGCCAATACTTAAATGGCGAACTTGAAGTAGAACTCACACCACAAGGCACACTTGCTGAAAAATTACGTTCAGGTGGTGCTGGCATTCCTGCATTTTACACCCAAACAGGTGTCGGTACGCTCATTGCCGAAGGCAAAGAAACCCGTGAATTTGATGGTAAAAATTATATTTTAGAACATTCGCTTAATGCCGATATTGCCCTGGTTAAAGCTTACAAAGCAGATAAAGCAGGAAATTTAGTATTCCGTAAAACAGCGCGCAACTTCAATCCTGACTGTGCAATGGCAGGAAAATTGACCATTGTAGAAGTCGAACAGATTGTCGAAATTGGTGAAATTGATCCTGATGATATTCATTTACCGGGAATTTATGTCAATCGTATTGTACTCAATAGCACACCTGAAAAACGCATCGAACAACTGACTTTAAAAGCAACGGAGGCTTAAATCATGGCTTGGACTCGCAATGAAATGGCGCAACGCGCTGCGCTCGAACTTGAAGATGGCTTTTATGTTAACTTAGGTATTGGTTTACCAACTTTAGTTGCCAACTATATTCCTGAAGGCGTCAATATTTGGTTACAGTCAGAAAATGGTTTACTAGGCATTGGTGAGTTTCCTACGCGAGAAACAGTAGATGCTGATCTAATTAATGCTGGAAAACAAACTGTAACAACGCGCTCAGGTGCTGCATTTTTCTCAAGCTCAGAATCATTTGCCATGATCCGTGGTGGTCATGTCAATATTGCTGTTTTAGGTGCAATGGAAGTCTCTGAAACAGGAGATCTTGCTAACTGGATGATTCCGGGCAAGAAAGTCAAAGGGATGGGTGGTGCAATGGACTTGGTTGCAGGTGTACAAAAAATTGTGGTCTTAATGGAACACACCGCAAAAGATGGTAGTCCTAAAATTGTCAAAAATTGCAACTTACCACTAACAGGTCAAGCCGTGGTTAATCGTATTATTACTGAGTTGGGTGTAATGGATATTACGGCTGAAGGCATTAAACTCGTTGAACTGGCATCAGATGTCACGCTTCAACAGATTAAAGCTGCAACAGGTGTTGACTTAATCATCAATGAATTAGAACTTGCTGGTTAAAACCTTCATAAAAAGTGATGCATAAAACTGGCTTAAAAATGCAGATAAAATAAAAGCCGCTTTTTAGCTGCTTTTATTTTATATATTTTTCAACCTATTGAAATACAGATGATTTTGAATTCAGATTGCTTGAATTTGCGCTGTAGTATTTGCCAATGCAGCATCTTTCGCTTCTGCCCCCATGTTCACACCTTCAGCACGAATCACAGTCACATCAGTTACACCAGTAAAACCAAATACAGTTTTTAATAAACCTTCTTGGAAATCAAGTGCGCTGTCATCACCATATACACCGCCACGGCTACTTGCGATATATACTTTTTTCTCGCCCGCTAAGCCCACAGGACCATTTTCTGTATATTTAAATGTTTTACCTGCAACACTAATACGATCAATCCATGCTTTTAATGGCGATGGCAAACCAAAGTTATACATTGGCGCACCGACAACAATGACATCTGCATCAAGGTATTGCTGTAAAATTTGACCACCCAATGCAGTTTGTTCAGCATTTTGACCCATTAAAATTTCAGTCGTCAAATGTGGGATATCTTGTTTTGCAAGATCCAAGTACTCAACTTGAGCATCAGCTTGTTTCGCTTGTACTTGTGCAATAATTTGTTGAGTGAGTTGGCGTGAAACTGATGCATCACCCATAATACTTGAATCGATATGTAAAACTTTCATAAGAAATCACAGTGCTTATTAATCTATTATGTGAATTTTAAAACTTTTTGAAAATTGGGTCAGCGTTTGCTATAAGACATATTGTTCTATTTATAAGACAATAACTCGTTTTTTATACAAATTGCTTATTTTTTACAATTACAAATTTTGGTTTCATTCGTTATTTTAAAAAAATCATGACTTCTTTTTTTTCAAAACTCAAAATATTAACAAGTTACATGCTTGAAATTATATGTTAAACATAATGTGATTTGCTCTGTAGGCTTCAACCCTATTGATTAAGTCACTTTTTTATACTTAATTTTTAAAACTTATTTTCACCTTGAATCATTACACTCAATTTTTAACAACATCATTCTAAATAATTCAAAATAAAAAATGGCGAAAATACAATAATATCGTATTTTCGCCACTGTATAAAATAATGATTTTTTAGAAATGCTTAGTAATGGTAAACCATGACTCAACATCATTCGGCTGTTCCAAACTCTTTGGTTTTGACCCAATTGGGAAACCAACGGTTAGCGCTGCGCCCCATTGTGATGAATTTGTCCAATTCAATCCCAAGCCTGCACTATTGATACGCTCTTGATTATCTCCAGTTAAGCCTTTCCATTTATGCGCTTGGCGCTTTACCTCTCCTGTATCGATATAAACTTTACCGATGACTTGGTTATTTGAAGAAGCATATAAACTTTGTCGAAGTTCAGCCAATAAATAATAGCCTGTTGAACCACTTAATACGCTATTTTCATATCCAGCAACATTGGCAGAACCACCAACACTAAACTGCTGCGCACTATCTAAATTATCTGGGCTAAACTGAGCTTGCAACGCAGCATAAAGTTGCGTATCTGAGTCTACAAGATTTTGTAATCTAGACACATTAAATGATGCTACGACAAAGTTACCCTGTGTATTAGCCGTTGCTAAATCATCTTTTCCCGTTGCTGCGTTTTTAAATTCAACATGACCAAAATCTGCGGCAACACCAAACTGAGTTAAACCACCCCCAGCAAAATTATCGGTCTGCGATGCATCTAGACGAATACGTCCAACATGAATATCTCGATCTCGATAAAGGTCTGCAACTTCAATATCATCTTCTAGGCGTTTAAAGTCATATTGAACCCCAAGTACAACTTCACTTTGATTATTCAGCAATACAGGCTGACTAAGCCATATACTCGCTTGCTGAGCATTCCCTACTGCATCCAATGCTTTGTATTCTTTACCCAATTCATAATCGAGATCAGAATAACTCGCACCTAGACGTGTTCCAGCAGCATTGACCGTCGCTTCATAACCCAAACGAGCAAAATTTAAATTTCCAGAGGTCATTCCGTCAAAACTAAGCCGATCCCCCAAACCGAGCAGGTTATTCGCAGCAACACCTGCATTCAATCGCAGTTCATGCGTATATTCATTACCATAATTATCAAGACCAACATAACCATTTAAAGTTTTTTCAGGTTGAATATGAATAGTTAAGTCACTTGTTCCAGGATAACGTCCTGCACTAATCACATTACGAATTTTAATACCATTTAAACGACTCAGAAGTTTAAGTTGCTGTTGCAACGTTGCTGAGTCAATAATATCGCCTGATTGTAACGGTGCTAAAATCCCTTCAATTAAGTGATTTGCAGTTCGAGTTTGGTTATTAAACTGAATACGATCATATCTTGCTTCCAAGATTTGGATCTTAACGACACCATCAGCCAAACTTTGTACAGGTAAATAGGCTCGATTATATGAATAACCCTGTTGCTGATGATAGTCCGTCAATTTTTTAGTCAGTTGTTGCAAATCAGATAGCGTCAATACCTGACCTTCTACATCTTGGACCAATGCGTGTAAATCTTCTGTGGCAATACTTTGATTACCTTGTATCACCACTTGTTTAATCTGAATCTGTTGTTGTGAATCAGCAGGCATGATCTGCATCTGCTGAGGTTCTTCAATATTTACCTCTGCTTGTGGCTGATATTGTTGCCATGACTGCTGTTGTAACAACTGACCCGCATTTGGAATATTTGGAATGGTATTTGCAACTACAGGAAAACTACTGACGGCAAGCGTACTCAGCAATAAAGTTTTCTTTGGATAAAACATAATTAAAATCTCCCTGTTAATGTTTGAATACCGTCCATATTGATACCATCACCCATAATTTCGATTTCAATTTGATCTGACTGTTTCGACTGACGTTCTTGAGGTGCAAATTGAATTGCCCGTTGATAAGCTTGAAAATCAAAGCTAGGTGTAGCAGGAATGTTCGGTACAGTCGGTTTTTCTGGTGTTGGAGGTTCAGGTATTACCAATGACTCGGTAATTTGTAACATTCCTGCGCTAAAGGTTAGATCATAGTTTTGATCACTACCGCTCACATCATTGACATATGTCCCGACTTTTGTTCCATTTGCCCCTGTAGCAGTAACACCTGTCAATACAGATGCAGTTTCCCCACCTACTAAACCATTGACAGTAAAACCAGAAACATGTTGTTGCTGACCACTGTACGTAGCTGTTAAATTATTTCCAATCACATGTGCTTTCGCTTTGGCTATATCAGCTTGAGTTTTCATATTCGTTGAAAGCACGTAGTTGCCTGCATCTGTACCATTTAAAGCACCTGATACATCCACATTCTTATTTGAGCCTGCATTTTTATCACTAAATTGACCTTGTGCTGTGATATTGACATTGTCACCACTAATCACATCATTCAGACTACCATTCACAATCGCATTGGTCGTGCCATCGTAGACTTTGTCTTGAGCTGTAATTGAGCCTGTGATTTGTTTTTTACTGATATTGGCTTGGGTTTGCAGATTCGTTGAAAGCGCGTAGTTGCCTGCATCTGTACCATTTAA
>NZ_JBJZOR010000003.1:0-204545 GCF_046269225.1 Acinetobacter sp. TY2
CCCATGTGAGAGTAAGTCATCGCCAGCTTTTAAATCTAAAACACCCTCTGTCATAAGACAGAGGGTGTTTTTTATTGATGATTAATAAAAGAAAAAAATAATAGTGATTAATAAAAATTAATAGGAAAATAAAAAGAAGAGCAAAGGATCTGCTTTTGTTATTATTGAAAGAAATTAAATGGCATTTAATTGGCGTCTAGCATGTTTAAGGGCTGTCCGAAGACCTTCTTCAAGTGTCGGATGATAAAAAGGTTTTTGTAAAATTTCATCAATGGTAAGGTCTTCTGAAATGATCCATGATAATAAATGAGCTAAATGTTCAGCAGCATCTACAAATAATTCGGCACCAAGAAGTTTGCATGAAAATTTATCTACGTAAATTTCAACAGCACCTTGATTTGTAGCACTGACTATAGCTCTACCTTGTTTTTCATAAGAAACAAAACCTGTAATAAAATCAATATTGTCATTTAAGAGTTGCTTATTACTTTGTCCAACAGTTGCCATTTGTGGCTGACTGAATAATATGCCAAGCGGTGTTAAAGTTTTAAGTGATTGAATATTTGGATAATTAAGACAATTATAAACAGCTAAACGGCCTTCATTTGCTGCTTCATGTTGAATAGGTGTAGCCGTATAGGCATCACCGACCACAAATATAGGGTAGTTAGCAAGCTGTTTATTTTGAGCATTGATAGGGAGTTGCTTTAAGTCTATAAATTTTTCATCAATATTCTTAAGATTCAATGTATTTAAATTACTTTGTCGTCCTGTCGCAGCTAATACATACTCAACAGTAATATTTTCATTTATATCATTTTGGAGATATTGAATATTAATGGTATCACCTGATTTTTTAATTGAATCGGGTAGAATTTCAAATTTGATATTTAACTCTTTTGATAGTTCTTCTTGAGCTAGTTTTTGTAATTGAGGGCTTGTTAATGAGCCAACTTTTCGGCTACGTGCAAATATTGTTGTTTCAACATTGAGGCGTGTAAGTGCTTGAGCTAATTCTAGGGCAATCACGCCACTGCCAATAACTGCAATCGATTTAGGGAGTTGTGGTAACTCAAAGATTTGATCTGATGTAATGAGTTTATTTCCAATTTCATCTTTTACTTGTTGATCAAAAATAGGTGTTGTTCCTACAGCGAGTATAAAACTTTTTGTTTGATATTTTTTATTATTTACTTGAATAGTATTTGGATCAATAAATGTTGCTTTACCTGAAATGCGATGTTTAGGATTCCATGAGTTGACATCTTTTAATGTTGCTTTTGTAAAACGATCACGCAGTTTTTGGACATGTTGCATTACTGCTGATGTGTCGATTTGACTTTCTGTGATTAAAGATAAATTATCGGCATGCTGAATATCATGCATTCGATTTGCTACAGAAATAAGGATTTTACTTGGCATACATCCGACTCGTGCACAGGTCGTATCCCAATCCCCATCATTAATAATTAAAATATTATCTGTTTTTTTGATGGCCTCTTTATAGGCCGCTATTCCTGCTGTGCCTGCACCAACAATAATGATGTCATACATAATTTAATCCATAATTTAGAAACATTTTTTAAACAGTTTTATGTTGAATATTTACACAGCATACGAACTGTGGTTACATAGCAGATATTTTACAAACTTCATTAAAACAAATTTATTGGGAACGAGCATAGCTGTTTGGGAATTTTTATGAAAAAAAAATTAGCGTTAAAATTATCTGCTATAGCAGTATCCACCGTTTTAGCTAGTTGCGGTGGTGGGGGAAGTGATGGTTATTTTGGTCAAGATAATAATACAGGTGGAAATCAAAATCCAGGTTCAACAGATGCTGTGGTTGCTGAACTCTTATCAATTGGTCAAAGTAAAAGTAGTTTAAATGCGGGTACTGAGGATAGCTTAGTTCTTACAATTCGTACACTTGATAAAAGTGGCGGTATTATACCGAAGTCGAATATAAAAGTAGAAATTGTTGATGCTCAAAATGCAGGTGCGAGTTTGAGTACCCCTACAGCTTTAGTCAGTGATGAAAATGGTATCGTTACAACTAATCTTGGGTTGGTGAGTGCAAATCTTAATTATAAAATGAACCGAACCATAACTGTAATTGTTACATCTGGTACGGTTAAGCAAGAAATAGTTATTCCTGTGAATGGTACGGTAGTTGATATTTCTTCTGATGTAAATCTTCTTGAAGAAGGACAAAATGCAGCAGTAACTGTTAAGGCTGTAGATGCAGCAGGTAAAGCTCTTGTTGGAGCAAAAGCATCATTAGTTGATGCGACAGGCGCAGAAGTATATTCTGCTGTTACAACTGGTCAAGATGGTAGTGCAACTTTTAAAGTTCCTTATGATAAAGTACGAAACTCTCCGAATCAGAAACTTGAGTTACTAGGTAAGATTACTGTTGATGGTAAAAATTTGTCAGTTTCTAATTTGTTGAGTGCAGGAGGTGTTACTTTAGCTGCGAACATTGCGAATAATGTTATTCAAACTGTATCTGACTCTAGTCCAGTTGGTGTGGGGATTAGTAAAAATATTATAGTTAAAGTTACAGCAGCAACTCAGGCAGAGCTTATAGGTAAAACGGTAAGTTTTGAAACAACCAATGGTACTATTACTCCATCTTCTACGATTACTAATATTCGTCAAGAAAGTGGTAAATGGGTTGGTGATGCTACAACGACTTTAAAAGGTTCAATTGCTGCTGTAGCAACAGTTTCAGCTCAATTTGGTAATGATATTGTTTATATTTCACAACAAATTAGTGCTGGTGCACCAAAAACAGTATCTATTCAGTCTGAGGCAAGTGTTTTAGCACCAGGTGCAAGTACTAAGGTAATTGCGCTTGTAAAAGATGCAAATGGCACTCCTATTCCAAACACCAAAGTAAATTTTACTGTTTTAAAAGATACTTCTTCTAATGGTAGAATTTCTCAACCATCTGCAATGACAGATTCAGCGGGCCGTGCAACCGTAATTTATACTGCTGGTTCTGCACAAACTCTTGGTGATGGCGTTGAAATTCAAGCAATCGCAAGCAATTCTTCAGCACCAGCCCCTGTATATTCTGAAAACTTATTATTAACAGTTTCAACACAGTCGGCATTTATTACAGTCGCTCAAAACCATGAAATTATAAAAGTTACAGGTGATAATACTTATTATTATAAAGAGTTTTCAGCCTCTGTTGTAGATACAGCTGGTAATCCAATTGCAAATCAAAAAATTAGTATTTCACTTGGCCTAAATAGTTTCTTAAAAGGGCAGTTCAAGTGGGTACGTGATTATAATTACGGTCAGGATGGCAGTGGTTCTTGGGCTTGGTTAAGTTCGCTTCAATGGTCTCGCGATTATATGACTTATGTTAATGGTATTTCAAAGCCAGTAGTAACTTATGTTGAATGTCCGAGTAATGAATTCCCAAATCCTGTTTCTATTTTAGCGGCAGATAATTCAATATTGGGTACAACAGGAAGCTTTGTAACCGATTCTCAAGGGAAGTTTGATTTTAAAGTTAGGTATAATCGAAATTACTCGAGTTGGTTACGTGTTAATTTGACTGCTTCCACAATTGTTTCAACGAAAGATAACAAGACAGCATTATCCTTTATGCCACCAGTTGCAGCAGATGATGTAGATGATATAGATGGTAAATGGCGTCCTGATATGGAAAGTCCATATGGCACAGATATTACAACGTGTTTAAATTATAAATAAGTTGAGTTGTATTAAAAAACAGCGCTTCGGCGCTGTTTTTTTTGGTAATACTCAAGGCTTAAAGTGCCGTACCCATACTAACACCTACGGTTGGACGTACATTCATACTGCTACACGCACTCAAAAGAACAATACTAAACATCACTAAAATTAACTTATTCATGGAGTAGACCTGCATTTTTTGCTTGATTGAATAATGTTGTTGATCTTGAACCACTTTTACAAATCATTAAAATAGGTTTCGGTAAGCTATTGTAATATTTTGCAAATTCAACCACATCTTGTTGCTGAACTCGTCCTGAAATCACAGGTTGATAAATTAAACTAATATGTGATTGTTCAGCAATATTACGCAATTGATGGGCTGTAACCAAATTACCCGCCTCATCATCAGGGCGGTTGACAATCACAGACTTAAACCCTTGTGACAGTAAACGATTAAATTTTTCATCCGTCATTTGTCCCGATACACTCACTTTTGTTGTGAGTGCGGTACTTTCAACGACATTTGCAAATATAGGTACAGTGTTAAATAGACTAAGACAAAGTAAGCATTGAATCAGATGCTTAGTCATCTAATAGATCCATTTGTTTCGCTAGTTGGTATAAGTTATTTGAGCGATTTCCTGAACGGCAAAACATTAAAATAGGTTTTGGAAGCTCATTGAAATGATTGGCAAATGTGCGTACATCAACTTCACTGATCTGACCAGCAATAACAGGTTGATACACATAATCTAAACCTGCTGCACGAGCGGTTGTTTCAAGTTCTGCACTCGTTGGTTGTTCAGGTCCACCTTCCATGTCAGGACGGTTATTAATAACCGATTTAAAGCCTTTTTCAACCACTTGAGAAATATGTTCAGGACCAATTTGACCTGCAAAACCGACTTGTTCGCTCATTTCATCACTCCAAAGTATGCATAAAACAATTATGTCTATATCATAACACTATGCCTTGAATTACATAGAACAGGCTAGGCAATCACAACTGAAAATAGACAAAAAATAATGCATGGAGTGCGTATGTATGATTATACGGTAGAGCCACTTTATATCGACAGCGGAAATGATGTGATTGCTGCAGATGTTTACCAACCGAAACAGATGAAAAGTCATGCTGTTATTCTCATGGCGCATGGATTTGCCGCACTCAGGCAGTTTAAATTAATTCATTTTGCAAAGCGTTTTGCACAAGCTGGTTATGCTGTTGTCCTTTTTGATTATCGTTATTGGGGAGGCAGTACTGGACAACCAAGGGAGTTGATTTCTCTTGGCCGACAGCTTGATGACTGGCGTGCGGTGATCACAGCAGTAACAACTAAAAAACAACTTCATCATAAACAAGTGATTTTATGGGGAACGTCACTCAGTGGTGGCTACGTACTGAATCTTGCCGAGGAAACAAAAAGCGTCTGTGCTGTAATTGCTCAAGTCCCATATGTCGATGGTGCTGCAAGTGCCAAGGTTTATCCACTTCAACATCTTGCTAAAGCCTTAAAGCTTTCGAGTCAAGACTATATGGGGAGTAAAATCGGACTGAAGCCTGTGAGTTTACCTGTCGTACATCCCTATGATTTATGTTGTATTCCAACTAAGCAAAGTTTCAATGGCTTTATGTCGATTGTACATCCTGATTATTTTTGGAGTGGTGAAGTCCCTGCTCGAGTTTTGTTTAAATTACTACGCTATCGACCGATTCAGTCAGTTAGGCAGATCAATATTCCGATACTAATGATTGCTGCGCAGCAAGATAGTTTTATCCCCATCGAAGCAAGTCGTGAAGCTGCAACAAATATGGCACCTTTTGTGGAGTATCATGAATGGAAGATGAATCACTTTGATATTTATCATGGGCAATGGTTGGAAAAATCAATTTTGACCCAATTAGAATTTTTAGATCAGCAAACTGGAGTAAGCAGATGATTATTGTATGTCCTTCTTGTGGTGCCAAAAATCGTATCCCTGAAGATAAAATTGCATCAAGTCCAACCTGTGGACAATGTCATCAAGCCCTGATCCCATTAGCACCGATTGAGCTAAATGAGCAAAATTTTAGTCATTTCATTAGTAACAGTGATTTACCTGTCATTATTGATTTATGGGCAGAGTGGTGTGGTCCATGTAAAATGATGGGACCGCATTTTGCTGAAGTTGCTAAGCATAATCCGAATGTGGTTTTTGCTAAAATTGATACAGAGGCTAATCCACGTTTGAGTGGTGCTTTTAATATTCGTAGTATTCCAACATTGGTTTTAATGAATAAAACGACTGAAGTTGCTAGAATAAGTGGTGCGTTACGTGCTAACCAATTACAAGAATGGTTAGATCAACAATTGAATGCCTCTCATTAAGACCGGCTTGGAGTTATTGTGTCAGATTCTTATGAAAAACCCGAAGGTACATTGTCTTTACAGACAATTGCTATGCCAGCAGATACCAACTGGAGTGGTGATGTATTTGGGGGATGGATTGTTTCACAAATGGATTTGGCAAGTGCAATTCACGCAGAGCGTTTTAGTAAAGGACGTTGTGCAACAATTTCAATCAATGAAATGACTTTTCTTGTTCCTGTAAAAGTCGGTGATGTGATTAGTTGTTATACAAAAATTTTAAAAGTGGGCAATACTTCAATTCAAATGCAAATTGAAGTTTGGGATAGCCATGATGATTCTCGCCCTGCAAAACGTGTTACAGCAGGAGTATTTACCTTTGTTGCTGTAGATGTTGCAGGTAATAAGCGTCAAATTCCTGAAGCATCTAAACAAAGTTTTTTAGCATCACAAAATGTTTAAAAGCTGATGATTAAACATAATAAATCCCAACATTTCTTGGGATTTATTATGTTTAACTCGCTTAATTAAAACATTGTATTTTTATTTGCAGCTTCTACTGGAACCTCTTGTTGAACATCCCAATGTTCGACAATTTTGCCATTTTCAATTCTAAAAATATCAACAACAGCAACACCAGGATCTTGTGCATTTTGTGTCGAATGTACATGTAAAAAGACCAAATCACCTTCGGCTACTGCACGTTTAATGACACTTTTCGCGTTAGGATTTTCCTTAAAATAGCCTGTAAAATATTCTACAAAAGGTGCTTTACCATCGGGTACATGCGGATTGTGTTGAATATATTGCATACCAATATATCGATCAGCATAGTCTTTCACTTGATGTTTGAGAAAGACGCCTTCATAAAAATCTGTGACTATTTTCTTGTTCTGCTCAGCCAATTGTGTTGCGGAGATTGCATTTAATGTTGTCGTTGTGACCGCTGTTGCTGATTGATTAGGGGTTTGGCTACAAGCCGTCAGCATTAAAAAAGGACTTAAAATAAGACCAAGTGTAAGCCATTTTTTAGAATATTGGATTGACATGAATATGCTCAAAATGATGTAAATTTAGCATCATTTTGAGTGAATCAAGTATATTTCTATAGTGAAGAAACGTCACTGATTTTAAGTAATTTGGTAATTTTTAAACTTACTTAAAAGTAAGTTTTATTTACATTTATTCATTTTTAAGATGGTTGTTTATTTTTTAAACGGTCTTTTGACACCCAAGCCCAAACCATTTCACCTTTAACTGGTTCTTGACCTGATTCATCAGTAATGGTTACAGCAACAATCGTTTCACCTTTTTCTGAGGTTTGCATATCTTTGATCTGTTCTGCTGTAAGTGTCGCAACGGCTTGCATATCACCTTTAGATGGGCGTTTATAGTCCATGTGTAGGCTTTTGATCAGGACAATTGAGGTATCAGGGACATTCATTGCAGCAACAAAACCTGTAGCGGTTTCTGCAATTAAAGCCATTGCAACGGCATGCAATTGACCAATATGGTTTTGCATAGCACGATGATTCTTAATTTCTACAACAACTTTAGAAGAAGTGACTTCTATATATTTAATATTGGCTGAACCGACCATAGGTACGACTCGACCAAACGCTTTACTCCACAGTGTACTACGTACACCTTTTGGAAATTTTGAAGTTGCCTTAACAAGTTTGGCTAAACGATTGGTCTGAGTCATATTTGTACCTATGCGATCATTAAGATCTTAGTCCTTAAAGTTATTGAACTGTAATGGCACACCAAATTGTTGTTCTCTTAAGAAAGCCATTACTTGTTGTAAGGTATCGCGTTTTTTATCAGTTACACGAAGTTTATCCCCTTGAATAGAAGATTGCACTTTGATGCCGCTTTCTTTAATGGCTTTATTAATTTTTTTTGCGGTATCAGAGTCAAGACCATCTTTAAGTTTGATGACTTGAATCACATTTTTACCTGAAGCGGTCATTTTTTGTGGATCAAGCGCTTGAATATCAATTTTACGTTTAAAGAAATTATTTTCTAGCATGGTATACACCTGCTCACACTGAAATTCACTTTCAGTGGTAATTTTAATTTCTTTGTTTTTCTCATTGATATCAATAGAAACATCCTGACCACGGAAGTCAAAACGGGTTGCAATCTCCTTTTGAGTGTTTTGAACCGCGTGATTAACTTCAAAAATTTCCAATTCTGAAACAATATCCATAGAAGGCATGATTTTGACCTTTGCAAAGTGAAAGAATATCTGAGATGCTAGGGATGTTTTCTTCATTTGCCAAGTGTTGTTTACATCAAAGGAGTGCACAATGATCCGCAAGCAAGAAATTACAACATTTGAGTTCCCAGAAAATGCGATTATTTGGGATGTTCGTGACGCAAAAGCCTATGCTGAAGGTCATATCAAAGGTGCTGTTCATCAGCCTATTGATAGCTTGAGTTCAGATAGCTTGACTCAGGTGGAGGCGGATCAGTCCATTTACATTCTGTGTGGCGGCGGCAGTAAAGCGCCCCGTGCAGCTGAAAAATTAGAAACGATAGACGCTTCACGTGATTACGTGATTTTGATGGGTGGCACACGTGCAGCACGTGATGCAGGATTACCCCTCGAATCATAAGTATGAAAAAAAGCGCCGAAAGGCGCTTTTTTATGGTCAAAATAAAAAATATTTATCGTCTAATTGCCTGACGCATTTTTTTAAAACGAAACGGTGTTAAATATTTCCATAATTTTTCAGGTATAGGGCAAGCTTCATTTAAAATCATTGTTGCCAAAACCTCACTGCATAAGGGTGAGTAGAGAAAACCTTTTGATCCTAAGCCAGCCAAAGTATAGATTTCATTATCGCTGTTGAGTTTTCCTAATAAGGGGAAATAATCAGGTGTTTGTGCTCGTATGCTTGCACGCCCTTGCCATTCAGAGATTGGTGTCAGTGTTTGTGCATAGTCAGGAAAGACAGTATGCAGAAGCTCATAGTTGTGTAGGTGGTCATTTTCAAGTACATCCGTATCATCACGACCAGGTAAAAAGGATGCACCTAAAATCATTTGTTGATCATTCATTTGCATGCAATAACCACCATAGCTATATGTGGTATGCATCTTTAATGATTGCTTTGTATTATTGAACCAACTGACCTGACCACGAATTGGTTTTAACGCAGGATAATGTTCAAAGAAGATTCCACTTTGATGGGCTGTACAGACAATTACGTGATCGGCAAGCGGATAATCTACAGTGCTGATGTTATCAATATTTTTTGCTTTTAATTTGAGTTGAGTATTATCTTGTTTCTGTATGCCAATAATTTCAGCTTGAATTAGTGTGATATTTGGATGGCTCAGAATCTCATCTCGTAGCAGATACGGAGAAATTGCACCTGCTTGATGGAATGTGACATTTGCATAGTCAGTTTTTAAATCAGACGGTTCAACGTGTAATACATCATCGGGATAGTCATTTGCGATTGCCACAGCATCTTCATGATTTTTGAGTGAAATTTGATGAATAGACAATGGGCGAAATGCTTTGAAGGGTGAATAGTGGCATAAGGCATATTGCCAACTCACGGTCATGAGATGCTCATCAATATTTTTAATATTGCCAAGTTTTGGATTCAGTATCGCCATTGGATTACCAGATGCACCTGCTAATGCTGCAGTTTGCTCGTAAATGCGTACCTGATGTCCACGTTGTGCAAACACCCATGCACAACTTAAACCTGCAATGCCTGCGCCTATAATCGCAATATGGCGTTGTTTCGGTTGAACTGATATTTGGTGATCTTGAATGAAATCAGTATTTAAGTTTTCTGGTTTTTGCCAAATGGCTTTGAGCATTTCACGTTTGTGTTTAAAACCACGAGGACGACTAACGGTAATACCATGATCACGCAAACCACGTTTGACGACACCTGCAACGCTAAAGGATGAAAATGTCGTACCATAGCCCGACAAACGAACAATCTGCTTGAGTATATTTTCTTCCCAAAGATCAGGGTTGCAGGAGGGGGCAAAACCATCGAGAAACCAAGCATTGACCGTTGTCGTCTTAATCATTTGTGGAAAAACATCATGTGCATCGCCCAACCATAGATCAATTGAAAAGCGATGTTCAGGGAAATTTAGGCGATGGCAGCCTGCAAGTGGTAAGGGGTATTGTGCAATAAGTTGATCTGCGAATGGTTTGAGTTCAGACCATACATTTAATGCACGAATCAAATCATCTTTATTCAGTGGAAATTTTTCTACAGAAATTACATGTAGATGACTATTATTGTTAGGTTTGAGCTGTTGCCACATTTGCCATAAAGCCAAAATATTTAAGCCTGTGCCGAACCCTATTTCTCCAACACAGAAATAATCGAAAGACTGAAGTTGTGTTAAACGTTCAGCAAGATCATTGCCATTGAGAAATACATGGCGACTTTCAAGTAAACCATTGTCTTTAGAAAAATAAATATCGGCAAACTGACGAGAATAAGGAATATCAATTCCATCGATGGTTTGCCAATCGAGTTCGGCAGTTTGAATGGAATGTGACAACGCAGATTAACCTTTTAGAAGATGTGTCGCCGTGGATTTACCACTGACGACGACGTTTGGTATAAACATAACTTGCAATGAGGAAACCGAGTACAACACCAACAACAATGGTTGCTGCGCCGTACAAAAACATTTGCGCACTTTGTTCACTTTGCAGTACTTGAACTTGTACGCCTAAATTATCATTTTTCAGTTGTAATTCTTGATTCTGAGATAAAGCTTCGAGGTTGGCTTTTTCGAGTTGTTGTAAGCGTGTTGCTTGATCTTTAACTAAAGCTTTGGCTTTGGCCTCGATGGATGCTTTTTCCCGAATAATCTGTTCAGCAGTTAGGGGTTTATTTTCTTGTGTTTGAGCCTGTTGTTGCGTTGAACTTTTTGCTCCTGCAACCGCCGGTAAAATTTCAGGTTTATAAACTTGCTGTGTGACTGTGGCAGGTGGAGCAGTTGCAGTCGTCGCTTGTGGAGCGGGTGCTGTATTTTGCGCAACGGGTTCTGCCCAAGCAAATGAACTGATCAGCGCAAAGCCGATAATACTTTTGACTACGAACTGCATTACTTTTTATCCTTTAGGAAGCGCTTTGTTGAATGGCTTAACATCAACATGGCTATAAATGCCTTCTTTAACAAAAGGTTCATCCTGTAACCAAACATCGAGTGCTTCACGACTGTCAAAATCAAGAATCATCGTACTGCCATAAAAACCTGCTTGTGGGTTTTCACGGTCTTTTGGCATTGCACCTGCAACAATCACACGACCTTCAGCATCAAGTTTTTCTAGACGAGCAAGATGTTGTGGACGAACTGCAAGGCGTTTTTCAACAGTACCTTCTTGATCGGTACAGGTAATTACAAATAAAGGCATCTTTTTTCCCTGAATCTTATTGTCAACGGATTATTCTTCAGAAACTTTGAAGTGTTTTCTGAGTAAAACAAACTGGATAATGATAAAGGAAAACATCACCCCCATGTCACCAAATGTTGTGAAATTTACCCATATAGCATGGTCTTTTGATGGGTCAGGATAAATAAATCCGAAAAAGCAATGTAGGAATGCCATGAAGCTGAATAATCCAACCCATGCCCAATTGAGTTTCTTCCATCCTGTTGCGGAAAGATTAAGCACAGTTCCCATCATGCGTTGCACAAGTGGTTTCTTTTCCTTACCAATCATCGGGCTGATCATAAAGGCAAGTGAAAAGGCTAAATTGAGAAAAATTGCTTTATAAATCATGAAATCACCATCACGTAAAGCGAGGGTCAATCCACCAAAAATAAAGGTACTGACTAAAATCAGTAATTGAGGTTTTTCAAGTTTAAATTTTTGTGACACAAATAAATAAAGGTAAACAATTAATGTAGTGACCATTAATGCGAGGGTTGCTACCAAAATATTCTGATTGTCGACAACACCTGTAATGCCGACTTGCGCCAAGATGGCATGGCTTTGTTCGGGCTCTATTAACTTATAGACGGTAAAGAATATGATTATTGGTAAATAATCTAAAAATGCTTTCATGTTAAAATATCAAACTGTCCAGGTGAATAATGTAGTATAGAAGATGCAAGGCGTAGATTTACATACACATAGTAATATTTCTGATGGAACTTTGACTCCTGAGTTACTCGTTCAGACTGCAATCGAAAAAGGTATTCATACCCTTGCTTTGACTGATCACGATACCATGGATGGCTTAAAAATCGCTGAACAGGTTGCAAAAAATCAACCAATTCAGATCATTTCAGGGGTTGAGATTTCAAGCCAGTGGTCACGACCTGCGACCCAAAAAAGTTATGGTGTGCATATTGTTGCCTTAAACATTAAAAATCCTGAGCCATTACAAGCACTTTTAGAAGAACAGAAAAAAATTCGTGCTGAACGTGCAAAGCAGATTTGTGATTTATTGACTCCTTTAATTGGTTTCGATATTTATGCAGATGTGATTGCTAAAGTAGATGGTGAAGCAGATCGGATTACTCGAACACACATTGCAAAAACCTTGGTAGATAAGGGGGTTGTGGCACGCCCACAACAGGCTTTTGATAAATATATTAAAGAAGGCAAAAAAGCCTATGTAAAGTTTGATGGTTTAGGGTTAGAAGAAACCATCAAAATCATACATGAAAGTCAGGGTTTTGCTGTTTTGGCACATCCAACGCGTTATGATTTATCTGCAACCAATATTCGTTATTTGATTGAAATTTTTGCTCAATTTGGCGGAGATGCAGTTGAACTTCCACCTTATATAGAAGCTGCTTCAACTCGTCAAATGGTCGATCGAATGATTGAACAGTTTAATTTAAAAGTTTCAGTTGGTAGTGATTTTCATGGTGACAATATGCCATGGATTAAATTGGGAAATATTCCCAAAGTCAAAGAAGGTCAAGTGGGGATTTGGGAGAGTTTTAGTTAAGTAACCAATATTACGCATATCGCAAAATATATTTCTATAAATATTTATTCTTGTAAATTTACTTGGCAGAGTCTTACATCAACAATTTAAATTTAGGAATTAGCCTTTCGCAGAAGGTCATTTTACGAAACGGTCTTTCTGATTCGGCAAAATGAGCCGTGAAACTAAGCAAGGAAACCATCTGGCGAAGTTTCACGGCTCAACTCATGTCTTAAACAAATTCGGATGCCCTTATCTCTTATCTAAATTCATCAAGTAGCAAAACATAAGCTCTCTATTACTGCATAACATTATTTATAAAAGATTATGGTCTTGCGCTTGAATAGGTGGCGGTGTTGGTTTACCTAAAGTACCGAGCAACTCAATTTCAATAGTACGAACCATTGCATCAAGTGGTAAGTCATTACTTTGAGTACCAAAAGGCTCTTCAATTTCTGAACTGAGTGCATCTAGACCTAAAAATGTATATGCCAAAATTCCAACCAATAAGGGCGTTGCCAGCCCAAGTAATGATCCTAAGCTAAATGGCAACATAAAGCAGAAAAAATACACTGTTCTGTTGAGCAAAACAGAATAAGCAAAAGGTAAAGGTGTGGTTGCAATACGGTCACAACCTGTTTGTACTAAACTTAATTCAGAAACATGATTATTCATTTGAGTATAAATAATATCGGAAATTTCACCTTCTTTGAGTGCTTGCATTAACTCCCAATGAATCAGACTGAGTGTGTATTGTGGTGCATTATTTTGTTGATATAACTGCACTAAAGCTTGACGACTCATGCCACTGGTTTCAAGCAAGACATCTGAGCTCACCGTTTGATGGCGTAAGCGATCGCGTAAAACATTGGCAAAAACAATAACATGTTGGATTACCCGCTCACGACGACCTTGCGGTAAAATACGACAATCACGGTCAAAATGGCGTGCATTGGCAATGAGTAAACCCCAAAGTTTACGAGCCTCCCACCAACGGTCATAGCATGCTGTATTTTTAAAACCGAGAAAAATTGACAGTACAACACCAATCAGAGTAAATCCTGCTAGTGGGATCTCTGGAAAACGGTATAAATTAATGTACTCAATTCCGCCGACAATTGCAGAAATCAGCATGACGACACCAAGTGGCGGTAGAACTTTTGGAAGAATCGTTCCACGCCATGAGAATAATAGTTTTAAGGTGTCGTTTTGATCACGAACAATCATGGGTCTTGAATCTTTGAATTTTAGCTGATCTTCACCGCTTCATTACGACTTGTCAATATCATTTACTTAGAAATACTTATGTCGCGATTAAGTTATGTTCGGCAAAAGAAAAACTATGTTCACGGCTGATAATCAGATGATCAAGTAAATTAATTTCAGTCAGATGACAAGCCTTAAGAATATGTTGTGTCAGATCTAAATCTTCCTTTGAGGGGACAGCTAAACCTTGCGGATGATTATGTGCGATCACGATATGCGTAGCATGTTGCGAAATGGCATAACGCAAAATTTGATTGATAGAAATATTGCAATAATTTACTGAACCAAAAAATAGCTTCTTAAAGTGTAGTTTACGCAATTGGCTGTCTAAGCATAAAACAGCAAAAACCTCTTGTTGTTCACCTAAAAGCTCATACCGTAAATAATCGGTAATCAGGTCTGAACGGCTTAAATCAGTTGGTTGATTTAAATGATGTTGTAAATAACGTCGACCTAATTCTTTGACTGCCATCAATTGCGAATATTTTGTGGCAGCAATACCATGAAATTGGCTGATATCTTCAAGTGAAGCATCAAAGACGGCATTGAGCGAACCAAAGTGTTGAATCAAAATACGTGATAATTCCACTGCAGAATGTTGTTTTGAACCCGAACGTAGAAATATAGCAAGAAGTTCGGCATCTGAAAGGCTATTTGCACCTTGTGCCAATAAACGCTCACGTGGGCGTTCCTGTTCAGGCCACTGTTTAATAGATTGGTGTTCTATATTGCTCATTGAATTATTCATTATTATTCACTGTTTTAATTTATTTTACTTTTTAATTTTCCCAAGTGAATGTCTTGGGCTAAGCTATATTTAATGATATTGTGAGCGCCACTGCAACAGAAAGGTAGCCTGATCGTGAGTTTCGATCTCAGTGTATTTGCAAATAAAAATATTATTTTAGCTGTTACAGGCGGTATTGCAGCGTATAAAAGCGCAATTCTTGTACGACGATTAAAAGATTACGGCTTTAATGTACGTGTGGTCATGACACAAGGTGCACAAGCCTTCATCACGCCCTTAACTTTCCAAGCTTTGTCAGGTAATCCTGTACATACGACGCTACTCGATCCTGAGGCTGAAGCAGGCATGGGGCATATTGAGCTTGCTCGTTGGGCAGATTTGGTTTTGGTTGCACCTGCGAGTTGCGACACGATTGCAAAATTTGCAGCAGGCTTGGCGGATGATTTACTCAGTACGTTATATTTAGCCACCAAAGCACCGGTTTGGGTTGCTCCTGCAATGAATCAACAAATGTGGGCGGCAAAACCAACACAGCGCAATTTGAATACGCTGATTGAAGATGGTGTACATGTCATTATGCCAGAAGCAGGTTCACAAGCCTGCGGTGATGTTGGATTGGGGCGTATGCCTGAACCTGAACAATTGGCAGATCAAGTGAAAGATTATTTTCACCAAGCACAGCGTGCCATTGCTGAAAAATTTGGTTTACTTGCAGGTAAAAAAGTGACCATCACGGCAGGACCGACCCGAGAAGCGATTGATCCCGTACGTTATATTTCCAATCATAGTACAGGGAAAATGGGCTTTGCGATTGCTGCAGCATGTTATGCTGCAGGTGCAAAAGTTACGTTGCTAGCAGGGCCTGTCAGTTTAGATACACCGAATGGCGTACGCCGTGTCAATGTATCTTCAGCGATTAAAATGCTTGATGAAAGTCTGCATCAGCTAGAAGATGGTTGTGATATCTTTATTGCAACGGCAGCAGTTGCTGATTATCGTGTGGCTGAAGTTGCAGAGCATAAAATTAAGAAAGCGGGTGATGAGTTAGCGGTTTCTCTCATTAAAAATCCTGATATTGTCGCAACGATTGCACAACAAGAAAAACGTCCATTTATGGTCGGTTTTGCCGCAGAAACACGCAATGTTGAAGAATATGCTGCAGGGAAATTGGTGGCAAAAAAACTTGATATGATTGCGTGTAATGATGTTTCACGTAAAGACATTGGTTTTGCTTCAGATGAAAATGCAATGACGGTCTTTTTTGCTGAACAATATCAGATGGAAAAACGTGATCTAGAAAAAGCCTCTAAACAAGAGATTGCACAGCAATTGGTTGAAGCCATTCATGATGCCTTACATCATGAAATTGACCCTGTTTAAGGCAAAGTTTATGATCGGATAATGTTTGATTAAAAATGCAACGATTTCGTTGCGTTTTTAATGTGCTATACATTATGTTTATAGCCTAAAATTGAATGTGAAAAAGAATATAAACCCACTTAGGATATAGTCCGCCGAATTCTTTATAAGAGAAAATTGGTACTGATCAGGAAGAATCTAAAATGATTAAAAAGACATTCATCACAGCAATATTATCAAGTTCATTATTTTTAAGTAGCTTTAGCTTTGCAGCAAGTCTTGAACATAATATGGAAACCTTGGCGAAAAACTATAAAGCATTTAACAAGGCTGAAAATTCAGTAGATGCCTCAAAAGCATTAGATAATATGCGAGTAGCAGCAGTCGACTCAAAGAAAGTGAAACTAAAAACACAAGATAAAAAAGCAGTGACTTCAGATGCGCTATATGACCAAATTGTCACACAGATTGATAAAACGAAAGGCTTTGTGACAGCAGGGCAGTTGGAACAAGCTAAGGTTGAAGGAAAAAAGATTGCTGCAATTCGTGATCAAGGACATCATATTTATCACAATCATTAATATATAAATCACTATTGATCGGAAGTATATAATTCATAGTTTAGGCATTTAAACTGTGAATTTTTCTTTTCAGCATTATTTTTTATAATTAGTAAAAGCTATTAACTGTAAACAAGCAATCGCACAATCAATTATGAGCATAAAAATAGAGCTCCAAAATAATTGTGGGTATTCGATGGAGTGAGAAAGCGTATTGAGTGGGCTCAATTGGAAAAATGGATACATATCTATATGCACAAATGCATCGAATAAAATGTGACTGAAACTTCCAATGAGTGCACTAAAATATGCAATTCGCATGAAATTTTGCAGTTGGTATTTAAAAAGCCTTAGAAACCATTTGGAAATTGGCTTAATGATAAGGGGAGAAATACTTCCAATAAGCAAGGCGCCGACTAAATGATGTGTATATAGATGTAAATATTGCCAACCATAGACTATCCCCAATAAAGGCGCTATATCCATGAGCACTTGTGTACTAGCAAAAATCATTAAGCTGAAATGATGTTTTACAACAGTTTTATGCAAGTTCTAGTTCCCAAGTGCAGTGGTGTAAAAGGCATGATCATTCATATTTTGTGTAGTTAAATAGAATATAGGATGAATGTACGATGTGGGTTGTGAACTCTAAATGAAGTTTACATATTCATGTTTCATTAACAGATTTAGTTATTTTTTATTTGATGATTTACATTCAAAAAGACCGCAACAAGTGCGGTCTTTTCATTTTCGGCTAGGTCACTGTGAACTGAATCTAGAGCTTAAAATTAAGCTTGACCTTCAGCAGCAGCGCCTTGAGCACGTTCCATATTTGCTTCGAACTCAGCATCAAAATTGATTGGTGTCAAAAGCAATTGAGGGAAGCTACCTTTAGTCACAAGATCATTTACCGCTTCACGAAGGAATGGGAATAAAATGTTCGGGCAGTAAGCACCAAGGATGTAAGGAAGACGCTCTTCTTCTACACCATCAACCAAGAAAATGCCGGCTTGAGTTGCATCAACAATAAATGCAGTCTCACCGCCATTGTTTGCTTGAACCACAACTTTCAAAGAAACTTCAAAGTGTGTTGGATCAACTTTTTCAGCAGCTGAAGATAAGTTGATGCTTAACTCTGGTTGCCATTCTTTGGTAAAAACATTTGCGCCTGGAACTTCAAAAGATAAGTCTTTTGCATAAATACGTTCTAAAGCTAATTGTGGTTGTTGCTCTTCACTCATTATTTAATCCTTAATATTTTACAAAGTGATTTTTGTGGCTTAAGCCAATAGATCGTTGAGTTTGCCTTCTTTTTCTAAAGCATAAAGTTGGTCAAACCCACCAATGAACTGATCATTAATAAAAATTTGTGGCACAGTACGATGATTGGTTTTTTTCGTCAATTCAAGACGTACTTCAGGCTCTTCCTTATCCAAATTGATTTCGGTATAAGCAACACCTTTACGCTCAAGGAGCTGTTTTGCACGAACACAGTATGGGCAGAAAGTTGTAGAATACACTTTTACTTCAGCGGTCATGTTTTGACTCCTTAATTATGCTTTTTTGGCTTTTACTAAAGGTAAACCTTGAGCTTTCCAATTACTAATACCACCATCAAGACGGTAACTGTCAGCATGACCAACTTGTTGCAAAGCTGTGCCTGCAACTTGTCCCATATTGCAAATAAATACAAGTGGGCGTTCAGCTGACTTTAACTCTTCAATATGACTTGCAATTTGGCTGTAGGGAATATTACGGCTGCCACTAATATGACCTTCACGGAAATCTTTAGCATCACGTAAATCAATCAGCATGGCATTTTTAGCTTTAACTAAAATACCCAGAGATTGTGCGGAAATTTTACGACCATTACGTTGTCCTTCAAAAACGAAAAACAAAACAATCAATACAGCTAAAATACCAAACAGAAAGGGGTGATTCCCCATAAATTCGAACCAACGTTCCACAATTCACCTAAATTACAATTCAAAACTGCGTTGAGTATAGCGTATATATATGGTGATCAAAAACTTTGCTTCAAGGTCACCACATAAGAAAATTATTTTTTTTGTTGCGCTTCTGCAATTTCATCAATCAGTTTCAGATAACTGTCTAAACGTCTTGGTAAAATTTCATGATTTGCAACGGCTTGTTTGATCGCACATTGTTTTTCATGTGTATGCGTACAATTACGATATTGGCAATGCCCAAGCAAGTTGGTGATTTCACGAAAACCATTGTTAATTTTATCGGTATCTAAATGCCACAAACCAAACTCACGGATTCCTGGTGAGTCAATAAGCGCACCATTTTCACCAAAACGAATGAGTCGTGTCGATGTTGTGGTGTGTTGTCCAAGTGCTGAGTTTTCAGAAATAATATTGGTTTTCTGATCGGCATTAGGGATGATGGTATTAATCAGTGAGCTTTTACCTACACCTGACTGTCCAACAAAAGCAACAGTTTCACCATCAATACGCTGTTGAAGTTGACTTAAATCACCATCAGACTGTGTCAGCATGACTTCATAACCCAAATCTCGATATTCCTGTACCAATTGGAGGAGAGGATCTTGATCTTTGAGTAAGTCGGTTTTATTGAGGACTAACAATACAGGAATATCTGCATCGGCACATGCCACTAAATAGCGGTCAATCAGCGTGGGTGCAGGGTCAGGTAGTACAGCAAATACAACCACAATTAGACTGATATTTGCTGCCACTGGTTTGACTTTATGGTAACGGTCGGGACGAGTCAGCAAAGATGTCCGTGGGTGAATGGCCGTAATAATACCGAGTCCCGTGTTTGGGTCTGCTTGCCATGTGACACGGTCACCTGTTACTAATAACTCAAGATTGGTACGGGTGTGACAACGCCAAACGCTACCTAGCTCAATCGGTTTCCAAAATGGTTCAGGTTCACCCTCAGCAACAACAGGTTTAAGTGGGTGTTCATCGGGCACAGACAAGGCTTGAACCTCAAGTTGTCGTCCATAATGTTGTACCACCAGACCTTCCAAATCGTTGGATGTATCGACATCTTCTTGGCGGTTTTTCTGCTGTTTTTGAATGCGTCGTTGCTGCTGTTCTGTCAAACGACGCTTACGAATTAAAGCCATTCATACCCTGATTAAAGCGTGAAAATCAAAGGGCAAAATAGCATGATGGGCGAATGAATTACAGCGAAGATACAATAAATTTGCTACTATTACGCTTTATCGTTGAATAAGATTGCACAATATGAGCAGCACTCCAGATACCCGCTTGATTTGGATTGACCTTGAGATGACAGGTCTAGATACTGACAATGATCGAATTATTGAAATTGCGACTATTGTAACGGATGATAATCTAAACATCCTTGCGGAAGGTCCTGTGCTTGCAGTGCATCAATCTGACATTATTTTAAATGCCATGGATGAGTGGAACACACGTCAACATGGTCAGTCAGGTCTGATTGAACGTGTACGTCGTAGTAAATTGAAAGCTGAAGATGCTGAACAACAAACGATAGAATTTTTGAAAAAATGGGTCAGCCCAAAATCATCACCAATGTGTGGTAATTCAATTTGCCAAGACCGCCGTTTCATGCATCGTTTAATGCCTGAACTTGAACAATTTTTCCATTATCGTAACTTAGATGTTTCTTCTGTGAAAGAGCTTGCAAAACGCTGGCGCCCAGAAATTATGAGTGGTTTGAAGAAAAATGCATCACACTTAGCGATGGATGATATTCGTGATTCAATTGCTGAATTAAAATATTATCGTCAATATTTTTTTATTACCAATGATGACTAAAACTTGATTTGGTAAAGAAAAAGAGGCGCACAGCGCCTCTTTTTCTTTACATTTTTCAATTCAAATTTTTAAGTTATACTCATGTATATCTTTAAACAGCTATTTAAAAAGTGGCGGTGAAAATGACCGTTACAAAAAGAAGCAAGCTCTTCATGAGTTTGCCGAATATTCGATTTATAATCCTTCTATATTTTAATTATTACAAAGAGTTGAGATATGCAAAGTAATAACCCTATTTTAACCCGATCGGAAACTTATGCTGATTATAGTCAGCCAATGACCGTGCAGGGTGCTATACAAAAATCTATTTTACTCACTGTGATTGCAGCAATTGTGGGTATCGCATTTTATGTGTACTGTTTTGCAACAGCCAATGTCGGTATGGCAATGACAGGTGCAATTGTTGGTGCTGTCGGAAGTTTGATTTTAGGTTTAATCACAACTTTTAAGCCCAATACTGCACGTATGCTTGCGATTCCTTATGCATTATTTGAAGGTGCATTTTTAGGTGGTATTTCAATTTATTTTCAAATGAAATTCCCAGGTGTACCTTTACAAGCATTACTTGCAACATTTGTAACGAGCTTGGTGATGTTTGGTCTGTATAAATTTAAGATCATTCGCGCGACTGCTAAATTTAAAGCAGTCATTATGTCTGCATCAATCGCCATCTTTATTGTGTTCCTTGTACAAATGGTCATGCGTCTTGCATTTGGTTCAAGCATTCCTTATTTGTTTGAAAGTAATTTGCTAGGTATTGGTTTTGCTGCATTTGTTGCCGTGATTGCATCATTTAGTTTGATTTTAGATTTTGATTTGATTGAATCTGCGGCTGCACAAAGAGCGCCAAAATCATATGAATGGTTATGTGGTATTGCACTGCTCGCAACACTCGTTTGGATGTACTATTCATTCTTACGTTTAATTGGTTTATTGAGTAGTAATGACTAATCCATTGTACTAGTGTAGATATTTAAAAAAGCTTTCCTTGGAAGGCTTTTTTTATGGGTGTAATACAGGAACTTTGATGTTTTTAGTAAACTTTTGAAAAAAGATGCATTATGCAATTTTGTTCTGTGTCTAGACTTGGCATTATGCATGCAAACTTTTTCGAGTGAAAATTTCATGGCACAAGGACTTTTAGCTGGTAAGCGCTTTTTAATCGCAGGCGTTGCAAGTAAATTATCTATTGCATTCGGTATTGCACAAGCATTACACCGTGAAGGTGCAGAGTTGGCATTTACCTATCCAAATGAAAAATTAAAAAAACGTGTCGATGATTTTGCTGAACAATTTGGTTCAACATTGGTTTTCCCGTGTGATGTTGCCAATGATGCAGACATCGATAATGCATTTTTAGAACTTGCCAAGCATTGGGATGGCCTAGATGGTGTCGTGCATTCAATTGGTTTTGCACCTGCGCATACACTTGATGGTGATTTTACCGATGTTACAGATCGTGAAGGCTTCCGAATAGCACACGACATTAGTGCATATAGTTTTGTTGCTATGGCACGTGCGGCAAAACCATTATTATTGGTTCGTCAGGGCTGTTTATTGACATTGACTTATCAAGGTTCAGAAAGCGTGATGCCAAATTATAACGTGATGGGCATGGCGAAAGCATCGCTTGAAGCAGGCGTACGATACCTTGCATCAAGCTTGGGTGAAGAGGGTATTCGTGTCAATGCAATCTCTGCGGGGCCAATTCGTACTTTGGCAGCATCAGGCATTAAATCGTTCCGTAAAATGTTAGATGCTAATGAAAAAATTGCACCCCTTAAACGCAATGTCACCATTGAAGATGTGGGTAATGCTGCGCTTTTTCTTTGTTCACCATGGGCAAATGGCATTACAGGCGAAATTTTATATGTTGATGCAGGCTTCAATACCGTGGGCATGAGCGCATCAATGATGGATGCAGATTAAAGTTTATAAAGCTTTAGCTGTATAAAACCCGATTTAGACTTTATAGTTTAATTCGGGTTTTCTTTTACGTGAATGGAAGCCAAATTTTATAAAAAGATGTATACAGCACTTTAAAAATAAATCATTCACCCAATAAAAACTATATTCAAACCGCCGTGACACAGTTACTCTATTTCTCATCAGTTTTTACTTTGCTCAACCTACTTCACTTAACTTGCTTAGTTCAATTTACTCAGCTCAATGCGATTGAACGTTGTATTTTTTAGTTTTTGAATTTGCAAGTGTGAGCTGTTGAAATCTGTCTTAGCTGTACCGTTCTTTTTAAGTTGTATTGCGCTTTATTTAAGGAAAAATCATGACCCGTGTAGCACGCTATCATGCAGATCGTACCAATCAAAAATTGTATTTTGCACGACTCGCATGCCAACAAGCAGAGCAGAGTGAGCATGTACAACAGGTGCAGGCTTTTCGTGAATCGGCTGTATTTCACTTGCATGGTGCAGTTTTAGCATTTTTACAAGAATTGGTACGCTACTATCGTTTAAATGATACGTCACCGACTTTAAAATCGATTGAAGAACTCATGGCTGCTAAAGGTCAAATCTCACCTGAAGTCGCTGTTATGCAACAATTGGCAAAATCAGGTTTTATTGCAGAATTAAAACGTGCATATCGCATGTGCCAATATGCACCTGAACCGAGTGCACCTGAACCTGAAGATGACACATCATCAAACTTAATTATTAAAGTGACACAAACACCGCAAGCATGGTTGCCCGATACTAAAATTTTACGTGAGTGGCATCGTGACTTGACGCAACTAATTGACGGTTTTCGTAACGAAATGGTCGAATTCTAAACTTTCTGTATGCTAGACTTGAAAAAGACCAAGCAGCACCGATATAAAGTATTCACACAGTGCAAAGTGCATTTGGTACTTTGTCCCATGTTGAGCATGGAGGGACTATGTCTATAGAGCAGTTAAAAGAGTTATTTGGCAGTCAGGAAGCAATTCTTGAGCTTGTTCAGCTAGAAAGTGGCGAATTGGCTCTACGTAATTCTGGCTCTGAAAGCACACCTTTAGTGACCATACAATTTAATGATGACATCAAGGCATTATTGGGTGATCAGACGCCTGTGATTGCTCAGCAGATGATTCAAGCTGCATTGTATGCACTCATGGAAAAACAGACAGGGCAGTGGGAAGCAGAAGTTGTTGATGAGCAACCCATTCACTTTAGTTAATCGATAGAATAAAAAAACGCATCAGATGGTGCGTTTTTTATTGAACAATATATTTATTTGAGCTTAATGCGTTGGCTCATGATGGTGGGCAATTTGAATTTGATTCAAAATATAATTGCTCATATTTTTTGCCATTTCCTCTTTTGCATAATACACATCCCCAATATTTTCCCGACGAATGACTTCGGCCTCTTCCTTACTTTCAGCGCAGACTAAAACTTGAATTTTGGGATTGAGTAATTTAGACGTATCGACAATTTTATGAATATCTAAAATATCCATTGGCGAGATAACCAAAAGGCGAGCGTGTTGAATATGGGCTTGAATGAGTACACCTGGTTCAGTTGCACGGCCCGAAACCGCAGCAATTCCTTTTTCACGTAGAACTTCAACTTTTTCACGGTTTTCTTCGGCAATGACCACTTTAATACCATCATCCATGAGCGTCTTGGTTACACGACGACCGACTTCACCATAGCCAATCATGACCACCTGATCACGTAGATAATCTTGAGAAACTTCATCAGGTAACATGGCTAAAGGATCACCACTACGTTCAAGTAAACGTGCTAAGTGTGAACGCTCACGAATCCAGTTTTGTACAGGCTCAATTGCTGAAAATAAGAATGAATTGAGGGTGATAGAAAATAATGCACCTGCAAGAATCAAATTTTGTCCATCAAGACTGAGTAAGCCTAAAGAAACCCCCAATGTTGCCAAAATAAAGGAAAATTCACCAATTTGCGCTAAACTCGCACCAACGGTTAAGGCTGTATTGAGCGGATAGCGAAAAAATAAGACCAATGCCATTGCAGCAAGTGTTTTACCAATCATAATGATGGCAATTACAGCGATAATATGAAGCGGTTGCTCAATTAAAATTCTTGGGTCAAACAACATGCCGACTGAAACGAAGAATAAAATCGAAAAAATTTCACGAAGTGGTAGCGTTTCTTCTTCTGCACGATGGCTGAAATCTGACTCTTTGACGACCATACCTGCAAAGAATGCCCCCAAAGCCATCGACACGCCAAAAACGGCATAAGAGCCATAAGCAATCGATACAGCAGCGGCAACAACGGTGAGAGTGAAAAGTTCTCTTGAGCCTAAGCGTGCGACATATTGCATGATTAGAGGAACAAGTCGTTTACCGATAATCAACATAAAGGCAATAAAGCCTGCCACTTTAAGCAATGTTATACCAAGTGTCAGCCAAATATTTTCATTACTGCCATGACCTTCAAGCGCATGACCACCTAAAAGTACCGCAGTCGCAGGAAGGAGTACTAAGACTAAAACCATCACAAGGTCTTCGACAAGCAACCAACCGACAGCAATTTTACCATTGACCGAATTGAGTAACCCTTTGTCGCCTAGTGCTTTAAGAAGAACAACAGTACTCGCACACGATAAGCTAAGTCCAAAGACCAATGCTGAGCCGAAACTCCAACCCCAAAAATGCGAAACTGCCATACCTAATAGGGTTGCAACTGTAATTTGTAAAATAGCACCAGGTAAGGCAATACGCCGAACTTGCATTAGATCGTTCAGTGAAAAGTGCATACCAACACCGAACATTAAAAACATCACGCCCAATTCGGCAAGCTGATTGGCGAGGGCAATGTCTGCAACAATACCAGGAGTATTGGGGCTGATGATGATCCCTGCAACAAGGTAACCAATCAGTGGGGGGAGGCGTAAACGAGCAGCGATATAGCCAAAAATGAGGGCAATACCAAAACCAACTGCAAGCAAAATAATCAGATCTACATCATGTGGCACTAAACGCTCCTTAAAAATAGGTAGGAAAAGTGAAAGATAAGAACTTTAAGCATAGAAAATGCCAAAGGAATGCTAGAATTTTAACAAGCTGAGTAAAAAAAGTGCAAAAAAAACGACCCAAAAGGGTCGTATTTTTTAAGAAAACTAAAATTATTTAATTTTAGCTTCTTTGAAGATCACGTGTTGACGGATTTTGGGATCAAATTTTTTGATTTCCATTTTTTCCGGCATAGTACGTTTGTTCTTAGTGGTAGTGTAGAAATAACCAGTACCAGCAGAAGAAACTAAGCGAATTTTATCACGCATGGTTCAGACTCCTTAGATCTTTTGACCTTGAGCACGAAGGTCAGCAAGAACCTTTTCAATGCCCAATTTGTCGATAATACGCATACCTTTTGGAGTTAAACGAAGACGTACAAAACGTTTTTCGCTTTCTACCCAAAAACGGTGGTGGTGCAGGTTCGGCTCGAACCGGCGCTTAGTTTTGTTGTTGGCGTGTGAGACGTTGTTACCAACGACTGGACGCTTGCCGGTAACTTGGCAAACCTTAGACATGGTGTAACTCCATTGATTGAGCCAACAGCAATTCTGTGTGGCCAGTCAAAAATAAACGGATGATTTCATTCAGGGGCGTTTTATACCAAAATTCCGCTTAAAAGACAAGCGGAATCGGCTAAAAATTAGCATGACCTTATTCAATAGATCATACCTTGATCAAGTTAGCGCAGGAAGGTTTTCTCTAAAATACGATTTAGAGGTTTGTCATACGGCGGCAAAATGAACTTTAAGCTAAAAAGCTTAGGAATGGACATTACAGAACGTTCGTGCGATAAACTAAAGAAACCTTCAGGACCATGATATTTACCCATACCTGAAGCACCAACGCCACCAAATGGTAGATCGTCTTGTGCAACATGAGTGAGTACGGCATTTTGACCAAAGTGCCCCGAATGCGTGCGTTGCGATACATAATCGGCGCGCGCATTATCAAAGTCGAAGTAGTATAATGCAAGTGGACGCGGACGGCTATTAATAAAGTCAATTACATTGTCAATTTGATCATATTCCATGATTGGTAGAATTGGACCAAAAATTTCATTCTGCAAAATTTGCATATCAGGAGTCACACCTGTGAGCAACGTTGGCGCAATTTTCCGCACAGTTTCAAGATTTTCATTTTTAGGATTGATTGATGTAATTTCAGCACCTTGCGTTTGTGCATCTTCTAAATAACCTTGAATACGCTTGTACTGTTTATCATTAATAATAGACGTATAGTCATTGTTATCACGTAGGCTTGGATACATGCTACTTGCAATATTTTTAAACTGTCTCATAAATTCGGCAGTTTTACCTTTTGGTAAGAAGATATAGTCAGGTGCAACACAGGTTTGACCTGCATTCCAAAGCTTGCCAAAAGCAATACGCTGAGCAACTTCTTTCATATCGCTTGATGGGTGCACGATAACAGGTGACTTGCCACCGAGTTCCAAAATGACAGGTACAAGGTTTTCAGCCGCCGCAGCCATGACAGTTTTACCGACATTGGTTGATCCTGTAAAAATAATTTTGTCAAAAGCCAAATGACTAAAAGCATCGGAAATTACGCCACCACCTGTCACCACAGAAACGAGTTCTTGTGGGAATGCTTCAGATAAAATATTTTCAAGCACATAACCAAAGTTCATTGATGAGCTTGAAATTTTGATCATGGCATGATTACCTGCAGCCAAGGCACAAATGAGAGGGCCTACTGAAAGTAAAAGCGGATAGTTCCAAGGTGCAATAATACCAATAACACCCAGAGGTTGATATTGTACCCATGCTTTTGCAGGCTGATGTAAAATACCAACATGACGCTTAGATGGTTTCATCCAATCGGTTAAATGCTTGCTATAATATTTAACCTGTTCTAAACATGTTAGTAGTTCACCAATTTTGGTTTCATTGACTGAGCGGTTTCCATAGTCCTTATTGATTGCATCTGCAATCTGGTCTTGATATTTTACCAAAACTTTTTTTAGTCTTGCTAAACGTTCAATACGTTCTTTGGCTGTCGGAACAGGATATCGTTGATATGCTGATTTCTGTTGAGCCAATAAATCATGCATACGCTGGATTTCTGGCGCAAAGGGAGTCATTGAGTTTGTTTTTGTTTGACTGTTCATGACAAACACCATTTACTAATAGATAATTTAATATATTTTTTAGAGTAAATACTCTAATTAGTCAAGTCACTTTAATGTTAGCAAATGCTGACGATTGAAAATGGTATCAAGATGTCAAGCTCCAAAACATTGAAAACGAAAGATCGAATTTTGCAGATTAGTCTGCAACTTTTTAATGAGCGTGGCGAGCGCTCGGTCACCACAAACCATATTGCTGCTGAGTTAGGCATTAGTCCGGGCAATCTGTATTATCACTTTCGTAATAAACAGGAAATTATTAAAGAGTTGATGTCGCAGTACCAAATGGAAACGATGGAGATGCTTTCATTGCCTGATGACCGGGCAGTCAACGCAAATGATAAGATTCGTTATTTTCAGGTATTGAGTAGTCAGTTGTGGGCATATCGTTTTTTACATCGTGATGTTTATCACCTTGTTGAAAATAACGAAGACTTTCGCAAAATTTATCCAAAATTTGCAGGTCAGGTCATGCAACAAGGGCAAAAGATTTATTTAGCTTTTGTTGAGGCGGGATTAATGCAAATGACCCATTCTGAAATTGAAGCTTTAATTATCAATATTTGGATTGTGCTGACCAATTGGACCAATTTCCTTTATATGTCTGGGCATTTAAATGATTCAAATCATTTGGATGAAAAATGGGCATGGCAAGCATTGCGTCAAATGGTTTTCCTCGAAGGCCCGTATTTACGAGGTGAAAGCCGTGCAACTTATGAAAGATTGCTCGATAGTTTTGGTACTTCTGATCTTTTTGCTAGTCTATCAACCTCGAAAGAAGACTGAAATGTATTGTAATATTGAAAGCTGGTAAAAAAGCGTTAGAATAACCGGCTGTTTTTAAATTTATATATAAGTGATATTTAACCAAATGAACATGACCACTGCCAATACTGCACGTTTACTCATTACTTGTGAAGACAAGCCGGGCATCGTACAGGCTGTATCGAGCTTTTTGTATCATCAGGGAGCAAATATTACTGCGCTTGATCAATATGCAACAGAAGCTCAGGGCGGACGTTATTTCATGCGCGTTGAGTTTGAACTTGATGGTTTACAAACTCGTAGAGAAAGTTTGACGCAAACGTTTGCTGCTAATGTAGCAGAGCGTTATGCCATGCAATGGCGTTTAGCTTTGGTCAGTGATGTGAAAAAAGTCGGCATTTTGGTGTCGAAAGTTGATCATGCTTTACTTGAGTTATTGTGGCGTCATTCTCGTGGCGGTTTACCGTGTGAAATTACCAAAGTAGTTTCGAACCATGAAGCTTTACGTGAATCTGTAGAGAACTTCGGAATTCCATTTGAAGTTGTTGCAGTGACCAAAGAAAATAAACGTGAAGCTTATGCGCAAATTGACGAATTAATGCAAGGTAATGATTTACTTGTACTTGCGCGCTATATGCAGATTCTTGATGAAGAGTTTGTACAAAAATGGGAAATGAAAGTCATCAATATTCATCATTCATTTTTACCTGCATTCGTGGGTGCTAATCCATATAAGCAAGCGTATGAAAAAGGTGTAAAGCTTATTGGTGCAACAGCGCATTATGTTACGGCTGATTTAGATCAAGGTCCAATCATTGAACAAGACGTAGAACGTGTAAACCATGATTTTACTGTTGAACAATTACGTGAATTAGGTCAAGACGTAGAGCGTAATGTGTTGGCACGCGCTGTGAAATGGCATCTTGAAGATCGTATTATTGTAGATGGTAATAAAACAGTTGTTTTTCAGTAGTTTGTAGTTTTTTGATGTGAAAAAGGGATGCATAAAGCATCTCTTTTTTTGTTTTTAATTTGGAAAAACAATACAAAGTATTGTAAAAAGTAGTTGCAAATGAAAACACTTCTCATTTATCATTAGCGTAGTTTAATTGTTCAAACCGATGATTACGATTAGCAAAAACATTTGCTGATATTCTCAGATTTAGGTATTCAGATTCATATGAGTCAATCTTCCACAGCAAATCTTCATTCCTCACAATTGTTGAAGAAAAAAGTGTTGCCTGCGCTTATTGCCGTTGTAATCGGTCATATGGGCGTATTATGGGCAGTCGGTCAGTTAAAAACAGTTGACTTAAAACCTGTGGACAAGAAACCCATTAGTGTTAAATTATTAAAAATTCAAGAAGAAGCACCGCCGCCTCCGCCCCCACCACCGCCAGTACAGCAAAAGGTGAAGCCTGAGCCGAAACCAGAGCCTATTAAGCCGCAACCTGTGATCAAGCCAAAAGTGATTGCACAAAAACCACAAGAAAAAGTGGAAAAGGCGATTCATCAGGAAGATCCTCTAAAGAAACAGCGTGAGTTAGAGAATCAGCGGTTGCGCGATCAACAGATTCAAGATAAACAATTACGTGACCAGCAAATGCGTGATCAGGCTGAACGAGATCGTTTAAAGCGTGAGCAAGACGATAAAGCTCGTCAGCAACGTGAACAAGATGAAAAAGCCCGTCAACAACGTGAACAAGATGAGAGAAATCGCCAGAGCCAAAACCAAAGCCGTTCAGTCGGAAAAGGTGATATTTCTTGGCGTTTTAAACCAAAAATTGACCCTGCGGCATTAAGTAAATACTTAGCTAAAGGGCAAGTGGTAAGCGTAGAACTACATTTCTATGCCAATGCCGATGGTTCTGTGAAGAATGTGAAAATGGTGAAAGGTTCGGGAGATGCAGGTTTAGATGCATACATTCTTGGACAAGCACGTAAAGCACAATTTTCACCGTATAAAGTTGATGGTGTAAAAGTACCGTTTGATGTCGGCCAAGACTATACGTTGAAAGGTCAGTAACAGATTAAAGATTTTTAAAAATCAGGAAATGAATATGAATTTTTCAGTTTATTGGCAACATGCGGATGCAATCAGTAAGACACTGTATTTTGTACTGTTGGCGATGTCGATTGCGACTTGGACGATCTTTGTTCTACGTCTAATGGGAACACGCCAGTTAAAACAGGTTGCTCAAACACAATTGACCCAAGCGGTAAGTAAGTTAAAAGCAAAACTTGCACCATTAAGTTTTGATCAACGTAAAGCCGTTGCAGAACAAGCTTTGTTACGTCAAATTTCGACTGAAAAAGCATCGGCTGAAAAAGGTGTTTCTGTACTAGGTACAATCGCATCACTTGCACCCTTTGTAGGACTATTTGGTACAGTTTGGGGGATTTTCCACGCCCTTGTTGCTGTCGGTAAAAGTGGTCAAGCAGGCTTAGCACAAGTGGCAACGCCTGTCGGTGAAGCTCTAATTATGACTGGTCTAGGTCTTGCAGTTGCGATTCCGGCTGTATTGGCTTATAACATTTGTATGCGCTTCAATCGTTCATTGGCGATTGAATTACAAGATCATGCACATGGCTTGCTTATTGATACTATGTTGCAACAAGATTCTTCAGCACAGAAAGCTGAAACAGTAAGTACTGAAAAAGGTTTAGTTGGGGGTCAAGTTTAATGGCTTTTCAATTGGGTGATGACAACGATGCAGGTATGAATGAGATGAACCTTATTCCCCTGATCGATATTATGCTGGTTTTGATGATTATCTTTCTGGTGACTGCAACCGTTGCTAACCCATCAATTCCATTAACTTTGCCGAAAACAACAGCAGATATTGTTGATCAGCCTCAAGAGGCGGTGACCATTAGTATTAATGCTAAAGGTGATGTGGCTTGGGGTGAAGAAATCATTACGCTTGATGAATTACAAAAGCGTTTTGATGAAGCAGGAAAACAAGCAAGTAAACCACCTATTCAATTACGTGCAGATAAAGAATCTCGTTATGATATGGTTGCACAAGTAATGTCACGTGCAAGTGAAGCTGGTTTAACGGATATTGCATTTGTAAGTGAATAATTTGTTAATGAATAATTGAGTGCCATAAACCGTAACTTAATTCATATAAATAAAAAAGCAATCCATTTGGATTGCTTTTTTATGGCTTAAATAAAGCGAATTATTCTTTGAATACTTATTAAAAAGAAAACTTATTCATCATTCTTTAATAAGTCATTAAATTTACTTCGTAACTTCATCAGTTTAGGTGGAATTGCAAAATTACAGTAACCTTGTGAAGGATTACGTGCATAAAAATTTTGATGATAATCTTCCGCAGGATAGAAGGTCGGTACAGGGCTGAGTTCGGTCACAATGTTTAAGCCATCAGCTTTGAGTGAATCAATATAATCGCTTGCTTGTTGCTGTTGTTCGGCATTTTCAAAATAAATCACAGAACGATACTGTGTTCCGACATCATTACCTTGACGGTTAAGTGTAGTTGGGTCATGGGTGGCAAAGAACACATCGAGTAGTTGTTTAAAATCAATTTGCTGATCATCAAAATTGATTTGAATGACTTCAGCATGTTCTGTATCGCCATTACAGATTTGTTCGTAACTTGGGTTTTCGATACGACCACCGGCATAACCACTGATTACGCTCTCGACACCTTTCAGTGACAGAAAAACGGCTTCGGTACACCAAAAACATCCACCACCAAAAATTGCTTGTGCCATGCTTAAATCCTACTTTATATTTGGTTTTATCTTATAAAATACTGTGATAAAAAAACCTGAATTATCAGGTTTTTTTATCAATACGATTAGTTTGTGTTTGACTTGAATTGAAGTACAGGGTTGCCATGTCGATCAAGCAATTTTAATGTTTGACCATAGACTTGATAGCCTGCAACTTTATTTAAGGCTTCATTAAATTTGCTTGAAAGTTCTGCCGTGTTTTGACACATCATTTTTGTAGATGCGAGCTGTCCTAGATTAATCTCATGTTTTTTGACGACATAGCTACCCATAATACGGTTACAGCCATCTGCACCACTTAAGCGCTGTGTTGTCGCATCAAATTGTAAGCTCGGGCTGTTATGTGCTGTAGGGTCTACTTTGTATTCGGTTGCACCGATATGAGTCAGCGACCAATTTTTATTTTGCAATAATTCAAGGTTTTGTTGTTGAATGGTACTTTGTGATGTTACGCAACCTGTCATCAATAATGTCGTGGTGATTGCTGTTGCAAGGGCTATTTTTTTCAACATATTCATCTCGATTTAAAGTTGTATGTGTTTATATAACCATAAATATAGAACAAGTCACTTACTTTTTTATAGGCGGATATGTTGCATTTTATCTGTAACGATTAAAATATGAGCTTGATCAATACATTCAATGCAAATTTAATGTTCAAGCGGAATCAGGGGAAGCTGATTTACAGGTAACCCTAAGCGAATGACTTTCGAAAAATTTTGGCTACTTGGATATTTAAAATGGCTAAATTCTTGTGTCCTAGGATTAAGATATGCGTGTTGATACCATTGTTTCATATCCCATTTTTTATCTAGCGCACCTAAGTCATACAAATAATTTGGTAAATAGCCTGAAACAAGCAAGCGATAATCACGTGGTAATTCATGTGGCTCAATGGCTTGAATCATATCAAAAACAAGCGTAGTACAATTGCTGGTAAGCGTATTATACCATTTAGGTTTTTCTCGTAATTCATCCGATTTTTTGAGATATTCTAAAAATAATTCTTTACGTTCTTTTTCTGCCATTTTGATTGGGAAAAAGTAAACTTGCTCACCGCGTACATTGGTACGTGTGTAAACAATATCTTTTTCATCTGCTGCGATGAGGCTGAGTTCAAATTGTCGAAAGAACCCGCCAATTGCAGAAAAACTTTCAGATTTCTCTTTACGAATTTCAAGTGAAAAGACCAAAGGTTTCTGATTTTTAAAGTCAAAGCTGACTAATGTATGGGCAATTTGAGGTCCCATCCAATAGGATGTCAAAATGTTAATCCCTTCAATTTCATTTAAATTGAAAGTTCGGGTATCCCATTGTTCATCAAATTCAGTTTCAGATTTCCAATTAAAATTACGAATGTTATGTAGCGTGACTACATCGCCATGTCGTTCATAATTGAGAATACGAGAGCCATCAGGACTCCAGTCTAAATTCTGATGAGCAGGAATGTTGAAATACCAAACTAAGCTAAGTGCAAAAGTGATGAGATAAATCAGAATATCTTTACGGCGACTAATAAAATGGGTGAAATAAACACCTAAAATACTCAGAGAAAAAACGATCCAAATGCCGATAAATATACGGCTCAGTAACCAACCACAGGGCTGTTGAACCCAGATGGCAAGACATAACCAAATAGAGGAAAGGACGACAAAAATACTAAAGAGAAAGTGCATGAGGCTCATGCCTAATGCACGAAGAAATATAGCTTTTCCAATGTGATTCATGTCTGTTTATTTTAATTAAAATGTGAGGCTATTTTCGGTAAGTTGCAAACTCAAAAGCAATAGCTGTTTTGTCATCAATATGCGACTCAGATGCAACTTTTTTAAATTCGGCTGGAATACTTGGATAAAAAACATCGCCATCAACATTTAAGTCTACATGGGTTAATTCTAAGCGATCGGCAAAGTGAATTGTTTGTTTAAAGATTTCACCACCACCAATAATAAAAATACTTTCAGGTTTTTCAGAGGCTAAAACATCGGGAATGGCTTGCTCTAAAGCATCTTCAATACTAGGTGCTGTTTTGACACTATCGAAAGTCCAATTTTGATCACGCGTAATGACCCAATTCACACGTTTAGGTAAGGCACGCCCCATTGACTCTAGGGTTTTGCGTCCCATAACGACAACGCCACCTTGTGTGATTTCTTTAAAGTGTTTGAGATCGGCAGAAATATGCCAAGGGAGATCATTATCTTTGCCAATACAATGTTGCTGATCCATTGCAACAACATGAACGATTTCAAAATTTTTAAAGGTCATATTTAGCTCGATTTTAATTCTAAATACCAACGGTGATCATTTGGTAGAAAGTCCCCCTTTTATAAAAGGGGGATTTAGAGGGATTATTTGATTTCGTAAATGAACAATCAAACCGCAACAGGGGCTTTAATACCTGGATGTGATTCATATCCGACAATTTCAATATCTTCAAATTTGAAATCGAAAATATCTTTAATTTCAGGATTTAGCTTTAATTGACAGAGTGACATCGGCTCACGAGTCAATTGTAATTTGGCTTGTTCAAAATGATTAACATATAAATGTGTATCGCCACCTGTCCATACAAAGTCACCAACGCCCAAGCCACATACTTGTGCAATCATGTGTGTTAAAAGGGCATAGCTTGCAATGTTGAACGGCACACCTAGAAAAACATCGGCACTACGCTGATATAGCTGGCAAGATAATTTGCCATCTTGCACGAAAAATTGGAACAAGGTGTGGCATGGTGGCAATGCAACTTGACCTGCTTCTTGTGGATTCCAACCTGACACAATTAGACGGCGTGAGTTAGGATTGGTCTTGATTTCATTGATCAGCCATTGAATTTGATCGAAACCATTGTCTTCATATAAGCCATTATCTTTCTTTTCTGCACCAAAGTTACGCCATTGGTGACCATACACAGGACCAAGTTCACCTTCAGGACGACCAAAACGTGCTGTTTGTTCTGCGGTAGACCATTCATCCCAAATACTGACTTTATTGTCTTTTAAATATTGGACATTGGTGTCGCCTTGAAGAAACCATAACAGCTCAATTACGATTGAGCGGAAATGTACTTTCTTTGTGGTCAATAACGGAAAACCTTGGCTTAAGTCAAAACGCATTTGATGACCAAATACAGAACGTGTTCCTGTGCCTGTACGGTCGCCTTTGTCGCCACCATTGTCAAGAATGTGTTGTAGAAGGTCTAAATACGCTTTCATAAATTTTCCAAATTAAAGATCACATACGACAAATTACGCCGTTTGTATACGATATTGTCATACTTCAGAATGACCTGTAAGTTTATACTAATTTGGAAAATTTTTTAAGCCACAGAACAAGAGTGACCATAATGAATATCGATTGGAATAGTACCTCTGCTCAACTACAAAGTTATAAAGATAAAATATTACAAACAGTTAAACCATCTATTGAAATGACATTAGCACCATCGCTCGATTTAACGTTATGGCAAAGTAAATTCGGTGGCTCACCTTATTTGCCAATGGGGCAAACTTATCCAAAAAGTGAAAGTGGTGATAATTTACAACTCCTAGCACAAATTAATTTCGCTGAACTACCTGAAAATACACAATATCCATCTACAGGCATACTGCAATTTTTTATTAATCCTTTTGATGATTTGTATGGTTTAGATTTTGATGATCAACAGAAGCAAGATGGTTTTCGTATTATTTTTCATGAAAAAATGACGCAAGATATCTCTCAATTGCAACAAGATTTTCCTATTTCAGAAATAGAAGACCTAGCAAGTCCAGTGGTAGGGCAATATGCGATTACGTTTACTACTTCTGAAAGTGTGATAGGAATGAATGATTTTCAATTTTCAGAAAAAATTGTCGATGTATATGAAACACTAGGTGATGATGAAGGTGAGGAGTTTGAAGAAGAATATGATGGATTTTATTCGAGTAATGGTCATCGTTTAGGGGGATACCCATTTTTTACGCAGTCTGATCCACGTGAATATACCGATGTCATTAAACCCTATATCTTGTTGTTGCAGGTTGATACTGACGATAGCGATGGTGTTGAAATTATGTGGGGTGATTCAGGTGTCGGTAACTTTTTTATTCATCCAGATGACTTGAAAAAAGGTGATTTTTCTAAGGTGCTTTATAACTGGGATTGTTATTAAATTTTGTTGATTACTTATTGTTAGTAAAGTATTTGTTTAACGTTTGATATAGACCTTGAGCAATACATTTGAAAATTATCATGAGCAAGCTATTTTTCATAACATAGTGAGAAGCCGATGTTTAATACATCGGCTTTTTTGTGGGAAAAATTAGGAGCATGTACAACAAAGAGTTGCAATGGATCAATAGTTGATAAAACTAAATGTGACTAAGCTGACATTCTAGTTGCCTGATTCTTTGGAGATATTAATTTAGTGAATTGGCTATATTATTTAATGGTTAATTTTTAGGCAAACAATAATGATACAGACAATAAAGAAATTAAGCGCTTTCAAACAATTAAAAGTCAATAAATGAGATTTATTCACAATTACATATTTTTTTACAAGTTAAGTCGTCACTTTTTAAGGTTCAATGATTAGTATGCTTTGCTTATTAAATGTAAAAGTGAGTTTTTAATAGTATGGAACTCATATTTTTAAGAGATATTTAGAGGTTGATGCATGATTTATGATCACAATATGGATGTTAATGAATACGTAAACCCTACATTGCAAGTTCATATTAGGTCACAAGATTCAAAAAATGGTTTTGATCCAGATGCTTTTTTAAAGGCTCAAGCATTGGAAAATTTTAAAACCCGTAATCGCGATTTTAAAGTCACATCATTGATTGATATTGATAAATTTACTCAAAAGTTAGTCAGTATGTCTCGCAGTACGACAGCACATCAATGTGCAAAATATGTCCGTATTGCTTTACAGTCCGCAGGTGCAAGCTTTAGTAGTCATCCTATTGCTGCTTCAGATTGGGGTGCAACACTTATGCAGATTGGTTATAAGCGTATTGAACCGTCATTTGATCAGCCACAAGAAGGCGATATTTATATTATCAAGAGTACCAGTCGTCATCGTTACGGGCACATTGCAGGCTTTACAGGTTCGCAATGGGTGTCAGATTTTAGACAGCGTAGCCATGATGTCTATCGTGATAGTAGTGTGACGTATCAATATTATCGTTTGTAAAATAAAATATTGTGTATAGCGATTTAACCATTTGAATCATGGCGTGGACTTCGGTTTTCATAAATAGAAACAAGAAATAAACCGAGTGCGCAAAAGCCAATACATTGTAGAGCAGTATAGAGCTGATTGATTGCAGGAAGCATGAAAATCATGATTGCAAGTATGACGAGTGGAAAGATGGATATAAGCCATTGAAGTGCTTGAGCATAATTATTATTTTTCCCAAGCTTCTGCTTATATTGATATAAAATATGTGTCGCGATACCTAAGGCAAGACTGATGATTGCAAAAACAGTCGGTAGTTTTTGAATTTCAGTACAATAAAAAATGACGGCACATGTTGCAATACATACCATCAGTTTAATTTGTCGTGTACAACGATCTGAATACCATAAATTCAATAACATAATAGAGAATTATACCTTTTCTAAGTTAAGCTTATTTTTGCTGTTTAGCGTTTGTATCTGGCGTATTTTTATGCAACAAAGACAGTGGTGAAAATAGGCAAACAGCAAGTGCCATGATACTAATACCAAGTGCACCCGGAATCAGAATTTCACCATTATTCATATTCTTAAAAATGAGTGCTAACAGTAAGGCAATCGGTAGCCAAGTCAACAAACGATAAAAAATACTGCGAAGATTATTGGCAAAAAAATGCAGTTTACAGTAGCGACAAATCAGATAAATAATGCCCGTACCTGCAAACAATAATACGTCTTGTAATGCCATAGGTTGCATAATGTAGAGTCCTATCGCTGTTGCAGCAATTAAAATGAGTAAGACTAATTTTTTGGCAACTGAGTTTTTCGGATCGAACCAGAATTCAAGCATGAGATTTATAAATCTTGATATTTAAAGCGAAGTTGGTGGAAACTGTAGCATAAAAAAAGGTGAAGCTTTGCTTCACCTTGTAAATCGATTCTTAGAATACACATGAAATCGGTTTAGGTATTTTTGTGTGGACCCCAATCGAAAATCTTTTTCTGATAGGCATACCAAATCAGCCATAGACCAATCAAAATCATCGGTAACGATAACATCTGACCTTTGGTCATCCATCCTAATAGGATGTAGCCCTGATCTGCATCGGGTTCACGGAAGAATTCCATAAAGAAGCGTGCACAACCATAGCCCATTAAAAAGATTGCAGAAACCGCATAACGAGGACGAGGTTTAGCACTATAGAACCATAAAATAATAAATAGGAGTAAACCTTCACAGAGTGCTTGATAAATCTGTGAAGGATGACGAATAAGCTGTGAAGGATCTGTTGGGAAAATCATACCCAAAGCAAAGTTCGGATCAGACACTTGGCGACCATAGAGTTCACCACCAATAAAGTTACCAATACGACCAAACATTAAACCTGTTGGGACACAAGGCGCAATAAAATCGAGGGTTTCAAACCAAGTTTTCTTATATTTGTGACACCACAAAAGCATTGCAATCATTACACCGAGGAATCCACCGTGGAAGCTCATTCCCCCTGTCCATACTTTAAATAGCCAAATTGGGTCGGCTAAGAATTTGTGGAATTCATAAAAGAGCACATAACCAACCCGTCCACCGAGAACGACACCGAGTGCACCATAGAAAATGAGATCTGAAACCATTTCAGCATTCCAGTTGTCACGTTGTTTGGCACGATACGTTGCTAGTCCCCATGCACATAAAAAAGCGAGTAAATACATCAGCCCATACCAATGGACTTGTAAAGGACCCAGCGATATCGCAACGGGATCAATATTTGGGTAGGTCAGCATTCCTGCTCCTCAGGATTTCTGTTTTGCACAGATTTTAGCTGAAAGTTGCTGAAAATGTTGTACATTCAATGTGTAAAGTGAATGGAATAAATTTATGTGCATTGTGGCATTTGCGTGGCAAGTTTTAGATGGTCTACCACTGTGTCTAATCTCAAATCGGGATGAGTTCTATCACCGCCCGTCTTCGAAACTACATGTTTGGTCAGACAGTCCTGTGATTGCAGGGCAAGATTTACAGTCGGGTGGAACATGGATGGGCATCACCAAGCAAGGGCGCTGGGCGATTATTACCAATTTTCGTGATGGTGCAGACCAGCATAGCTATGTAACGTCACGCGGTGAAGTGATTCAGTCATTTTTAGAGTCTGATTTAACCCCGATTCGTTTTGCACAACAACTTGAATTGAAACAATGTGATTATGCAGGATTCAATCTATTTGTCGGTGATTTAGAACAAGCGGTGTATATGAGCAACCGTGGTGAAGCACCGCAAGTTTTAGCCAAAGGTGTTTATGTAGTGTCCAATGGTTTGATGTCTGAAGATTGGCAAAAAACGCAACATTTACGCAAACGCTTTACACAAGAGTTCTTACCAATGCTACAACTCAGTGAGACATACGTTTCAGAAAAGGATATTCAAACAATTGTGTGGGATATTTTAGAAGATGAGCGTAAGGTCATTACTGAGTTATTGCCTGAAACAGGTATTAGTTCGGAAATGGAGGCTCTACTTTCGTCAACCTTTATTCAAAGTCCGATTTACGGTACACGATGTTCTAATTTTGTCAGAATTGGGCATGAAAAAATTGATTGGATTGAGAAAACGCAGCAAGGTGAACATGCTGGAGAGTTAGTTTATTTTGAGCAAACATTACCTTCTCAATAAGAAGAAGTATTTGAATTATTCTTTCGAAACGTAAAAATGCCGATATGAAATCGGCATTTTTTATGAATCTAGATCATCATTTTATTGAACATAAAGCCAGTATTACGCTTTTTTCACAACCGATGGAGTTATAGGATCAGCGGTGATATAACCAACCGAAGCTGCAAAGCCATTGTTATAGTTCTGATTAATTAAAGGTGTTAGCTGATTTTTCACCACATTATGAATACTGCCCCAATCTCCCGCGTGTTGGAAGTTACTCATAATGTATGTCCAACCATTGATCGAATCGACAGCATGTAAACCTGTAGCTTCTGCACCTGCTGGCGTAGATAAAATACGGGTTAATGATTTGTCATCAACATTGTATGCCCATAAGAAGTTATTGACATGATTTCCGCTATCTTCACCAATAAACAGCGTGCGGAATGTTTCGGAGAATTTTAGATTATCAGGGCTTGCGATTTTGTCAGGATTGGCTGTATTGCCCAAAGCATCTGCAGAAATATCTTCACCCATGATCAACATGTGGCTTTGGTATGGCACCCATTCACTGTTCATCAGCGCATTAGTATGATCAACGATACTACCTTTAAGATCATGTGCAAGGACGCCACCTGCTTTAATTGCTTTTTTAAATTTCACATTGTGCGTTGCAACCCAACTCGAAGTATTCTCAATCATTGAGTCTTGAATGTTTGCCAAAGCAGAGTAGGCAACTTTATCTTTGATATTGACGGTTGTACCTTCCATTTTGGTAAATGCCATACTACCGCCTTTGAGCGCAGCATAACGATGTGTTTCAAGGAACGCAGCAGCGAGTTCAATCTCTTCTTTAGTGAAACCGTTGTTGGCTTCTTTGAGTTTGACCCATAATTTTTTCTTGCTAAGTACAATTTGTGTATAGCCTGTTAGATCTTGCGGGGCTTCAGCCAAACTTTCCATGATGTTTTCAGCTTTAATACCACGAACATTGACTAAATTTTCAATGGTTTGACTATCGGTATGACCCAATTTAATCCATTGAATGGCAGCCGTTGATGTCTCATTCAGTTCAGATGTGTATTTCGCCACATACAGTGTGCCAGCGGAAAGGTCTTTTTCTTTATCTGCAATGAACATGAAGAAGCCACCATTGGTGTAGTCATCGCCCATAATTGCAGTACGGTTATCTGGCATGACTTGAATCAATTCATGTGAAATTCGACCTAAACAGAAATGTTTTTTTGCTGTTGCAGAGCCTTTACCGTCAAGTATGATTTCAGGTAAATGACCATAGTTATAGACATTTGCGCTGTTTTCATTGCCGTATAAATTTTGACTATAAGCTTTAAGCATGCTGAGTGAAGTGCCAATTTGGTCAAATGCATCAGGCTCGTATTCTTCACTCGACAAATGCGTATTCCATGGCGATAAACTTGCGCCACAAGTAATCCATAAGCCATGAACTTTGGACATATCTACATTGGCATATTTTTTAAGCTCAAGATGACCTGTTTTTTGATCTTGATTGAGTGTAAGCACTGCAATAGGTGAAGGCAGTTTACCGTACATGTCTCCACCAGCAAGGTCTTTAGACGTGTATTCAAATTGAACAACGTGAAAAACAGGGTTAGTTACACCTGTCACTGTAGCCCCAGCGAGGTGAATGAGTGAAGAACCATCGGGACAGTCTGAGAAAAATTGGCGTTCCTTACCAGCAACAGATTTATCAATAATTGGTTGATTATGAATATCATAATAACTACCGGCAATAATTTTACCGCCAGCTAAATGATCAACTTCAACACCTGTATTGAAAAATGCCTTATAACCTAGTGTGTATTCAGTTTTTGTATTGTCATCCCAAGTGACAGCAAGGGTAGATGCAACAGTTGTAGTTGCCATTGCTGCTGCATTACTTAAAGACGGTGCGGGCATTGCGGTAAATTTGGCTGATTTTAGTTTTGCAGCATTGATAGGCGGTGTGACAACTGCACTGTCTTTACTATCGTTACAACCTGCAAGCGTTGTTGCTGTTGCCATTGCCCCGAGTGGTAAAAAAGGAATACCTGCAAACCATTTTAAAACATCGCGTCGGCTAGGTTGGTGAGAAGTATTTGTCATGATTCATCCATTTTATGGTTTATGTACTTTTTGCGTTTTCATGATTGTATGGAGTGTAAGTGACATATTTTTTACAGTTTTACGTCAGTTTAAAGACAAAAAAACCCACTAGATTTCAGTGGGCTTTTTTTCTAGCATTTTTCCGAGGAGTAACCCGACTTCGAACAGCAACCACATCGGGATTGCGAGCATAATCATTGAAATGGCATCGGGTGGTGTTGCAAACATCGCAACAAAAAAACATCCTACAATAATGAAGCGTCTTTTTTTGACTAAGCTTTCAGTACTAACTAAACCGATTAAAATCAGCACTAAGGTAATAATTGGAATTTCAAAAGTTAGTCCAAAAACAAGAAAGAGCTTTAAACAAAAATTGAGATAACTGTTGATGTCTGTCATTGGTGCAACAGATTCAGGTGAAACACTAATAAAAAAATGCAGGATTGCTGGCAGAGTGATGAAATAGGCAAATGCGACACCCAAATAAAACAATATAATACTGCCGAATAATAATGGAACGGCTAATGATTTCTCTTTTTCATAGAGCGCAGGTCGTATAAATGACCAAATCTGATAGATGATAAAAGGCATGGCAAGCACCAATGCAACGAACAAATTGAGCTTAAAGGGCGCCATAAATGTAGCAGTTACATCAGTTGCAATCATGGATGATGTAATAGGAAGTTGTCGAGTCAATGGTTCAGATAACCATTGGTATGTGGTATTACGAAAGGGTAATAAGCAAAAAAACAAAGCGAGTGTAATGCCGACAATTTTAAATAAATACTGACGCAATACGATTAAATGTTGCATGAATGGCATTTGATCGAGCGACTCATTTTTTAGACTTGTCGATGGGAGTTGATTCATACGGCAATCTTTAATGGAGAAATAGGGGATTGCAATGGTTCAATATTTGGAATCAATGCTGTACGTGTTGTGTGAGCGTTAGATTTAAAAGGAATATGCAGAGAATGTGCATTGACCCATCTATACGTCAATGTTGGTATTTGTTGGTAAGGTATCGTTTCTAATCGGCTTTCTGATGTACTTTCTGTTGATGGTGTGATCACTGTTGTGGAATCAGATGGCTGTTTCAAAGCATTCAATTGTTGTTCTAGACGACGCTCAAGCTCAGTAATACGATTGATTTCATTCTGCATTTCTTCACGGAATTCGGAAAGGCGTAATTCTTGATCAATTTCTGTTTGAAGATTGCCAATAAAGCGTTTGAATTTCCCATACCATTTTGCGACAAATCGTGCTGCATCAGGCAATTTTTCAGGCCCTAAAACAAGCAAGGCAATAATTGCAAATACGAGTAACTCTGAAAAACCGACATCCAGCATGGCTTCAATACTCCGTGTTGGCAGATTTTAAACTTAGTGTTTGATCTGTGTGTTGGCTTCAGGTGATGTTGTTGCTTGATGTTCAAGTGTGCGAGGTTCAGTCAGTGCAGTTGTATTCGCTTCATCTTCTTTAATCGATTTTTTAAAATCTTTTACTGCACCACCCACATCTTTGCCGAGATTTTTAAGCTTAGATGTACCAAACAATAAAATCACAACAATTGCAAAAATCACTACATGCCAAATTGAGAGTCCAGCCATTTTTCTATCTCCTATTTATTTGCTCCTATCTGAACAGTTCGATATGACATCGCTGTGACATTTATATTGCAATTTGGCGACAGTGAAATGGTTTAAATGAAAAGATCACGGTGAAATAGTCGGGGCGTGTTAGCATAAATAAGATGATATTGTGGAAGTGTAACGTGGCACTGTTATTTCCAATTTTGGCTTTTATTTGTGGTTTATTTCTTGCGTCTATCATGCAAGTCAACGAATTAAAGTCGAGCATGTCGATGCTCTTGGCTCGGTTATTTATTCCGATTGTGATTATTTACAATATAGTTTTTTATAAATCGGGAAGCATTGAGCTTATTCTTTTTTCTTTTTTATCATGCTTTATTCTGTTTTTTCTCTATCTACAATTATCCAAAGACCGCTTAGCTGCTTTGTGTTTTAGTTATACCAATATGGCGTGGCTCGGTTTTCCGATTGCAATCGCAATTTTTGGTGCAGAGCACAGTATGGTAATGATTCCACTGTATATCGGTGTGTCCATTTTTGGCAATTCATGGGCAGTAACATCTGTCAGTTCAGCAACACAATCCAAAGTATCGCTATTCAAAAAAATGTTGAGTTCGCCACCTGTCATTGCATTGATTTTTGCAGGTTTTATTCGTTGTTTTGATGTGCAACAGTTTCAAAATCAAATTGTTGTTGAATGGATTTATACACTTGCTAAATGGTGTATGAGTTTTACAGGGATGTGCGTACTAGGTATGTGGTTACGTAAAACGAAAGTCTATTTAGAGGATGTACTGATCAGTGCAAAATTGGCTGTATTGAAAATGTTATGTGGTTTAGTGCTTTGTACTTTGGCATATTTTTTCTTGCCTATTTCGCATATTGAAAGCTATATCGGAGTGATGTTTTTACTATTTTGTTTACCTCCAGCTGCCAATATTGTCGCTTTGGAAACACATTATCAAGGGACAGGTATATCTGCAAAATATATTGCTTCAGGAACAATCGTGAGTTGTGTGATATGTGTGATGTATGGGTTATTGGTACATCTATTATAAATTTTTATAGAGTTAAAAAGAAAAGCCTCTCTCCCTATAGGACTTTATCCTGACCCTCTCCTATAAGGAGAGGGAATTTACGAATAAGTTTATTTCAAACTTGCCTTAAACAACTGCATGGCTTGACCACGATGGCTAATTTTATTTTTTTCGTCTTTACTCATCTCTGCACTTGAAATGCCCAGTTCAGGTAACCAAAAGAGTGGGTCATAACCAAAACCATTTTCACCACGAGCCTCTTCTAATACTTCACCTTGCCAAATCCCTTGGAAAATTTGAGGAAGTGGATCATCTGCATGTTGTACAAGTGCGAGGACGCAGACAAACATACCCTCAATAACGTCACCATCTTTACGTAGTGGTTTTAAGTTCTCAAGTAGTTTTATATTATTTGCTGAATCATCGCCGTGTTCACCTGCATAACGTGCAGAGTAAATACCAGGTGCTCCACCTAAAATGGGTACGCAAATACCAGAGTCATCTGCAATAGCAGGTTTACCTGAAATTCGGCTTGCATGACGCGCTTTAATAATCGCATTTTCAATAAAGCTCAAACCATCTTCAATTGCATCTTCAATATTGAGTTTTCCTTGAGGAATCACTTCAACAGGTAAATCCAACTCAGTAAACATCTTTTCAAATTCAGCAATTTTACCTTTGTTATTGCTTGCAAGTACTAATGTTCCTTGGGATAACCAGTTTTGTGCTGCCATGATCAAACTCGAATTTTTAAAAAGTACTTTATCTTAGTGCATTTGTGCTCGAAGGGTCTATGACTCAGTTTTATTTTCTAGTTTAAGAAAATTCAAGTTATTGGAAAGTGTGGTTTTTTTCACAAATTATTTATATTTATTTAACTGGTTTTGTTAGTGCAACTTTTTTTGTTATTGATCTAAAAATAGATTACACAAGCAATTTCAGGTTGTTAAAATCAAATTTAAGCCTAAGAAATTTATGGATAAATTATGCTCAGCATGGCACAGTCTTATGTGGTAGGGATCGCAGAATGTCTGTTAATTGAACTCGCATGTGATGAATGTGCTTCGGAAGAAGAAATTTGTTTAAAAACGGGTGCAATTGTTGAAATGATTCTAAGCGATGAAGAACGTTATTGTTTGATCCAAAAGTTAGAAGAACGAAACCAGAATTATGCGGATAATCAAAATTTTCAGATTATTATCGAAAATATAACTAAGAGTTAAATAACTACATTATCCTTATCAATTAAATAAAGCACCTGAAGGTGCTTTATTTTTTTAAGCTCTATGATCTAAACGACAGAGATTTCATATCCAGTTTTTTTGGGATCAACTAAAATTTTGGCATGTAGCTCGGGATCACGAAGTGCAGAAAATGCATGTGTAACGCCCTCTAAGCCAACAATGCCTGTAATGAGTGGCGAACAATCAATTTTACCTTCTGCAATCATATGTAATGAATCTCGGAATTCTAATGGGGTATAATCCAAGACAAACTGCATTTCGATTTCTTTATTGATTGCAAGAGCAGGCTCAATACGATCGCTTTGCATGCAGACGCCAACGACAACAATTTTTGAAAATAATGGTGCACCATCAATAATATGTTGCAAGATACCTGGAACACCGACACATTCAAAAATAACAGGTCGTTTCGGTAAAGCGCCGAGTTTATCCGCGACACGCCATGCATGCCACCAAGGTACACCTGTCGCTTGAATTTTATTAAAAATACCTAAACCATAATTGAGTGCTTCAGCTGCATTTCCCAATAATCCAAGTTCTTTCCAATTTTCAAATAGTGAATTATTTGCAGGATTAATCAGAATATCTGCACCACATTGTTGAGCTAATCTTCTTCGATTTTCAGAGAAATCACTCGCAATAATTTTTTACCCCCGCAGCTTTGAGCATGAGGATAATACCTAAGCCAACTGGACCGCAGCCAATCACAATGGCAGGTTCATTGGTTTTTATACGACTGCGTCGAACAGCATGTAGTGCGACAGCCATAGGTTCAGTCATAGTGGCGTTGTCAGCATCTAAGCCATTGGGGACTTCAAACATTAGGCTAGATTGAACTAAAACTTGTTCTGCATACCCCCCTGATGCATTGGGTGAAAGCCCTGTAGACTGATACCCTAAATGATCAATATGTAAAAGTGGCATGGCGCAGACGAGCGAATCAATTTTAAATTTTCGGCGAGTTTTTGGACCATAATCAACAATTTTTCCGCAGAACTCATGACCCATAACAAATTTATCAGTATTTTTAGCGATGCCTTGGAATCCCACTTGAGTCGCTAAATTATGCATATGGTCGCAGTTGTGTTGCATATGTAAATCACTACCACAAACTCCACAGCGAATTACATCCAGTAAAACTTGCCCTTTTAAGGGAACAAGCTCTGTGATGTTTTCAATGCTCAATTCCGCGTTATGACATACAACAGCTTTCATATCCTTATCCTTTATTTTTATGTCAGTATTTTTAGAATGGCAGTTATTTTTAAATAAAAATATGACCCAAGTAGAGTAAATAGTCTTTTAAAAGATAAAAGTGTTGTTGTGTTCAATGTAGAAAAATAATTTTAATGGCATGACTTAAAATCCGTCTCGAATGATGATTTTAATCAAAAGTTTATTTTAATAAGGCAATAAAAAAGCACCTTTCGGTGCTTTTTTAGGACTGGATAGAAGTGTGAATGCCCTGTAAAGGTTCAGCTTATTGTGCCTGAATCCATTTATCTGCACGATCACGTGCAGTTCGCATTTGTTCAGGTGTCAAGTTTGCTGCCAAAGCAGTTTTCTTGGTTTCAGACATGTTAATGACTTTATTATCAAGCATGCCATCACGTGTTGAAAGCTCATACCATTGGTATGCACCCATGTAATTTTTCTTTTGCTCTTCCATCATCGCAAGGTTGAAGCTTGCACGGTTATCACCATGACTTGCTGCTTTTTCAAGATATTGACGACCTTGCGCTTCATTTTTAGAAACACCATCACCATCAATATACATACGACCCACATTTAGCTGTGCTGCCGTAATACCTTGATCAGCGGCAGACTTAAACAAGCTAAAAGCTTGCTTACTGTCTTTGGCAACGCCATTGCCTGTTTGATGACGAACAGCTAAAAAAAACTGCGCAGCAGGTTGCCCAGCTTTTGCGGCTTTTTGTAGGTCAACCACATTCATATGAGAATATTGTGCTGCCATTGCTGATGTTGATTTTTGTGGCGGAATATAGTCCGCATGGGCTTGAAAACTAAGCAGCCCAAAAAATAATGTACTGCCTACTAAAAGCTTCTTCATAGAGCGCTCACTCGATAGATTGCGACTTCGCCAAACAAATTCGGGAGATGTTTACTGAGTAAACTCCCTTGTTGGTTCCCATTTACAGCGAGTCGGTTAATAATATTTATATGATTTTCTGCACAGAGTGCTTCAAAGTCACGGAAGGTGCATAAGTGGATATTTGGTGTATTGTACCACATATACGGTAATGCTTCGGAAACAGGCATTTTCCCTTTCAAGGCAAGGAAAGAACGAGTCTTCCAATACGCAAAGTTCGGAAAGGTAATAATGGCTTGTTTCCCCACTCGCACCATGTCACGCAAAAGCACATCAGGTGCATCTACAGCTTGCAAAGCCTGTGCCATAACCACGTAATCAAACGATTGGTCAGCAAAACGACCTAAACCTAAATTTAGATCTTGTTGGATAATATTTAACCCTCGACTGACCGCAATTGCAATCTTTTCCTGATCAATTTCGAGTCCGTATGCCTGAATTTGATGTTTTTTGCTCATTTGTGACAGTAATTCGCCATCACCACAACCTAAATCGAGCACACTTGAGCCGGGTTTAATCCATTTTTCGGAGAGTTGTTGATCAATACGCATTACACTGTCTCCTGAGGTGTTGCTTCTAAGTGTTTCTGTCCACCCAAGAAGGCACGAAGTGTTTTGACATAGAGTGGGATGGGGAATAAGAAGGAATCATGTCCTTGTTCTGCATCTACATCTAAATAACTCACAGGTTTATGACTAGTAATCAGTGCATCAACAATTTCTTGTGAACGTTGTGGAGTAAAGCGCCAATCGGTTGTGAATGACACCACCAAAAAACGACATTTTGTATTCGACATGGCTTTTGTTAATGACAGTTCATATTCACGGGCTGGATCGAAATAATCCAAGGCTTTGGTCATAATTAAATAAGTATTGGCATCAAAGTTACGGCTGAACTGCTCACCTTGATAACGCAAATAGCTTTCGACTTGGAATTCCACATCAAAACCATACATAAATTTGCCTGATTTTAAATCACGACCAAATTTTTGTTTCATGGCTTCTTCAGATAAGTAGGTAATGTGACCAACCATACGTGCCAAAATTAATCCACGTTTCGGGTAACTATCTTGTTCTAAATAACGTCCGTTGTGAAAATCAGGATCAGACAAAATTGACTGACGAGCGACCTCGTTAAAGGCAATATTTTGTGCAGAAAGTTTTGGTGCAGAAGCAATAATCACACAGTTTTTTAAGCGGTCAGGATAATCCACAGACCATTGTAATGCTTGCATGCCCCCCAATGAACCGCCAATCACTGAATACCAAACATCAATACCTAAACGGTCTGATAGCATGGCTTGAGTTTTGACCCAATCACGCACGGTGACGAGTGGAAAATCGGGACCATAAGGTCGATTGTCATTTTCAGGATTTGGAGAAGTTGGCCCTGTAGAGCCGCTACATCCACCAATATTATTTAGTGCTACGACAAAAAACTCAGATGTATCAATGGCTTTTCCTGGTCCAATACAAGCATCCCACCAACCTGGTTTTTTATCATCTTCATGATGATAACCTGCGGCATGGTGATGCCCTGAAAGAGCATGACAGATCAAAATTGCATTGGATTTATCTGCATTGAGCTCGCCATAGGTTTCTACCATAATTTCAAAACGTGGCAGAACTCTGCCACATTCGAGTGCCAACGGCGCTTCAAATTGGAATTTTTGCGGGGTAACAATACCCACAGAATCTGCTGGAAAAGACACGGAGATAATTCGCCTTAAATGTATTGGAGGTCATGGACTTATTTGCCCTAAATGCAAAGAAAGGATACCACTTGGGGCATCCTTTCTAAAGTCATTTAACTGATATTACTTATATAGATCCTGCTTATACCGCAGCAGCCACTTGATCTTTTTTAAGTAATCCTTGATCAATTAAACGATTGGTTGCAGCAATAATCGCATCAATAGATGAGGTGACAATATTGTCATGTACACCCGCGCCAAATGCAGATTTACCTGCACCTTGAACTTGAAGCTCGATTAATGCCAACGCTTTTGCATTTGCACCTGAACTGATACTTCGTTCTTCATAGTTCACCACATCAATTGGCAATTGAAGAGCATTTAAAATAGCAGAGATTGGACCATTACCTTCACCACGTAAATGTTGAATTTCACCATTCACAACCACATCAAGTTCAATGACCTGACTGCCATTTTCATCTGACAATTTATAGTTTTTCGTTGAATAATGTGCATCTTTGGCTGCAACATAAGTATTTGTGAACAAGTCCCAAATTTGTTTTGCAGTGACTTCGACACCTTCATCATCTGCAACTTGCTGAACCACTTGAGAGAATTCAACTTGTAAGCGACGTGGTAATACTACGTTGTAGTTCGCTTCTAACAAATAAGCGATACCACCTTTACCTGATTGTGAGTTGACACGAATGACTGCATCATAATCACGGCCTAAATCACGTGGGTCGATTGGTAAGTAAGGCATATCCCAAATTTCTTCATTTTTTTGGAACTCAAAACCTTTCTTAATCGCATCTTGGTGCGAACCTGAGAATGCGGTAAAGACCAAGTCACCCGCATACGGATGACGAGGGTGTACAGGCAAACCTGTGCATTCTTCAACGGTGGCAATGATTTCGTTAATGTTTGAGAAGTCTAATTCAGGAGCAACGCCTTGGGTATACATGTTCAAGGCAATAGCAGCAACGTCTACATTACCAGTACGTTCGCCATTTCCAAACACACAACCTTCTACACGGTCAGCACCCGCCATGATTGCTAATTCAGACGCTGCGATACCGCAACCACGGTCATTATGGCAATGTACAGAAATGATCACACCATCACGGCGTTGTAAATTACGGTGCATCCACTCAATTTGGTCTGCATATACATGAGGACCTGAAACTTCAACGGTAGCAGGTAAGTTCAAAATCACTTTATTGTCCGCTGATGCTTCCCAAATTTCAGTCACAGCATCACAAACATCTTTAGCCACTTCTAGTTCTGTTGCAGAAAAACATTCAGGGCTATATTGGAAAATAAAATCTGTTTCGGGCTGCTTCGCTGCATACTCTTTGACTTTAGTTGCTGCATTGATTGCCAATTGTTTCGCGCCATTAGCATCAACATTCAATACTTTCTTACGGAAAGTTGGAGAGTTTGAGTTGTAGATATGCACAATGGCACGTTTTGCACCTTGTAAAGATTCAAAAGTACGTGCAATCAAGTGATCACGTGCTTGAACTAAAACTTCAATATATACGTCTTCAGGAATATGATTTTCTTCAATTAATTTACGCGTGAAATCGAAGTCCACTTGTGATGCAGAAGGAAAACCAATTTCAATATGTTTAAAACCAATTTTTACCAACATTTGGAACATTTTAAATTTTTGTTCGATGTTCATTGGCTCAAAAATCGCTTGGTTACCATCACGAAGGTCGGTACTCATCCAAATTGGCGCTTTATTAATTTCATTGTTTGGCCATTGACGGTTAGGCAAGTCCACACGTTGATACATGCGACGGTATTTTTTACTTGGATCAGCCAACATCATGAGGAACTCCTTGTGTAGTTATGGTTGCTCGCTTTTGGGATAATAAAGGCAACGCACTACAAATATAGATTGTGTCTATTCTATCGATTTACAAGTACTTTTTCTGAACATATCGCCTAAAGTGGCATAATATTTTCAGTCTGATGACCGCACAATCGTTCGTTCAACAGTCTTGTAAGTGGGTATCTGTTATTTTTTATTCTAGGATAGTTTTCTCGAAAATAATTTCCTTAATTGCATGGATGTTTTTAAATTTCGGGAAAATATTCTGAATAATTTATAATTTTAAGAAAAATAATTCATATTTATAAGTTTTGTGTATTTGATTTTCGAAAAAATCAGTTTATTACCGATTTATTTAGATATGATTTTTAGATTTGAACAGCAGTAAATAGATGAAAAGAGCTTCATCTATTTTACGCTAGTATATTGGTTTTAAATTTTCACAATCAATGATCAAAATGGGACGTTTTATCTTTCTCTATTTTGATGTTTTAGATTTAAAGCTCAGCCCACTTCCGCATTAAATTATGATACATGCTCGTTAACTTAATCACTTCTTGATGGGTATCACCTAACTGCATACGTAATTTTTGAATAGTTTGATCTAAATCAAAAAGCATATGGCGTTCGGCATCATCTCGAATCATACTTTGTACCCAAAAAAATGAAGCAACGCGACAACCAGAAGTAATTGCGGTGACTTCATGTAAGCTGGTAGAAGGGTAGAGAATCATATCGCCTGCAGGTAATTTGACTTCGTGATAGCCATAAGTATCTTCAATTACCAACTCTCCACCTTCGTATTCATCCGGTTCACTAAGAAAAACAGTACAAGATAAATCAGTTCTTAGGCGTTCTTTTGTTCCTCGAATTCGACGAATTGAGTTGTCGACATGAAAACCAAAACTTTCGTTATTTTCATAACGATTGAACAGGGGAGGAATGATATCAAGCGGAATTGCAGCAGACAGAAATAAAGGATGTTCACCCAAAGATTCTAAAATAATATTACTTAAATGATGCGTCAGTGGGTGATCTTCAGAAAGTTGTTGATTCTGTTTAACTGTCGCAGAGAGTGTTCCCGCTGTGACTTTGCCATTGACCCATTCGATTTTGTCCATTTCTGTTCGGAAGTATTGAACTTGTTCTTTGCTGAGTACCGTTGGAATATGGTGAATCATGACAACCTCGCTGAATAATGAGCGGAATAAAAATAGCCCCTGTAGACAGAGGCTATTTTACATTAAAACCCATAATGTATTTTAAAGACATAAAATAATTATGGGTTTATTTGAACTTAGTACTTAAAGTTTACAGAAAGTACTGCACTGCGACCTTCAGCCTCTGTTGCATAGTGTGATGCATAAGCTTTAGTGAAATAACGTTTGTCAGAAAGGTTGTTTACATTTAACTGTAAATCAACATTTTTGTTTACGTTATAACGAGCCATTGCATCGTAACGTGCATAACCAGGTGCATATTTGGTATTTGCCGCATCGCCATAGACTTTATCCATGCCCAATACGCCAGCACCAACAGTTAACTGTGGGAGTACTTGGTAGGTTGTCCAAAGTGTTGCAGAGTTTTTTGCCACGTTTTGTACTTGATTACCATTATTCGGGCTTGGTTGGTAATTTGGTGCTGTCGCTGAGCCAGTATTTACAAATCCAGCATCAACAATTTCACTGTCTAAATATGTATAGCCAGCTGATACTGCCCATTTTTCAGTAATATTCCCGTTAATGCCAAGTTCAAAGCCATCAACTTTTGTTTCACCAATATTTTGTGTGTTGCCAGAGCTATCAGTTGCACGAGTATTTTCTTTTTCTGTACGGAAAATTGCAGCTGTTAGGTTTAACTTTTTCTCAAGTAGATCCCATTTAGTCCCAATTTCATAAGTTTTAACTTCTTCAGGATCTAAATTGTTAAGTGTTGCACTGATTGCTTCAGAGCCATCACCTAAGTCAACCCCAACAGGGTTTGCAGATGTTGCATAGCTCGCATAAATAGAACCATTTTCTACTGGTTTAAATGTGATACCAGCTTGGTAGTTAAAAAAGTCTTGATCATTTGAAACTTTTACGCCAGTCGCATTGGTTTCCATTTCAGTTTCAAACTTGTCCCAACGAACGCCTAAGTCCAATAACCATTTAGGTGTAATTTCGATGTTATCTAAAATGTATACAGATGTGTTTTCAGACGTTGTCGTCGTCGTTGCTTTTAATGCCGAAATACTTCCTAACCAAGGATCTTTTGAATTTGGATTGAAAGCTGAAGTACACCAATATTCACTGCTTATAGCAGTTTGACCTTTACAACCACCAGATGCCCCTACACCACCTCCAGTTTGACCTTTTGAGTTGGTAACATTGTAGCTTCCTTTATCAGAGTCAGTTTTACTGTATTCTGCACCAGTGTTAAAACTATGTTTGAATGCACCTGTATTAAACTTACCAGTCAACGCCAATTGATCTGTAAATGTATCTGTATCACTAATACGAGAATTTACACGACGCCATACTTGGTCTGTTACAAGATTCTTTTTAGAATCGTCTGGTTGAGTCCAAACATAATCATTTTTAGAATTGTTATAAACAGCTGTGTTCGTAATTGTTAAAGAATCTGTAATATCATGTTCAAGTTTAATCGTACCACTTTGGTTTTCTTGTTTTTGGAAATCACGGTCTAACCAACCATAGTAAATACCTTGTTTAGCATCTAAAGGTTTACCTGTTGCTGTTTTAGCTGAAGCATCCCAATAAGGTACACCTGAATCTGGCGTATCGTCAGATTTTAAGTAGTAATACGCTAAAGTTGCACGTGTTGGTGTATCTAGACCAAATGTAATGCTTGGTGCAATACCAGCACGTTTGTATTCAGCACCGTCAGATTGACCCGCTTTTTCATTGTGATGACCCATTACAGCTACACGAGCAGCAATACCATTACCAAAATCTTTATTGCCGTCTAAAGTAATACGTTGATAATTGTCTGTACCTGAACCCACAGAACCTTCTAAAGAGTCACCTTTTTTAGCAACTTTAGAAATCATGTTGATACTACCGCCTGATGTTCCAGCACCGCCAAGGGCAGAGGCAGAACCTTTGGTAACTTCAACTTGTTCAATAGCAAACATTTCACGGTTTTGAGAAGTTGCATTGCGTACGCCATCGACATACATTGAACTTTCAGAGTTATAACCACGAATAAATGGACGGTCGCCATTTGGGTTGCCACCTTCACCAGCACCTAAAGTAATACCTGGTACAGTACGAAGTGCATCACTAAGTGTAGTGACTTGTGTATCTTCTAAAAGCTGTTTAGAAATCACTGACACAGATTTTGGTGTGTCGAGTAAAGGTGCTACAAATTTTGAATTTGCAGATTTTTCTACTTTAAAGCTGTCCTGTGCTGCTGCTTGAACTTCAATTGTTGGCAGTTTTTTTTGGCTGTCTTCCTGAGCCATTGCTGTTGACGCCATCACTGAAAGTGATGATGCGATTGCAGTGGTGATAATTTTTTTACGCGATTTGATAAATGACATTGATTAACTCACAAAGAGTAGTGCAAATTTGTATGCGAATAATAATGATTCTTATTTTATATTGCATCTTTTTAGAATTGGAATTGTCGATTCTCAAATAGTAAGAAAAAGGAAAAATTAATGAAATAATGTAACATAATGTTTTAAGTTAATGATTATTTGTAATTAAATAAAAACCCTAACAAAGTAGGGTTTTTATTTAATTGGCTTTAATTTATTTTAAAAATCATAAGATATTGATAACCAGTAGTTTCGACCTGGCAAATAAGTCCCAGACATACCTGAACCAATGACCATATAATCATAATAAGATGCAGGATCACCATTGGCATCTGTATAGCTACCATTTTTGGTAAAGTCTTTATCTAACAAGTTATTTACAGCACCTGTAATACGGACATTATCAGAAAGTGAGTAATTTGCACCTAAATTAAATAAGTTGTACCCGTTCAGTTTATTGCCTGTTGCTTTATAAATTAATGCAGCATCACCTGAGGTTTGCTCAGTACTGTAGCGTTTACGTTCTGACTTATATTCGTGTTGCAACCAAACATCCATAGCAGGGTTGATGTGCCATGTCGATGTCATGTTAAAGGCATTTTTAGGTACATTACTTAAATATGAACCTTTATTTTCACCCTTGGTAATTTCAGATTCCATATACGTGTATGCAGCTTTAATATCCCATTCAGGAATAATTTGATACTTTAAGCTTAGCTCAATACCTTTGGTTTCTGCTTCATCTGCATTGATGCTTTGTGAGAATGTATCTTGGGTGATGTGGGAACCATAGCTTACACAACCAGGTCTATTCGGGTTTGTAGTAAATGAACAGTTTAAAAGTTCTGGACCATCTGTAATCAGGTTGTCAATTTTATTGAAGAAGGCTGTAGTGGTGAGGTCTAAATTGCCGTTGTTGTAGTTAAAGCCCAATTCATAGTTCAATGACTCTTCAGGCTTTAAGTCTGGTGAGCCAATTTGGAAGTTTGCACCCTGACCACTGACACCAATTACACCGTCATGTAATGCTTTTGGTGAAGGCGCTTTATAACCTGTGCTGACACCACCTTTGAATGTCCAAGCATCAGACGCATTCCAAACCAAATAGCCTCGTGGACTGAATTGACCGCCGAAACCAGAGTGATCTTCATAACGTCCACCAAAAGTGAATGCTAAATTTTCACGTAAACGCCATTCATCTTCTGCATAAAAAGAGTAGGAATCTTTATCAAATTCTGCACCAATACCTGCTAAATCATCTGCAACTTTAGCTTTTTTATATTCAGCACCCACCGTTAATATATGGTTCGCAATTGGGGCAATAATATGTGTATCAGCAACTAGATCGGTATTTTTCAAATTACGATCAGAACCTGCATAAGCATTTTGTGCAAATGTACCAGTTGGAATGGTTCGGCCTTTGGTTTCGGTTTCAGTTTGACTCACATAAGTGGACCATTTACCAAAACTGTAATCACCATCATGTCCTAAAGAGTATTGTTCACGGTTAAACTCTAACTCATCTTTATAACCACGAGCACGGCTTGGCGTATCTTGAGTTCCTAGACGGTCACCATCGTTACTATAAGTTTGGCTTGATTGAAAAGCATCAACCCAAAAGCTATTTTGGTCATTGAGTTTAAAGCTTAACTTTCCACCTAGATCATAGATATCTGCTTCAGATGGACGAGGATCACGACCTGATGTACCTGGAATACGTTCTGATTTTTGGCGATCTAAGAAGCTACCACGAAGTTGTAGACCTAAAATATTATTGATAAGTGGGCCATTGAGCACAAAGCTGGTTTTCCATGAGTCAGCTTCTTCTTTGCTTTCCATGTCATTACCACTGAGTGTGACATTACCTGTCCACTCATCGGTCACTTTTTTAGTAATGATGTTGATAACACCACCCATCGCTTCTGATCCATAACGAGTCGCCATTGGACCACGAATCACTTCAATTCGTTCAATCGCCGCTAAAGGAGGTAAAAAGCCGTTTGATGATTCACCAAAACCATTAGGTGTAACATCATCAGAGGTCGTTTGACGACGACCATCAATCAAAATTAGGCTGTATTTATTATCTAAGCCACGCATTTTGATATTTAAACCAGAAGTTTTCCCAATACCGTCACGGATATCAATACCTGGAATATCTGAGAGTAGGTCTGAAATGCTGGTTGCATTTTTCTTTTCAATGTCATCCTTCGTCACAATACTAATACTGGCTGGCGCATTTTTAATATCTTGCTCAAACCCCGAAGCGGAAACAACAATCGTGTCTAATTTACGTAAAGAATCAGGTTGAGATGTGGTCTCTGCAAATGCAGATGTTGTGGTTATTCCAAGCAAGGCAATGGAAAGCGGACGAAGGTTGAACTTACTCATAAAAGAATTCCGTAATGGACGAGATAAATAAAATTTTGAAAAATAACAATATAAAATTGCAGACTAATACTAATGAGAATTTTTATCATTTTCAATTGAAATGTTATATTGTTATAAAAAAGATGACGAAGTCATTAGATATTGATAGATAAGTAAATGATGAAGTTTGAGTGCTTTAAATCTTTCGCTTTGTATATCGTTCATTGTTGTCATATAATATGACACTTTAAAAATTGCAATTACTATTTCTATATCGAGGAAGCCATGCAAGTAACTTCTGAAGCGGTTTCGGGCGTTGCCCGTCGTTTAACTGTATCTGTACCGACGAGCCGTGTGAACGAGCAATTTGAAGCTCGTTTGAAACGTAGTGCCAAAACTGTAAAGATCAACGGCTTCCGTCCAGGTAAAGTGCCTTTGAACGTTGTTCGTCGTGAATATGGCGCAAGCATCTATCAAGAAGTTGTGAACGATGTAATTCGTGACACAGTATTCGAAGCGATTCAACAAGAAAAAATCAATGCTGTAGGCATGCCAAACATTGATAAAGTTGAAAACAAAGAAGATGCTTTAGTTTTTGAAGCAACTGTTGAAGTTTATCCAGAAGTTGACGTAAAGTTTGACGGTTTAGAAGTTGAACGTAAATCAACTGAAATCAACGATAAAGATGTTGATACTATGCTTGAAAACCTACAGAAGCAACGCGCTTCTTGGGCTGAAACAAAAGGCATGGCGAAAAAAGACATGCAAGTGACTTTCGATTTCGAAGGTACACTTGATGGCGAGAAATTTGAAGGCGGTTCTGCTGAAGACTTCAAACTTGTATTAGGTTCAGGTCGTATGATCCCTGGCTTCGAAGATGGCATCATCGGTATGAAGAAAGGCGAAGAGAAAGTGATTGATGTAACTTTCCCTGAAGACTATCAAGCTGAAAACCTTGCAGGTAAAGCAGCTCAGTTCAAAATTACTGTGAAGCTTGTTGAAAAACAAAAACTTCCAGAAATTGATGCTGAATTCCTTAAAATCTTCGGTTTAACTGAAGAAGAAGGCGTAGAAAAATTAAAAGCTGACGTTCGTAAAAATATGGAACGTGAAGTGAAAAATGGTCTACGTAACCAAGTGAAGAGCGCAACTTTTGATGCACTTGTAGCTGCTAATGAAGTTGAAATTCCAGCATCTATGCTTGCTCAAGAAATTGACCGTCAACGTCAACAAATGATTCAGCAGTTCACTCAGCAGTTTGGTGCTCAAGGTGCGCAAGCATTTGACAGCAGCATGCTTCCTGATGACTTGTTCAAAGAACAAGCTGAAAAATCAGTTAAACTAGGCATTCTTGTAAGCAAATTATTGGCTGATGCTAAACTTGAAGTTGATCCAGCTCGTGTTGAAGCATATATCGATGATATGGCTTCTTCTTATGAAGATCCAACTGAAGTGATTGAATACTTTAAAAATGACAAGCAACAACGTGCGCAAATTGAAGGCGTTGTACTTGAAGATCAAGTTGTAGATCACATTCTTGCTTCTGCAAAAGTGACTGAAACACCTGTATCTTACGAAGAATTATTGAAAGAACAGCAAGCTCGCCAACAAGGCTAAGCTTCTGTAATTGAAAAAAAGGCGCTTCATGCGCCTTTTTTTATGCTGTATCAATTGTGTTAATCAACCTGAAATTAAAATGCTGATGTAAAAAATATCTAATATTTAATGGTGAATATTTTGCAATTTCAGTAATTATCCCTCATATTGTCATTATGAGTGAAGTAACAAAAATTCAGGAATAAATAAAGTATGTATGTTTCATCAATTGAAAACGCTTTAGTGCCAATGGTCGTAGAACAGTCTTCACGTGGTGAGCGTTCTTTCGACATTTTTTCACGTCTTTTACGTGAACGCGTGATTTTTTTAACAGGTGAAGTTGAAGACAATATGGCGAATTTAATTGTCGCACAAATGTTGTTTCTTGAAGCTGAAAACCCTGAAAAAGACATTCACCTTTATATTAACTCACCAGGTGGTTCCGTGACTGCAGGCATGGCAATTTACGACACTATGCAGTTTATTAAGCCCGATGTTGTGACGTATTGTATGGGTCAAGCCGCTTCTATGGGTGCTTTCCTATTGAATGCTGGTGCAAAAGGCAAACGTTATTGCTTAGAAAATGCACGTGTGATGATCCATCAACCGCTTGGTGGTTTCCGTGGTCAGGCATCTGATATAGAAATTCATGCCCGTGAAATTTTGTTCATCAAAGAGCGTTTAAACCGTTTAATGGCAGAACATAGTGGTCAAGATTTTGAAAAAGTGGCACGTGATACAGATCGTGATAATTTTATGACCGCTGAACAGGCAAAAGAATATGGTCTAGTCGACCAAGTTCTTTCAAAACGCCCGCAGCTATAAATTATTTGTAGGCGATTATTTATAAAGATTCAAAATTTGGAGTAAAAATGTCCGATCATCCTCAGGGACAAAAACATTGTTCATTTTGCGGAAAAACGCAGTCGGAAGTTGGAAAACTGATCGCAGGCGAAGACGCATACATTTGTAATGAGTGTGTCGATGTTTGCCTTGACCTCGTTCAGACTAGTCAACAAGTTGAAACAGGTGATTGGGCAAATCGTCCATTACCAAAGCCACATGAGATTCGTGCGGCGCTCGATCAATACGTGATTGGTCAAGATCTTGCGAAAAAGACATTATCTGTTGCGGTTTATAACCATTATAAACGTTTAAAAGTATCTCAAACGGGGCATAAGCCTGAAGATGGTGTTGAAATTGCAAAAAGTAATATTTTACTGATTGGGCCAACAGGTTCGGGTAAAACATTACTTGCACAAACACTTGCACGCTTGCTTGATGTGCCTTTTGCCATGGCAGATGCAACGACATTAACCGAAGCAGGTTACGTTGGTGAAGATGTTGAAAACATTGTACAAAAGCTTTTGCAAAAAGCTGATTATGATGTGGAAAAAGCTCAGAAAGGGATTATCTATATCGATGAAATCGACAAGATTACTCGTAAATCTGAGAATCCATCGATTACACGTGATGTGTCAGGTGAAGGTGTACAGCAAGCTTTGCTGAAAATGATCGAAGGTACGGTTGCTTCAATTCCACCACAAGGTGGGCGTAAGCATCCGCAACAAGAATTTATTCAAATTGATACTTCAAACATTCTGTTTATCTGTGGTGGTGCATTCTCAGGTCTTGAGCGTGTGGTACAACAGCGTCAGGAAAAAGGTGGCATTGGTTTTACAGCTGATGTGAAGAGCAAAGATGATACGAAAAAAGTCTCTGAATTGTTCAGTCAAGTTGAAGCAGCCGATTTGGTTAAATTTGGTCTAATTCCTGAATTTATTGGTCGTTTGCCTGTACTTGCAACACTTGAAGAGCTAGATGAAGAAGCGTTGATGCAAATTTTGACAGAGCCGAAAAATGCTTTAACGCGTCAATATCAGTATTTATTTGAAATGGAAAATGTTGATCTGTTGTTTGAAGATTCTGCATTACGTGCTGTTGCAAAACGTGCACTTGAGCGAAATACAGGCGCACGTGGTCTACGATCTATTTTAGAAAATATTTTGCTTGAAACGATGTATGACTTACCAACACGTACAGATGTAGGTACGGTGGTGATTAATGAAGCTGTGATTAATGATAAAGCAGCACCGATTTATTTGCCTGAACGTCAACCGAAAAAAGACAAACCGTCTGAAACCAAAGTTGATTTGAAAGTGATTGAAAGTAAGTCTGCTTAAAGGATTTCAATGCTTTAAGTTGCAATTCATCTGAAACGTGTAAAAAGCTTGGCTTTTTACACGTTTTTTTATGTTTAAAATGACATTGAAATGTTAAGCTCAATATGGAAAATAGTACTTTTAGATAACGAAAATAAAAAATACGCGGTGAGGGATAATCATGCGTTACTTAGGTTTAATGCTTTTAGTGGGTTGTGGGTTGAGTGCTTGTCAAAGCCATAAAACTGTAGAAAAGCAGCAATTACAAACAGGTCAGGTAGTTTCTACACTCGATCAAATTGATTATGAAAAAGAAGATTCTTTGGTTTCATCTAAACTCGATCAATACAAAGTTGGTAAATTTTCTGTAGGTTCTTGGGTTAATCAAGCACCAGGTCAATATTTCAAGTTGGTTAAACCACAAAATCCACAAGCTGCTGTGGTGTATTTTTATCGACCTGATAGTAAATGGAATCGGCAAGAGATTATTGCGACGAATTTCTTTTTGAATGGAAAACGTATTCCAAGCCTTATCAGTAATCATTATTATTGGGTTGAGTTAGCAGAGGGTGATTATAAGCTGAGTATGAGTCGTCCTTTGACCGTGGTTCATTTTCAAAAACCAAAATCTGCTTATTTTTCTGTCAAAGCAGGGCAACAATATTTTGTAAAATATGAAGAAGAACAGTTCCGTGGTGGACCAAATGGTGATGCGAGTCTGCTTAGAGTGGGACCGCTTATGCAGATGCCAACGCGTCAGGGTTTGAAAGAAATTGGTATGACTCAACTTAAAACGCCAGGACTCAATTTTGTCGGTGAGTTGGATAGCCAAGGGGAGTTGGTTAAGGGTTCTGAAAAGATTGATAGTGGTAAATATCATGCAAGTGATGATGTACATACGACGGTACCATTTAAGCTTTGGAATCCATTGACTTGGTAAGTTGACTTATCATGAATTAGATCAGTTTCGGTGATTTTTCACGTTGCAAAACAGAGTGTATATTACGCTCTGTTTTGCATTTAAGTTTTTTGACTATTGAGCTGCTTTTTGTAAGGCTTTAATTTTCTGCTGAATATCTTTAAAGTCTGCTTCTGTTGCCTGCATATTTTTCGTAAGGCGACGGTTAATGATTTTCATTGATTCCTGTGTCGCAAGCGGTGCTTTTGCTAAAATGGATTGTCCCATAGGATTTGAGTAAAAGTTAATTTGTGCCTGAACTTCTTCAGCACTGTATACGTCTTTATAAATTTTCTGATAAATCGGCTGCATTTGTTCCCAAGCAATACTTTTTAGACTTTGCTGATACAGTTTGTCTGATAGTTCATTGGCAATAATTTGTTCTTGAGGGGAAAGTTTTTCATGCCCCACAACGGCTTGAATCGTAAGATAGGCTTGCTGATCGAGTTGGGGACGAATTTGTTGAATTGTATTTTGCATCAATTGATTTAAATTCATAACTTTAAATAACTGCTGAATTTGTTGATCGCTTGCAGGTGCTGCAAAACTAAATGGACTCATCAAAAAAATTGACCCAATTAAAAGCGGTTTTAAAAATTTCATTACAAGATGATTTTCCATGAGTATATAAGTATTTGGGTGTATTTTTAAATGCGTCATTTTTCAGCAGAATTTAAATTATTCTGTTGCTGTTAATGGCTGAATAATTGCCATTAGCTTAGTTTTAAAGGCTTCTTGGTATTCGGGTGTTGTCATGGACTGTTCTGATAATTGTGCTGTTTGAGTGTGAATTTCAGACATGACTTTGTTGGTTTTTTTATTAATAATTTGTCCCATTGGTGTGCTTAAAAAGGAAATATAGGCTTGGAGTTCCTCTTCGGTATAAGTTTTCTTAAAGGTTTCTTTAAACATTTGTATAAATTTAGGATTGTGAATCATTTGTTGATGTAGATCAGACAGTAAGGCACTGACCTGTAAAGCAGCATTCTGCGTATCAATATTCAGTGTTTTTGTCGCAGTGACCTGTTTAATCAGATCTTCAGCCTGTTGATCAAAATAGGGTTGCATGTCATGGGCAGATTGATCAAGTAACGTATTAAGCTCCGACAGTTGAATTAATTTGGTGACACTCTCTTCAGTTGCGGGAGAGGCGTAACATGCCATATTAAAACCACTAAAAGTCATCAAAAGTAAAACAGGTAAATATTGGAAGGAATACATTTTTATTCTCATTATTGTAAAAATAAAAAAAGCACTCTAATCATAGAGTGCTTTTTCATCAGAATTCAAGTTGAATCTGAAAATAATTAGAGATTATTTTGCGGCAGCATCAACTACAGCAATTTTACCAATTTTCGCTTGCCAAATTTTTGGTGCAGTCGCATGAACAGAAGTACCATTGACATCAACAGCGACAGAAACAGGCATATCTTCAACTACAAATTTGTAGATGGCTTCCATCCCTAAGTCTGCAAAGGCAACAACTTCTGCTTGGCGAACAGCTTTAGATACAAGGTAAGCCGCACCACCTACAGCCATTAAGTAAGTCGATTTGTTGTCTTTAATCGCTTCAATTGCTGTTGGACCACGTTCAGCTTTACCAATCATGCCGAACATACCTGTTGCTTCAAGCACTTGGCGTGTGAATTTATCCATACGTGTTGCAGTTGTAGGGCCTGCAGGACCAACCACTTCATCATTAATTGGATCAACTGGACCCACGTAGTAAATAAATTTACCTTTAAGATCTACAGGAAGTTCTTCGCCATTGTCGAGCATTTCACACATGCGTTTATGCGCAGCATCACGACCTGTATAAATTGTACCGTTTAAAAGTAAAGTATCACCAGGCTGCCATGAATTCATTTCTTCTTGCGTGATGTTATCTAAATCAACACGTTTAGAAGATGAAGAATCCCAAGTTACTTCTGGGTAATCAGATAATTTAGGTGCTTGAATGTGCGCAATGCCAGAACCATCTAATGTGAAGTGTGCATGACGAGTTGCCGCACAGTTTGGAATCATACCAACAGGTTTACCCGCAGCATGGCATGGGTAATCTTTGATTTTAATATCAAGAACAGTCGTTAAACCACCAAGACCTTGAGCACCAATACCGAGAGCATTCACTTTTTCGAAGATTTCCATACGGAGTTCTTCAATTTTGTTTTCAGGTCCACGACGAAGAAGTTCGTCCATGTTAATTTCTTCCATGAGCGATTCTTTTGCAAGCATCATGGCTTTTTCAGCAGTACCACCAATCCCGATACCAAGCATACCTGGTGGACACCAACCTGCACCCATTGTTGGAACAGTTTTGAGTACCCAATCTACGATTGAATCAGAAGGGTTTAACATGGCAAGTTTAGATTTATTTTCTGAACCACCACCCTTAGCCGCAACAGTAATATCGACTTTATTACCTGGAACGAGTTTATAGTGAATTACAGCAGGGGTGTTATCTTTGGTATTTTTACGACCAAAAGCAGGATCAGCTAAAACAGATGCACGAAGTACGTTAGAGTTTTCTAAATAACCTTGGCGTACACCTTCATTAATTGCATCATCTAGGCTTAAGGTTAAATCAAATTTAACGTCTAAGCCCACATCAACAAATACGTTGACAATACCGGTATCTTGGCAGATTGGACGATGTCCTTCTGCACACATACGAGAGTTAATTAAGATTTGTGCAATCGCATCTTTGGCAGCTTTGTTTTCTTCACGGTCATACGCACGACTCATTGCTTGAATAAAGTCTTGTGGATGGTAGTAAGAAATAAATTGAAGCGCATCCTTAACTGAAGTGATCAAGTCATCTTGCTTGATAATAGTAGTCATACAAATATCTCTTGAGCGGGCTGATAGCTAGCGGGCTAAATTATAAGATAAAATGCAATTGTTTTGGGGCTTTTGAGTGAGCTTTGGGCGAAAGTTTAATGGTTTGTTGAATGAGTTTTGTCTGCGATGGGTTTTTATATTGACATCTGAATTGTGACAATATGACTGTAATATTTTATGGAAATGACATGGAATTATGGCATAAACCCTATATTTTTATTATAAATTATTGAAAAATAATGATATTGTATTTTTTTGGATATTTTACTATTGTCATAAATTTGTCATATAACTTTCACATAATAGTCTCATCAAAAATTGAGATGTGAAATATGACAATTTCAAGCATCCTAATGGTTGTAGGCTTTAGTGTTTATATTGCTGCAACTTGGATCTACGGTCAGAAAGAAGATCAAGCCTAACGCTTTATCTTCTTTTTTTATGTCTGATGGTTTTGCATATTTCTCTAATATTAAAAAACCACCTAATTTTTCAATTAGATGGTTTTTCTCAAAAACGAAAGCGTTTAAATCGTAGATTTACGCTTCTTGTTGCTCAGACTGAATCGCAGTTAAAGCGATGGTAAAGACAATATCATCGACTAAAGCACCACGAGATAGATCATTTACAGGTTTATTTAAACCTTGCAACATTGGCCCGACACTCACGACATTGGCAGAACGCTGAACGGCTTTATAAGTGGTATTGCCTGTATTTAAATCAGGGAAAATGAACACGTTCGCACGACCCGCAACTTGAGAATCAGGTGCTTTAGAGCGTCCAACACTTTCAACGGACGCTGCATCGTATTGAAGTGGGCCATCAATGAGTAAATCAGGGCGACGTTGTTTTGCAATTTCAGTAGCTTTGGCAACTTTCTCAACATCTGCACCTGTACCTGATGTACCCGTCGAGTAAGAAATCATTGCAATACGAGGGTCTATCCCAAAAGCTTTAGCAGAATCTGCAGATTGAATTGCAATTTCAGCCAATTGTTCAGCATCTGGATCTGGATTGATAGCACAATCTGCATAGACCAAGACTTCATCTGGCAACAACATAAAGAATAATGATGATACGAGTGAATAATTCGGTGCAGTCTTAATCAGTTGGAATGCTGGACGAACCGTATTTGCAGTGGTATGAACAGCACCTGAAACCAAGCCATCGACCTGATTGAGTGCCAACATCATTGTGCCAAGTACAACGGTATCTTGTAGTTGTTCACGTGCTTGAGCTTCGTCTAACTTACCTTTACGCATCTCGACCATTTGTGCAACGTAGTTTTCACGAATTAGATCAGGATCAATAATTTCTAAATCAAATGGAAGCTCGATATTACGGGCTTTAGCAATTTCAAGTACAGCTTCAGGTTTTGCAAGCAATACACATTGTGCAATACCACGAGATTGGCAAATCGCTGCCGCTTGAATGGTGCGTGGCTCATCACCTTCAGGTAAAACAACCCGTTTTTTAGCCGCAATCGATTTTTGTACCAATTCATGGCGGAATGCAGAAGGAGATAAGCGCGGTTTATAATCGCCATTCAAAACTTGAATCAACCATTCTTGGTTAATGTGGCTTGATACAAAACGGGTCACTTGATCAGCACGTTCAGTATCATCAACAGGAATTTCATTACTGAGATTTGCAAGTTGCTCTGCTGTGGCAAAAGTACTGAGTGGTGTATGTAAAATTGGCAGACCATTTTTAATTGCAGACTGGCAGAAATCTAAAACTTGAGTATTTGGTGCATGATGTTCAGTCAATACTAAACCAGCAAGTGGAACGCCATTATTGGTGGCTTGGCTACTTGCGAGTAATACATCAATGCGGTCAGATGCACTGATAATCAGCTCGCCTGCAATAAATTTGTGTAGCTCATGTTCAATGTTCGATGCAATTAAACTGCTGTGTAAAACACGGCGTTGTTTTGCTTTACCTTCATTGATCCAAGTGGCTTGTAATTGGGCTGCCAAATCAGAGAGACGTGGGACACTGAGCGTATCGCTAAAAGGAACTAAGCCAATGACGGGTAATTGCTCTGAACCGAGTTGTGGGCAAGTTTTTTGTAATTCAGCAGTAAATTTTACCGTGTCACTAATCAGTCTTAAATTCGGATCAATCGTTACAGGAATTTGTGCTGAATCTTCAGGCAGACCACGGGTACGCATGAAGAGTACGCCAACATTTCGTGCTGCAGATGAACCGCCAAAGTTACGTACTTGTGATTCAACTTTTTCAGCTGTGTGTGCAGGGCGATTAATATCAGCATTGCTGACAAAAATCACTTTTGCATCGAGGGCTTGCGCAAGTGATACATTTAAATCACTTGCAAATGTATCACGCGCTGTTGGCACTAAGCCTTCAACAATAATAATGTCATGTGCTTTAGCAATTTGACGATGTAGGCTGACGGCTTCTTCAAGTAACTCATCAACTTCATTGGTATTCAATGCTTGAGTGATTTTACTGTAAGCAATAGGCTCTACAGTTTTAGCATTTGAAATATGACGATAAAGTGCAGTAGTACGATCGGGTTGTGTATTTGCTTCTTGTGAAAAAGGTTTTAAAAAACCTGCTTTAACACCTTGGCACTCAAGGGCATAAACTAAACCTAAACATGCCGATGTAAGACCCACACCTTCGCCAGTAGGAACCAATAAAATTGTTTTCATAAGCTGCTCTTAAAACGGGAAAGCTAAAATTAAAATAATCAATAAATCAAAAGGTAATACAGCATAAGGCAAAGCGACTGTTAAACAGTCGCTGCTCCAGATTCAGACTTTTTTATTGCCTGTTGTACCTCATGGTTAACAACATGCTCAGTTTCTTTTGCAATACGACCTTCTTCATCCGTTGGCACAACCCAAATTTGTGGACCTGTTCCTGTATCAATACGACCTTCAGTACCACGTTTTAAACCATCATTGTTTTCTTTGCTGAGGTTAAAACCAAAGTGTGGTAGGTAAGACATTGTTTTTTCACGAATATATGCTGAATTTTCACCAATGCCACCAGTAAAGAATAAGCCATCAATACGTGGTAAGCCACAACTAAGTGCTGCTAATGATTTTGCGAGGCGGTAGCAAAACACTTCAATCGCAAGGCTCGCATCTTCATTGCCTTGTTCAGAAGCTTCAATCAATGTACGCATGTCATTCGATAAATCAGAAAGACCTAACAACCCCGATTGGCTGTTGAGCATTTTATCAATTTTATAAATATCCCAACCCAAATTGCTTGCAAGGAAGCTGTGAATACTTGGATCGACATCACCACTACGTGTACCCATCACTACGCCTTCAAGCGGTGTAAGACCCATAGAAGTATCAACACTTTGACCATTCCAAATGGCACAAGTCGAGCTACCATTACCTAAATGTGCTGTTAACCAACCACCTTGCTTGAAGCTACCTGCAAGCTCTGAACCGCGTTCAGATACATAAGCATGGCTTGTTCCATGAAAACCATAACGACGTACATTATGTTGTGTATATAAGAACTTTGGTAATGCATAACGGTAAGCATGCGATGGCATAGTTTGATGAAATGCGGTATCAAACACAGCCACTTGTGGTAACTCTGGGAATAGACGCATAGTTGCATCAATACCAACTAAGTGGGCAGGGTTGTGAAGCGGAGCCAGTGGCGTTGCTTCACGAATACGTTCTACAATTTCAGGTGTCAATAATTCTGCCTTGGTCAATGTACCTCCGTGTACAACACGATGACCAATCGCTTGTGGTTTATATTGAGCAAGACGAGAAAGGATGGTTTCCAAGGCTTTTTCGTGGTCAGCATGTGGAATAGACAATTCCAATGGCTGATTCCCAGCAGTCACTCCTTTAATACGCGCCTCAGCAGAACCTAAGTTTTCTGCAAGTCCAAAAATACGATCTTCACGACGCTCTGAAACAAGCGCATATTTGATTGAAGAAGAACCGCAGTTAATTACTAATACTGATGTAGACACGTTTTATTACCCGAAATTGTAATTTGAAGTAGTCATCTTGTTGATCCATTGCTCTTTTTATTGATGCAATCTAGATCGTGTTTATGTTGTACCATGCGTTGTTTTTATAGCCTAGATAGACTTTAGGTGATTAGACTTAAGCATTATCGACTGCTGAATTATTAATACTTAAAATTTATCAGTTAATTGTTTAAAATTATCAATACTTTAACATTTAAAAATGATAAGCATTTACTTTCTTGTAGGGTTTTAGTGAAAACCCAATACCTAAACGAATTAAATATTGGGTAACTTTTAATTATATTTCAATGCTTAGCGGTTTATTGACGAATTTGTCCATCACCTAAAACGATCCACTTTTGTGACGTCAAACCTTCGAGTCCAACAGGCCCACGGGCATGAATTTTGTCTGTTGAAATACCAATTTCAGCACCTAAACCATATTCAAAACCGTCAGCAAAGCGAGTAGATGCATTGACCATAACAGAGCTTGAATCGACACGAGTCAAAAACTGACGTGCAAGGCTAAAGTTCTCAGTGATAATCGAGTCAGTATGGTGTGACCCATATTTGTTGATGTGCTGAATTGCTTCTTCTATGCCTGAAACAACTTTTACCGCAAGAATTGGTCCAAGATATTCTTCGTACCAATCTTCTTCACTCGCAGGTTTCACTGCAGCTCCTAAGATTTTTTGTACATCACGGCAACCACGGAGTTCCACTTGCTTTTCTGCATACAGTTCAGCAATGCGTGGTAAAAATTCCTCGGCAATTTTTTCGTCGACAAGGAGTGTTTCCATTGCATTACATACACCGTAACGATGTGTTTTAGCATTCAAAGCAATCGGCAGTGCTTTTTGCAAATCGGCTTGAGCTTCAACATAAACGTGACAGTTGCCATCTAAATGCTTAATTACAGGAATGGTTGCTTCATTGGTAATACGTTCAATCAGTCCTTTACCACCACGAGGCACAATCACATCCACATATTCAGACAATGTGATGAGTTGACCTACGGCAGCACGGTCAGGTGTATTAATCACTTGTACGCAGTTTTCAGGTAAACCTGAAACTTTTAATCCGTGTTGAATTGCAGTAGCAATTGCTTGGTTTGAATTTAAAGCTTCAGAACCACCACGTAAAATAATCGCATTGGCAGATTTGAGCGCAAGTGATGCCGCCTCAAGCGTGACGTTTGGACGTGATTCATAAATCATGCCAACAACACCTAAAGGAACGCGCATTTTACCAATTTGAATACCGCTTGGGCGGTAAGCCAAATCTGTAATTTCACCAATTGGATCAATCAGGCTAATCACATCTTTTAAGCCTTGTAGCATATCTTTAAAACGTTTGGGGTTCAGTTCAAGGCGATCAAGTAAGGCACTATCCAAGTTGTTTGTAAGGGCTTTTTCCATGTCTATTTTGTTGGCAGCGAGAATTTGAGGTTCATTCGCTTCCAAAGCAGTATAAATGGCAGATAATGCGTTATTTTTTACAAGTGTAGTTGCAGCAGCCAGCACACTTGCTGCCTGACGGGCTTGTTGACCTACAGTTTGCATATACTGTTCAATTGAATCTTGCATAGCCTTATATTTGATCGCTGAAAATATCTCTTTGATAGTAGCAGTGCGACTATAAACAATCTATGCCTATTCGGGAAGAAATGCGGAGTGGGTCAAATTTTGTAACGCTTTTTTTGCCAATATGACCGTTTTAATTGGATGAGCGGTCAATATAGTGATTGCTAAGAAATCTGACATCTGTATAGAATGAAAGCATATAGGATATTGATGACATATAAATTTTCGATATTTTTTGATCATTGGAAGAACAACTTAACTTGCAAAATAAAAAAATAAAGCAGGGATGGAGGTAGGAAATGAATTCCATTATCCAGATGGATCCAGAATTACATCAAAACTTCACAGGTTTTGGGTTTTTTGACATCTATCATAAGGGGAGTTTTAAGCAACCGGCACGAACTACGTGGATTGATGGTTGGAAAATCGAGTACATGGCAATTGCCGATCCAAGCACAATTCATAATACACCCATTGTGATTATTGGTGGAGCATTCCAAAATTTTAGCTCTTATAAATATTGTGTAGAACAATTTTTTGAAAGTGGTCCTGTCATCTTAATTGATTTACCTTCGATGGGTTCAAATCAGCAAATTACCAATGTCGACAGTGGTTTATCGGCAGGGACTCTAGAGTTGCCTGACTTATCTCGCATGCTCGGGCAGTGGTTAGATATTGTTGGCGTAAATAAAGTTGATGTTGTAGGGATTTCACTCGGCTCAGTGATTGCATCATTTTTTGCACAACAGCATTCAGAGCTTGTGGAAAAAATGATTTTGATGGGGGTGATGCAAGAAACCCGCAAAAGTTGGCGCATGTTACTTGAAGAGTCTTTAATGCTGATGAAAGAGCAGCGTATGGATGAATTCGGTCAAGCGGTGATTCTATATTTGGTCAATCATGCCAAACTCGATAAAACGCGTATGTCACCGACTGCAAAACGACTTTTCTTTAAGCAAATGGCTGAGTTCTCGGCAACTGAACAAGAACGTTATGAAATTAACTGCACACGTTTACTTCGGTTGAGTCAAGTGCCTGTACCACAGGTCAATACTTTGGTGGCGTGTGGTCAGTACGACAGCTTTACATTGCCATATGAAAATGCAAAATTTGCACTACAATGTCCCGATGTTCAATTTGCCATGATTGCTAATGCCGATCATGTACCACAACTACAGCGTCGCAAAGAAACCATGACCTTATTTACCACCTATTTGAAAGGTGAGTCGATTCAAGGCTTAGATGGCATTATTAATTTGACTCGTGATCAAATGGAAAATATGGATCGCCGTGGTGAAGAGCGTATTCAAGTTCTACAACCAGAAAGCAAACTGACCCATCGTCATTTGTCGGATGTGATAGATGTAAATATTGTGGATATGAACTACTTTGGTGTGCTTTTACAGCTTGATCAAAAAGAATATGTTGAACAACATCCACGCGATTTAGCCTTGCATTTGAGTGATAAAGATGGTGAGTTTAGTATTGAATGTTTGATTTTTGATTGCTCTGCACAAGGTGTACGTGCTTTGTTTAAACATGGTAGTTTTGAAGTGGCAGATCGTTTACTTCGTTATATCCAAGCGCAGAAACAAGATGTAATGCTAGAACTAGATGTTGTTTTCTAATCTTTAAATTTTATATTTATTGAAAAGTTAATATAAAGCCCTCATTTGAGGGCTTTATATTTTTAAAATATTAACTTAAAGATCGTTAACTCATCGGGTTGGGGTGCTGGGCGTGAATCATCCATACCAAATCACCTGCATGTTGATCTTTCATCATTTCAGGATGTTCATCTATGGTCGTAGTAGTTTGTGTTCGGTCATCAAAATAAAATGTAGGTTGAATGACATCAACTGTATTAAAACCTGCCGTATAGAAAAATGAGCGAGCTTCATCAGGGGAAATGAAGTGGAATGTGAATGCGCTGCGAGAAATCACTTTGAGTAGTTTACTACTACTCCAAATGACTTTTGCTAAACGATTTTTGACTGGTTCAGGATAAATATCGGTCAGGTAATGTAAGGCTTTAAAGCCTTTGCCATAATGAGCAATCGATTGAATGAGTTGTTGCAATAATGGCTTGGTGAAGTAATTGATTAATCCCTCACTAATGACAACTAAAGGGCGGTTCTGATCAAAAACTTTAAATGCATTTTCGAAATCAGGGGTAAATAAATCGATGGATAAAAGATCGGGGCTTGTTGGATCGATTTGTTTTAAAGCCTGTTGTTTTTCCTGTGCCATATCGGGCAAATCAAGTTCACGATAATCAATATCAGGGTAGTGTTGTCTAAACCACCATCCACGAGGTGAAAGTCCTGCAGCAATTTCAAGTACTTGTAAATCAGGATGTTGTTGAATGAGCATAATTAGATGATCATCTAACATTTTGTGGCGTGCTTTTAATGTCGTCCGCATACTGCCACCGACATATTTTTCTGCCCAATTTTCGATAGGATTGGCAATCATTGCTAAAGTTTTACCTTTAGACGTAGCAAGTAAAGGATGCGATATACCCATTTGATACCAAATATAGCCGGTGTAATGTGCAGTAAATGAAATATGTCGGTGTTTAGACAGTTGTGGTTCGCTCATGGTTATCCTTCACTGATGCTTTTTGTCGATCAGACTGATCGAGCTATATCATTATTATTTCAATATCTTAATCTTAAGTGTTTTAACAGTTTATGTGTAAAAAAGGAACACCGAAGTATTCCTATTCTTTTTCAATTAAAGTTAAAGTGAATTTTTGAATGCTTCAATCACGTGTTTAACAGATTGCCATTCTGTACCTAAATCTAATGTTTCACCAATTTGAATTTTAGGAATTTTGCCACGCATACGCTCTAAGCGTTCTTGATTCGGTAGTGGTAAATTTTCAATGCCTGCAAGTGCCACACAAGCCGATTCACGGTTATTACACACTAGGCCCATGTCACAGCCTGCATCTAAGGCAGCTCGAATACGTGCATCGGCATTGCCTGCTACACATGCAGCTTGCATACTTAAATCATCGGAGAATAGTACGCCATCAAATTTTAAGGTTTGACGGAGAATTTTCTGAATCCAAAAAGGTGAGAAACCAGCAGGGTTCGGGTCAACATTTTCATAAATTACATGTGCTGGCATAAGTGCATCAAGTTGTGGTTTGAGCTGAATAAAGCTTTGCATGTCTTGTGCATAAATTTCGTCATAACTGCGTGAGTCAATGGCTGCAGCAACGTGAGAGTCTGCTTTAACTGAACCATGACCAGGGAAATGTTTACCTGTTGTTGCCATACCTGCACGATGCATACCTGTCATAAAGGCTTGAGCAAGTGGAACAATATCCTGCACATTTTTGGCAAATGCACGATCGCCGATTACATCACTAATATCGTTGATGTCGAGTACTGGGGCAAAACTAAAGTCAATCCCGACAGCTAAGACTTCAATTGCCATAAGCCAACCGCATTGCTCCGCGAGTTGAATGGCTTTTTCAGGTTCAGTTAAGTAAAGTTCACCAAAATGCCCCATTGCAGGCAATAGAGTGAACCCTGTTTTTAGGCGTTGCACACGTCCGCCTTCTTGGTCAACGGCAATGAGAATCTCAGGGCGAACTTGACGCATGTGATCAGTCAAAGCCCGAACTTGTGCCAGAGATTTGATATTTCGTGTAAATAAAATCACGCCACCGACTTGCGGAGCTTGCAATAGTTCAATATCTTCTTGAGTAAGTTCTGTGCCTGCGATATCAAGCATCAATGCGCCGATCATAGGAAATCCGTAGTTGTATTTTTAAAAGGAAAACAATACCTGTATTTTGCAATGATTTGCTACATTTTGTCAGTACAGATTATGATAAAACTACACGACATAGACAGATAAAGTTGTTTAAGATTTTGAAACTGTTGAATTCAGATTAAAAAGCGACACCAAATTGGAAACTCCGAGAAGGATGCATTAACGAATTATGAAACTTCAGACAATTGCTTGCGCCGTTGCATTGGCAACCGGTGGATTATTTTTTTCACACACAATTACTCAGGCAATGGCTGAAACCACTACAGCTGTTGTTTCAGGGGTAATTCAGCCTACACAAGAACAAGCCTTAGTGACTCGTCAGCTTGCAACATTGGTCGATCGACAGCATTATTTAAATATGCGCCTTGATGCAACGACATCAGGGAAAATCCTTGATATGTATCTGGATAGCTTAGATCCTGAACATACTTTGTTCCTTGCATCGGAAGTACAAGACTATAAAAAACAGTATGGTACGACTTTGGGAGCATCGCTTAAAGCAGGGGATTTAAAAGGGCCTTATGCGATTCATGAACAATACCGTAATCGTCTAAAAGAATTTTATTCATTTATGTTGGCTGAGTTGAAAAAGCCACAAAATTTAAATCAATCCAATACATTTATTGAAACCGATCGTGAAAAATCGCCTTTCTTCAATACCAAAGCTGAGCAAGAAACGTATTGGCAGAAAATGTTGGTTTCACAGCTCATTAACTTGACGATTACCAAAGAAGAAGAGCAAGCCAAGCAAAAAGCATTAAAAGATGATCCATCTCTAGCCAATGGTCAAGATTTAACAGCATCAGAAGACTTAACACCAGTTCAAACATTGACTAAACGTTATACCCGTCAACTTGAGCGCATGGGGCGTGTGAAGAGTGATGATGTGCTTGAACGCATCTTAAACTCAATGACATTGACCTATGATCCGCACAGCAACTACTTCCCACCGCTTGATGCGATTGAGTTGAATCGTCAAACGACATTGCAACTTGAAGGGATTGGTGTATCGATTCGTCCTGAACGTGGTAATGAAGATTTCACTAAAATTGAAACCATTGTTGAAGGCGGTCCTGCAAGTAAGTCAGGGCAGGTGAAATCGGGTGATCGCATAATTGGTGTGGCGCAAGATGGCGATAAAATGGTTGATGTGATTGGCTGGCCAAGTTCTGAAATTGTCGGTTTGATTCGTGGTAAGCGTGGAACGAAAGTGGCTGTGAAGCTCCTTGGTGCAGGTGCTTCTATGAATCAGGCACGTATTGTGATGTTGACCCGTGATGTCATTCAAGAAGAAGATGCAGGTGTACGCTCTCGCACTGTTGAAGTGATCCGAGATGGTCAAAAACATAAATTTGGTGTGGTAGAAATTCCATCGTTCTATTTGAACTATCGTGCACGCCGTGCTGGGGGAGAATATCGCTCTGTTGCCGAAGATACCAATAAAGCATTGCAATCTCTAGCTAGTCAAAAAGTGGAAGGAGTGATTATTGATTTACGTAATAATCCAGGTGGTTCACTAGAAGAAGTTGCCAAAATGATTGGTCAGGTCATCAAGGAAGGACCTGTGGTGCAAATTCGCGATGGCAATGGCAATGTTAGTGTCTTTGAAGATACCGATGGCGGTGCACAAACCTATGCAGGTCCATTGGCTGTATTGATTAACTTGGCATCTGCATCGGCTAGTGAAATTTACTCGGCTGCTATCCAAGATTATGATCGTGGCGTAGTGATTGGCAGTACAACAACAGGTAAAGGAACGGCACAGGTTCAGTTAGACAGTTTGGCTTATGGTCAGGCAACGTTGACGCAGCGTAAATTTTATCGTGTGACGGGTGGTAGTACGCAAAATAAAGGGGTGATTCCTGATGTTAAACTCGTCGATATTTATGACGAAGAGTTTGGTGAGCGTAAAGCGAAAAATGCGTTGAAATGGGACACTATTCCAACAGCACCATTTAAGCGTGAAGGTCAGATTCAACCTTATGTGCCAGAGTTATCGGTATTGTCTAAACAGCGTGTAGATGCTGATGTGCAATTCCAATATCTTAATGCGCGTAAAGCGATTGCCCAAATTTCTAAAGATCAAAAGCAAGTCGTGTTAGATATTACTCAGCGTAAAAAAGACTTAATTGAACTTGAGGATAAGACTTTGCAAGCTGAAAATGCACGCCGTAAGGTGATGGGGCAGAAGCCATATCCAAACTGGGAAAGCTATCAAGCCTCTATGGATGCTTTAGCAGAATCTCGTGCAAAAATGAAAGTAGCGCAACGTCCATCATTGCCTGAAGAAGAGACTTTTGTGACTGAAGCTGCCAATGTGTTAATGGATTTAGGGCAATTACAGAAAAAACACTAAAGTATTGATTAAGTAATATTAAATAAAGGGCATATTGTGATATGCCCTTTTTTTGCCTAATGTGAAAAAAACTTGACCTTCAATGAGATAGTGCTATTTTAAGGATATTCTAAATTCTATTAAATCAGGTGAACCACACGTAGCAATGTGTTGTTTTAGGATTTTTTAAATAACTTAAATAACAATAATGGGTTCATTTTGGGAAGTACATTTGTATGATTCATATGAGTTATGATAATGATTTGGTGATAGGTTCTGCCGTTGTTGCGGTCATCGTCTGCTATATCGCTATTTCATTGGAGCAACTTATTTACAATGTAAATAGTCCAAAACAACAAAAAATTCTGATGATTGCTAGCGGTATGATCTTTGGTCTAGCTATTTGGGCGATGCATTTTGTAGGTATGTTAGCCTGCCATTTACCAGAGGGTTATTCTTTTGACCCAGGTCTAACCATATTTTCTTACGTTATTGCTGCAATCACCTCGACTTTTGCCATTTGGTTAACCACACGAAATACCTTACCTTTAGGGCGCCTTATTTTAGGTGCTGTATTTATGGGTGGTGGTATTTCAGGGATGCATTATGTCGGCATGATGGGCTTAAACGTGCCGAATGAAGATATTCATTATGATGGCTTAATTGTTTTGTTTTCAATTCTTATTGGTATTAGTGGTGCTGGTCTTTCATTCTGGTTAGCATTTAAATATAAACAAGCAATTAACCATCGTGGACTTTTAAAGTTTGCTGTTGCTTGCATGATTGCTTTTAGTATTGTAGGCATGCATTACACAGGTATGGCTGGTGTTATTTTCCATACAGTTGAGAATCCAACAGCACTTGGGTTTAATTATGACGAAGGTCAAACCATGCTACTGGTTGCAGTGATTTTTGCAACGTGTTTGACATTGATCGCTGCCTTTGCCGTTGCTGTGCTTGAGTTAAGATTAGAAGAGCGTAATCATCAGCTTTTACTTGCAAATAAAGAATTAGAAAACTTAGCATTACAAGACAATTTAACCAAGTTGCCGAACCGTTTATTTCTGATTGATTACACCAATGCGTTGTTTATGGCGCATCGTCAACTCGAAGGGGACGTAGCTTTTGTCTATATCGATATTGATCGTTTCAAGTCGGTGAATGATGCTTTTGGACATCATATAGGTGATGAGTTATTGGTGAAATTGGCACAACGATTACATCATCAACTCTTAGCAAGTCAGAAGCTGATTCGTATAGGTGGTGATGAGTTTTTACTGATTATTGAAAATACAACGCAAGCGCAGACAGAAGAAATCGCTGCTGCACTCTTACATACGGTTCAAGAAGGTTTTAAAATTTCGGGCAAAGAAATTAATATTTCTGCAAGTATTGGAATCGTACTCTATCCAAAGCACGGCAATGGTTTACAAGATTTGCTAATCAATGCTGAAGCAGCCATGATGCAATCGAAAGAACAAGGTCGGAATACCTATAGTATTTATAATGATTCTATTGATAAGCAACAGTCTAATCGTAGTCAATCGAAACTGATTAATGATTTATATCGTGCAGTAGAAGAACATCAATTTGTTTTATTTTATCAGCCCAAATTTACTGCTGATTATAAAATTTGTGGTGTTGAGGCGCTTATTCGTTGGAAGCATCCAAATTTAGGTTTACTCGCACCTAGTATGTTTATTGAAGGGGCTGAGCAAACAGGATTAATCATTCGTATGGGTTATTGGGCACTTGAACAAGCATGCTCGCAATTACATGAATGGAAAGAAAAAGGTGTTGTTTTTTCTTCAGTCGCTGTAAATTTATCGGCTATTCAGTTTGAACATAAGCAATTAATTTGCCGTCTTGAAGCGTTAATTCAAAAATATCAAATTGCACCAGGTAGCCTGATTATTGAGATTACCGAATCGACCGCAATGCATCATATTGAAACGAGTATTCAAACCTTTGAAAAATTACGTGCTTTAGGTATTCGTTTGGCTATTGATGATTTTGGAACAGGGCATTCAAGTTTCTTGTATTTGAAAGATTTACCTGTCGATGAATTGAAAATTGATCGTGAATTTATTCGTAATTTGACACCAAATTCAAAAGAAGAAATTATTTTAGAAAGTATTATTCAGCTTGCTAAACGTTTAGGATTAGTGGTCACGGCTGAAGGCGTGGAAACGGAATTGCAAGCAGAAATATTGAAGCGTTTAGGCTGTCAGCAATTGCAGGGGTATCTTTTGGGTATGCCATTGCCTGTACAGCGTTTAGAAGAAAGTTATGCTGTAGTCACTTAACTAAAAATCTTGAATTGTAATTTTTATCATTTATTCAGCATGCACAACCATAATATACAAATCATTTTGCTGATCCGAATAGATCTATGCAGTAACTAAAAGAAACTAAAAATTTTATTTGAATCTGCTTAAATTTAGAACTTAGCACTTCACATCTACAATCAGGCGAAACCAATGTAAACATGCAAATCTACTGTCTAAAAACGACCGACAAGATTTTTCGTAGCAGAGTGGAATTCTGCTACAATATCGCCAATTTTATATTTGGATCATTTTTGATCCTTAAAGCTGCGTATTCGCAGTAGGTATTATGCATGAGCTTTAAAAATGAATTAGCAACGCAAGTTGCTCAACGCCGCACCTTTGCGATTATTTCCCACCCCGATGCGGGTAAAACCACCATGACAGAAAAATTGCTGTTATGGGGTAAAGCCATTCAAGTGGCAGGAATGGTAAAAAGCCGTAAATCTGATCGTGCGGCGACTTCGGATTGGATGGAAATGGAAAAAGAGCGTGGGATCTCAATTACCACATCTGTTATGCAATTCCCATTTAAAAATCATGTAATTAACTTGCTGGACACACCGGGACACGAAGATTTTTCGGAAGATACCTACCGTACATTAACAGCGGTTGACTCTGCTTTAATGGTGATCGATGGTGCAAAAGGTGTCGAAGAACGTACCATCAAATTGATGGAAGTGTGCCGTATGCGTGACACCCCCATTATCTCTTTCGTCAACAAAATGGACCGTGAAATTCGTGAACCATTAGAGTTATTAGATGAAATTGAAAATGTTCTAAATATTCGCTGTGTACCATTAACGTGGCCACTCGGTATGGGTAAAGACTTTGCTGGTGTATATAACCTGATTGAAAACAAGCTTTATGTATATAAGGCAGGCTTTGGCTCAACTATTACCGATATTGAAATTCGTGATGGCTATGACTACCCAGACATTCGTGAGAAAGTCGGTGATTTAGCATTTGCATCATTTGAAGAATCACTTGAACTTGTACAAATGGCAAATGATCCACTTGATCATGCTGAGTTTTTAGCAGGACGTCAAACGCCTGTTTTGTTTGGTACTGCACTTGGTAATTTTGCCGTTGATCATGTGTTAAATGCATTTATTCAATGGGCACCTGAACCGAAAGCTCATCCAACACATGAACGTATTGTTGATGCCAAAGAAGAAGGTTTTTCAGGTTTTGTCTTTAAAATTCAGGCAAATATGGATCCGAAACATCGTGACCGTATTGCATTTATGCGTATCTGTTCAGGTAAGTATGAAAAAGGCTTGAAAATGAATCATGTACGCTTAGGTAAAGATGTGCGTATTAGCGATGCATTGACATTCCTTGCGGGTGAGCGTGAGCAGCTTGAAGAAGCGTGGCCGGGTGATATCATTGGTTTACATAACCACGGTACCATTCAAATTGGTGATACGTTTACATCAGGTGAAAAGTTACATTTCACAGGTATTCCACACTTTGCCCCTGAAATGTTCCGCCGTGTACGTCTCAAAGATCCTTTGAAATCTAAACAATTACAAAAAGGTTTGAAAGAATTATCTGAAGAAGGTGCAACGCAGGTGTTCATGCCACAAATCAACAATGATTTGATTGTAGGTGCAGTGGGTGTGCTACAGTTTGATGTTGTTGCGTATCGTCTAAAAGAAGAATACAAAGTTGATTGTATTTATGAGCCTGTAAGCATTAATACAGTACGTTGGGTTTCTTGTGATGATGAAAAGAAATTTAACGAATTCAAGAAAAAAGCCCATGACCAATTATCTTTAGATGGTGGTGGTCATTTGACGTATCTTGCACCAAGTCGTGTAAATTTACAGTTAATGCAAGAGCGTTATCCTGATATTCAATTCCGTTCAACTCGTGAACACTAATTTGTTCTAAAACGGTATTGAATATGGGTAATAAAAACAGCTTCTTTGAGAAGCTGTTTTTATTTGAAAATAAATGTTTTATTTATGGATAAAGGTACTGCTATGCATATATCAGGAAAAGGACTCATACTTATTAGCACATTATTGTTAGTGGCGTGTGATTCGAAACAAGATCAATCAAAAAAAAATTCGCAAGAACAAGCCGTGTCAGAGCCTATACAAGTTGAAAATCCTGATGTGTTGCCGTATTTGGATATGCAAGAAACGAAAGCGGATTATGCATTGCCATTTTGTGAAAAGAAAAACTGTATTGAAATTGAAATTCAAACGATTAAAACTCAAGATACTTGGTTAAATAAATGGATTGAAACACATCAGGCATGGGTTATTCAAAATCAAGTGGGTTTAAATCAAGAAATGACGCTACAACAAGCGGTAAATGCTTATATTAAAAAATCAGATGCTTGGGAAGCTGAATTTCCAAAAAATAAAGCCTATGAGTTGCACATGCAGACGCGTATTGCATCACAGCGTAATCAGTATGTGTTATTACAGGTTTCAGTTGATACGAAACAAGCAGAAGTATCAGTTAAAGCACGCCAATATTTATATGTGGCAGATCGTAAACTTAAGAAAAATTTAACGATTTTAGATGTGATTCAACCCCAAAAACAAAATGCATTAAATAACTTAATTCAGCAAAAGTATCAAGAGTGGCTTGATCAACAAGATATGTTAGTGAAGAAGTCTGCACCCAAAAAACTCTTTTGGGGGCAGTCGGATTGGTTCTTTGATGGAGAGGGTATCGGGCTACATTATCGTGCGGGCGAAATTAGTGAAGATGCGCCACAATTTGATATTTACCTCGATAAAGCACAGACACAGCAAATGTTGAAACCTGATGTTTTCCAAAAAATGTTTTAAGCAATCAATGTGCTATTGATAGCATGAAGCATACAAAACTCAATTGAAAGCAAGGTCATATACAGGATAGGCTTATAGAAGTAAAACGCTCTGTAAGATTCTGAAGGTTGGTAATGTTGATGAAAAAAAATGCTTTAGCTGTGGCAATAATGATGTCTGCATTTGCTATAACTGCTTGTCAGCCGAAAGCTGAAAAAAAGTCAGAGCCTGTTGAGCAGACAGCATCGGCAGTGCAGGATACAACTTTAAAATTACAAGGCGAAACTCAAAAAGTGCCTGTCATATTGCCTGAATGTAATGGAAATCGTTGCCCCGAATTTAGTATTGATCGTTTACGGACCAATCAGGTTTTTGTTGATCAACAGATTGATCAGGCAATTTTACAGAATCTTGAGCGTATGCTCGATATTGGAAAATTAAAACAAGACATTCGAGCAGAAAAAGATAAACAAAGTGCAATAACAGAAGTTGCAACATCGGCGAGTGACGTTGTTACGAATGTGACACCGGTGCAACAAATGGCAATAGAGATTAAACCCTATATCACTGCATTTTCAGGACTTGATAAAGAGTTAAAAACATTGGGTGCAAGTAGTCAAATTACCTTATCTATTAGCCCCAAAATTCTTAATGCAGAGGGTGCATTGGTAACGGTCGTTTTAAATACAAGTAATTATATGGGTGGAGCACATGGTTCATCATCACAAACGTATTATAACTTTGATTTAAAAACCCAAAAATTAGTCGCACTCAACGATATAGTACAATCAGGTCAAAAAGTACAGTTGGAAAAATTAGCTTATGAGGCATTTAAAAAATGGGTAAGAGATTCGCAACTTTCGACTAATCTTGAAGAATACGAGCAAGTGTGGAAATTTAAACTCAGCGATAATTATTATTTAGGAAAAAATGGTCTTATTCTTCAATATGGTGAATATGAAATTGGTCCTTATGTTGCAGGATTGCCACGTTTAGAAATTCCATATACTCAACTGAATAAAGTTTTGAAAAAAGAGTATTTACCTGAAAATGTAAATACTGATCAGCAAAAAGCTGCTTCTACAGTGATGCCGAATAAAGATAAAAGTGAATAGTGCAATTAAACTCTTTGATACACATACTCATTTTGATGTGCCTGATTTTGATCATGATCGGGTACAACTCGCACATCAAGCAAAAGCTGCAGGTGTTGAAGGCTTGGTTTTAATTGGATTTTTACATTCACGTTTTACTGATCTGATTGAAACTCAGCATTTTTTAAATCAATTGGAAAATGCACCGAAAAGTTATCTTGCTCCAGGTCTGCATCCTTTTTTCATCGATCAGCATGAAACTCCTTTTTTACATGATTTAGAACAAATTTTAAGAACTGAAAATTGCGTTGCTGTAGGTGAAATTGGTTTGGATACCTTTAAAAAAGAACATAAGCAACCTGAAGTATTTCAAAAGCAACAAGACTTTTTCTCCGCACAATTAGAATTGGCACAGCAGTTTGAAAAGCCTGTGTTATTACATATTTTACGTTCTCATGCAGATGCGATAAAAATATTAAAAAAGCATAAATTTCAACATGGAGGCATCGCTCATGCATTTAGTGGTGGTGTACAAGAAGCAAAAGCTCTGATTGCAATGGGTTTTAAAATAGGTGTAACAGGGCAAATTACCAATCCGAATGCGAAGAAACTACATAGCGTGGTTAAAGAAATAGGTCTAGAACATCTGGTTTTAGAAACAGATTGCCCCGATATGACACCCTTGTGCTGTCAAGCTTCACATGAGCGTAGAACTCGTAATACGCCTGTTAACTTGCCTTATGTTTTGGATGGTTTGGCTCAGGTACTAGATATGCCGTGTGAAAAGTTGGCAGAGCATCTTTGGCTAAATACAATGCAAGCATTACGGTTAGAAAATGATTAGATTTAAAATAAAATAGAATATTAAAGAGAGGTTAAAATGTTTAAATCTCGTCATTTTTCTTATTTGACTGGTCTACTTTTTTTTGTATTTTCGATAGCTACTCACGCACAGCCACAAGAAAAAATTTTAAAAAAAAATACACTCAATGCTCAGCAAAAAGTGCAGTTTTGCCGACAGTTTGAATCATTCTGTGTCAATGGAAAAGTCAGTAATTTGTTTCAGGTCGAAGGTCAAAAAAATCAATTTTATGTGATTGATGAATTAAGACTTGCGCATATTGATCTGCAAAATAATAATTTTAATTTATTAGAAATATGGGATTTTTCGACTTATCAACCACGCACTCAAAGCGCGCGTTGGGCGGTGTTTGAAAAGAGTGATGATAATAAACAACTATCGATTTTCCCTAAATTGTTTCCTATTAATGAAAATGACTATGCTGTTGGGATTGTTCAAAAATGGCAAGAAGGCTATTCAGGTGGTGGCATGAATGAAGAGGTGGTCGATTTTTTACAATTAAAGGTAAAAAGTCAGTATCAACAAGTATTTCAGAACATTCCTTTGTCGATGTATCGGATGATTCGAGCTTGCTTTTCTGAGGAAGATTATCAACAGAGTCGAGGAAAATGCCATGATGAATACACCCTAAATAGTCAGATTTTTTATGTAAAGCCTTATACTTGGCGAGTGAAATATCATTATCAAGCAGATTACTCACCTACGTCTGATTCAGGAACTCGACCTATTAATCAATATAAAACCTATCTTTTGAATGACAATCGTGAGGATGCTATTCAATTACCTAAAGGTTGGGATTAGCTTTATTAAAGGTGAATTTGCTAAAATAGATAAAATTTCTGTTTTGATAAGCCACAATGACTGATTTGCACCAAGATGATGAATATGACCGCCGTTTTGCAGGTGTTGCTAAAATTTATGGGGGTGAAGCATTTAATCATTATGAAAAAAGTCATGTGATGGTGATTGGAATTGGTGGCGTTGGTTCTTGGGCTGTTGAAGCGCTTGCGCGTACGGGTGTCGGTGAATTAACATTAGTGGATATGGATTCAATTGCTGCATCGAATATCAATCGTCAATTACCTGCAATGACATCGACTTTTGGTCATGAAAAAATTGAAGTGATGGCAGAACGCTGTCGTCAGATTAACCCGCGTATTAAAATTAATTTAATCGAAGATTATTTGAGTGCGGAAAATATCAAAGAAATTCTTGCTGAAACACCTGATTTAATTCTCGATTGTATTGATGATGTCAAAGCGAAATTAGCGTTGATGTTACATTGCCGTTTTAATAAAATTCCGTTGATTGTGTCGGGTGGGGCCGGTGGAAAATTAGATCCGCTGAAAATTCGTGTCGCTGATTTATCAAAAACCGAACAAGACCCAATGTTGGCAAAATTACGGACGCAACTTCGTGGCATGGGTATTTGTAAAAAGCCAAAAGAAAAGTTTGGTATTACTTGTGTCTATTCAATTGATAATCCATTCTCAAGCGCAGATGTCTGTGCTAGTGCAGGATTACGTTGTGGTGGTTATGGTTCGGCAGTGGTGGTCACTTCTAGTTTTGCCATGGTGGCTGTGGCTGAAGTTCTGAAAAAGTTGGATCAGATAAAATTGAGAGAATAAGTGAAAAAATTAAATATTAAAAAAAATACAAACCCTAAAATCAGCCAAGAAGCACATGAATTGAATCAATATGCATGGATCAATGATGTGAGTGATTGGCAAGATTTAATGGGTGTTTATCAACAATTAAAACAACAAGTTGCACCCAAGAAAGTGCTGTTAATTTTAGAAGATATTGGACAATGCAACTATACGTCTATGCATGCATCTATGAATGATGCGTTGTATTTTGATCCATCTGAATATATAGGCGATGTGAATGGTGAGGAGGAAGATATTCTTTATGAAAATTCTCAGCCTCTGGCAATCAAATATTATCTTGAGCAATTGTCTAAAGCTGAAAATCAGGTCGAATTTAAAAACTTGAAAGCGAAATCTAAATATTCACAAGAAGATTTCGACTTGCTCATTCAAATACACGAATACCCTGAAAAGATTTTAGACTCAGCAATTGAAACTAAGTTGGTGAATGTAGAGCTAGAATCTGAAAAATTTGTCGCTCAATTGAATGGTTATTTTTCTTGTGATTTCAATCCAATGGAAAGTTTTTCATTAATCCAATACTTGGAAAAAAACTTTGCCTTGGAATATATTGGACTAGGGGCTAGTTTATTTTTCTTTATTAAAACAGCGCAATTTAATTCAATAAATAATCAGAAACTTATAGATGAATTAACTACAATTTATGGGTTTGATTCGATGATAGTGGAATTTTTTAAAAAACATTTAATGACGCATGACTATTTGATTTTGCCGTATGTGGAGTCACTTGAAGTGTTTGAAGGATGTTTGGACTAAAAACTAAAATGGCTAATTACGAAGTGAATTAGCCATTTTAGTTTTAAATCACTGTGAAATCGCTTGCTCTTTAATATAATCCTCAGTACGTTTCATTGCTTCTTTTATATTCATAATAGCATTTTCAACATCGGCAAAAGTTTTGGCGTTACCACCACTTAAAGCCTGACGCCATTTACGTGCACCTGGAAGATTTTGGAATAAACCTAAAATATGACGAGTGATAATTGAAAGAGGTGCACCTTCTTGCATACGTTTAGCAATGTATGGCAACATTTGATCCATCATTTCAAAACGATCAGGTAAATCTAAATTCCACAATTGTCCAATTTCAGCTAATAGATATGGGTTGTGGTATGCCTCACGACCAATCATTACACCATCAACATATTTTAAATGTTCTTGAGTTTCAGCAAAGGTTTTAATACCACCATTGATTTCGATGAGTAAGTTTGGACGATCTTTTTTTAAACGATAAACATCTTCATAACGTAGTGGTGGAACATCACGGTTTTCTTTAGGCGATAAACCTTGTAGCAGGGCAATACGAGCATGCACAATAAAATTGTCACAGCCTGTTTTCGCAACAGTATCGACAAAGTGCAACATTTCTTCATAAGATTGCATGTCATCAATTCCGATACGGTGCTTCACTGTTACAGGAATATCAACTGCATTACGCATTTCGGAAATACATTCAGCCACTAATTCAGGCTCTGCCATGAGGCAAGCACCAATCTTATTATTTTGCACACGATCACTCGGGCAACCGACATTCAAATTAACTTCGTCATAACCCCAGTCTTGTGCCATTTTGGTACAAATTGCTAAGTCTTTCGGATTTGAGCCACCAAGCTGTAACACAATTGGATGTTCTTCATTGTTATAGTCTAAATGGCGATTTGCTCCACCGTAGATGATTGCACCTGTTGTGACCATTTCCGTGTAAAGAATGACGTTAGGATTAAATAAACGTGCAAAAAATCGGTAATCTTTGGTTGTCCAATCCATCATCGGCGCAACACTGATTCGTGGGGATAGTTTACTGTCAATGTTTGGAGTACTCAGCATTTTAAAATCTAACCTTTAATCAGTGTCTTGAATCTATTGAAGCTCGGGAGTGTAAATTCACAATAGTTTAAATACGATTTAATCATCGTTAATTTGGGGCGTATTTTAGCATAAATTGAACAATCGTTCATGGCGTTAAAACTTACAGATAAAAAGAAGCCGATGCATATGCATCGGCTTCTTTCATACATCGACTAAATTGCCGAAAGTATATTTTTAAACACTAGCAAGTGCTGCATTAAACGTCGCACTCGGACGCATTATTGCATTTACTTTCGCTGTATCTACAGCGTAGTAACCACCGATATCAACAGCTTTACCTTGTACTTCTGCAAGTTCTGCAATGATCTTATCTTCATTTTCAGCCAATGCTTTTGCAAGTGGTGCAAATTTAGATTTCAATTCAGCATCTTCGTCTTGAGCAGCGAGTGCTTCGGCCCAGAATTTCGCAAGGAAGAAGTGGCTGCCACGGTTGTCTAATTCACCTGTACGGCGTGATGGTGATTTGTCGTTATCCAATAATTTACCTGTCGCTTGATCAAGGGTTTTAGCAAGCAATTTAGCATGAAGATTGTTTTCTTTAATGCCAAGCTCTTCTAAAGAAACTGCAAGCGCTAAGAATTCACCAAGTGAATCCCAACGTAAGTGGTTTTCTTCAACAAGCTGTTGTACGTGCTTAGGAGCAGAACCACCCGCACCTGTTTCATACATACCACCGCCCGCCATTAACGGAACGATTGATAACATTTTAGCAGAAGTACCCAATTCCATAATTGGGAATAAGTCTGTTAGGTAGTCACGTAAGATGTTACCTGTTACAGAAATCGTATCGAGACCACGAGCAACACGTTCAAGCGTATAACGCATTGCACGTACTTGAGACATGATTTGGATATCAAGACCAGTGGTGTCATGATCTTTCAAGTATTTTTCAACTTTCTTGATCAATTCATTTTCGTGTGGACGGTATGGGTCAAGCCAGAAGATTGCAGGCATGCCTGAGTTACGTGCACGAGTAACAGCAAGTTTAACCCAGTCACGAATCGGTGCATCTTTTACCTGACACATACGCCAGATGTCGCCTTCCTCAACGTTTTGCGACATCAATACTTCACCTGTTTCAAGGTCAGTAATGTTTGCAATACCTGCTGAAGAAACTTCAAAAGTCTTGTCGTGTGAACCGTATTCTTCAGCTTTTTGAGCCATTAAGCCTACGTTTGGTACTGTACCCATCGTACGTGGGTCAAAGTTACCATTCCATTTACAGAAATTGATCATTTCTTGGTAAATACGAGCAAATGTCGATTCAGGCATTACAGCTTTACAGTCGTAAGGTTTACCATCAGCACCCCACATTTTACCGCCACCACGAATCATTGCAGGCATAGAAGCATCTACAATCACATCGTTAGGTGAATGGAAGTTAGTGATGCCTTTCGCAGAATCAACCATTGCAAGTGCAGGACGATGTTCTTGGCAAGCATGTAAATCTTCGATGATTTCTTCACGTAAAGATGTCGGTAAAGTTGCGATCTTTTCATAAAGACCAGCCATACCGTTGTTTACATTAATACCCAGTTCATCAAACAATTTACCGTGTTTTTCAAATGCATCTTTATAATAAATTTTCACACAGTGACCGAATACGATCGGGTGTGAAACTTTCATCATGGTCGCTTTAACGTGTAAAGAGAACAAAATTCCTGCTTCTTTACAATCATCAAGTTCTTTTTCATAGAAATCGCAAAGCGCTTTCTTGCTCATGAACATTGAGTCAATGATTTCGCCATCAAGTAACGCAACTTTTTCTTTAAGAACAATGGTTTCACCAGTTTGGGTGATCAATTCCATTTTTACGTTACGAGCACGGTCAAGCGTCATTGATTTTTCACCATGATAGAAGTCGCCTTCTTCCATGTGAGAAACGTGAGTTTGTGACCATTGCTTCCACTCGCTCATAGAGTGCGGGTGTTTCTTAGCATAGTTTTTAACAGCAGCAGGTGCACGACGATCTGAGTTACCTTCACGAAGTACAGGGTTTACAGCAGAGCCTAAGCATTTGCCATAACGAGCTTTAATTGCTTTTTCTTCGTCAGTCGTTGGATTCTCAGGATAGTCCGGAATCGCAAAGCCTTTAGATTGAAGCTCTTTAATACATGCAGTCAACTGAGAAACAGAAGCACTGATGTTTGGCAATTTGATGATATTTGTGTCAGGATCTTGAGTAAGACGACCAAGCTCAGCAAGGTTATTCGGTACTTTTTGCTCTTCGCTTAGGTATTCATTGAATTCTGCGAGTACACGTATAGCTACAGAAATGTCAGTTTTGACAATTTCTACGCCAGCCGGCTTAGTAAAGGTCTCAATGATCGGCAGTAGTGAGTAAGTTGCCAATAATGGCGCCTCATCGGTCAGTGTGTAAATGATAGTTGACTTTCCACCAGCCATATATAGCCCCTTGCTTTAGATTGAGTTTGAAAGAACTGAACTTTTGGTTCAGTCCTGCGAACCACTTTGCTTAATTAAAACATTTAAAATCTTGGTGCGCTTAGCACTTCAGCCAAAGCAATATCTTGTTATATTGCCATCTAGCTGAAAAAATATACACATTAGTGTTGTTCGCCAATAGCTTTATTCTACTTGAAATTTAGTCTTTTTTCGAATCGAAAGATATTTGTCAATCTCTATAGTGACAAAATGTGAAGCAAATTACGTCAGTTAAGAATTTATACTAAACGTGATGATAAAATATATTTATCAAAAAATTCATGGTTTTATCACTATAATAGTAGTAGTGGGAGTACTATTGTTATTTCGTAGATTGATAAACCAATTTTTTAGGACATGTTGGGTATCATAAAAATAAATCATCTATAGCCAAATTCTTTGCCTATTTATCTGCGATAAGTACTCAATAGCCTCTCAAAGAGCTCTTGAGTTATAAGTTGTATTCACTTATTAAATAAGCGTTTTTATGTCTTAATATAAACATCACATCTGTATAAAATTACTATGTATTGAATTAAGTTTTCTATATTTAAAAAATTATAATGCTTATTTTCATAAATATTTTTATAAATTTTACGAATAACAAAATAATTTGTGGTGTTCATCAGCTTTTTTATGATATTTGTTAAATAATTAGTCGTTATATGTTAAAACATGCTGTAAAGTTATGTAAGTAAAGTAAAGAAACTGTAAAAGATTCAAACGTTCAATAATAATTCAAAGGTCAGTCTAAGTGAGGGCGTATGCAACTACATTTACTGGAAATAGGTGAGGCAGATCTTTTGAGTGCATGCCCAGTTGCATTGTTGTTAGGCGTTTTTACTGAAGATAATAACCTTGAGCGTTTTTTGCGTATTTCTCGAAAGATGTTAAATACGAAATATGCCATTTTAGCATTTGAAGATGAACCCTATGTTTGGTATTCAGATTCAAATGGTTTTAAAGCCTTTCATGCCAACCCCAATGCACAATTACATTCTTATTTCGATAGTGCTACGTTGATTGATTGTCATCATCATAATTATGCTTCATTTTCGCAACATATCCATGACTTGGGTGCAGAGCATCAGCGGATTGTTGGTTTTGATTTAAGCCCTAAGTTGAAAGGATCCTTAGGGAAGGTCGTTTATTTTGATGATGAAAATATTGAGTTCGATACGGAAAGTGTTGCCTTAGTTGAAGATTTATCTGATGGCTTGATGAAGTGTTTAGAAATGAGCGTGGAAGCTTCAGAATTTAAAGAACTCTATGAACAACAAGCGGCGTTAAATCTAAGTAAAACTAAATTTTTTCAGATTATAGCACATGATTTGAGAGCACCTTTTCATGGTTTGCTTGGTTTCTCTGAAGTATTGGCGCAAGAGCGTGATACCTTGGATGAAGCAGGTGTACAAGATATTGCAGAATTTTTGCATGATACGGTACAGTCTACCTATAGTTTACTTGAAAGCTTATTAAATTGGGCAATGGCAGAGGGTGGGAACTTTGTTTATCATCCAATCAACTTTAAACTCAATCAGTTGGTTGATATCGTTTATGATGTTTTAAAAAGTTTCGCATATAAGAAAAATATTGAACTTAGTCACCATGTTCCTGCTGATTTGGCGGTATATGCTGATATGAATATGATGACGTCTGTCGTGCAAAATCTTGTTGCGAATGCATTAAAATTTACTCATATGGACGGTTCGGGTAAGGTAAGTATTCATGCACAACGTGTTGAAAATGGCATTGAGTTAAAAGTAACAGATTCGGGTTTGGGAATGTCAGCAACTCAGTTGGAGCATATTTTTGAACCACAAATCAAATTTAGCTTGAAGGGTACTAATGGTGAAGCAGGTACGGGTTTAGGACTTGTGCTGTGTAAGCGATTTATTGCTTTAAATCATGGTGAAATTTACGTGACTTCTAAAGAAGGCATAGGTACTGTTTTTAGCATAATTTTACCAGCAGCGGTCAATGAACATCAAACATTAGTCAAGGCTGAGGTGCATGAGCATCATTCCGTAGGTTAGTTATTTCTGCATTTTTTATGATTTAACATTCAGGAATTTTAGGGATGTATTTCATTAGCATATTTGTGCAATAAAAATAAAAAGAATATAGCGAAAATTGCCCCAATATTCACAGCAACTGATATAAATAACACTTCAATTGAAAGTACAGGTTTTTCAGATGAATACTGCACAATTGCAAAAAACATTACGTGCCAGTCAATATGCCGAACAAATATTAAATTTACATCAAAATACACTTGAGCAGGATGCTGCAGTACATCCTTTTGATCAGTCGCTTTCAACTGAAAAAATTCAATTATTGATACAACAAAGCCTTGTAGGACTTCAAGATGAAGCACAGTGGATGCAAGCACTTCGAGTATTACGTGCACGTTTAATGTTTCGTTGGATTTGGCAAGATGCCAATCAACAGACGGATGTGGTGACCTTAACTCGTGAGCTTTCAGATTTTGCCGATGCGTGTATTGTCGCAGCGAAAGAATTTGCACTTATTCCATTATTGGCAAAACATGGAGAGCCCATTGGTTATAGTGGAAAAGTACAAGATTTAATAGTTATTGCGATGGGGAAACTCGGTGCACAAGAACTTAATTTATCGAGTGATATTGACCTGATTTTTGCCTTTGATGAGCAGGGAGAAACCAATGGTCGAAAATGTATAGATGTACAGCAGTTTTGTATTTTGTGGGGGCAGAAGCTAATTTACTTGCTTGACCACATTACGGCGGATGGTTTTGTTTTTCGAGTAGATATGCGTCTGCGTCCATGGGGCGATGGTTCAGCATTGGCGATCAGTCATGTCGCTTTGGAAAAATACCTCAGCCAGCATGGACGTGAATGGGAACGCTACGCGTGGATTAAAGCTCGTATTATTACGGGGGGCGCTGAGGGCGATGATTTATTGGAAATGACTCGTCCATTTGTATTTCGTAAATATGTCGATTACACCGCTTTTGAAGCCATGCGTGAAATGAAAGCGATGATTGAGCGAGAGGTTTCTCGTCGAAATATTGCTGATGATATTAAGCTCGGCGCAGGTGGAATTCGTGAAGTTGAGTTTATTGTCCAAGTTTTTCAATTGATTTATGGTGGATCAAAATTAGAACTACAAGATCGTCAATGCTTGGTTAGCTTGAAACATTTGGGTGAAGTCGGCTTACTTGATGCTCAGGCAGTCATTGACTTAGAAGATGCTTATCTATTCTTACGTCGCGTAGAACATGCTATTCAAGCCCTTAATGATCAACAAACACAGTCTTTACCGACAGAAGATGATTTGCGCCAACGTCTGACAGATACTTTGGGTTTTGAAGATTGGGATACATTTATTGCTTTTTTAAATGAAAAACGTGGCAAAGTCATTTATCAGTTTGAGCATTTAATTAAAGAAAAAGGCTGTGAAACAACGGTTGAAAATTCAACTCAGCTTGAAAATCGTTTAGAGGCTATATTGGATGCGAATGCTAAAAATCTCATTCATGAATTCTGGTATGGGCATGCGATTAAAAAACTGCCTGCCAAAGCGGTACAGCGTTTAAAAGAGTTTTGGCCTTATCTAATTGAAGCAATTTTACAGTCTGACAAACCACAAATTGCATTGATGCGTTTAATGCCTTTAGTGGAATCGGTTATGCGCCGCACTGTTTATTTGGTCATGTTAATTGAGAGTAAAGGGGCATTACAGCGACTTGTCAAAATGGCAACGGTAAGTCCTTGGATTTGTGAGGAACTTACGCATTATCCAGTATTACTTGATGAATTTTTGTCGATGGATTTTGAGTTGCCACAACGACGTTATTTAGAAGACTCTCTACGCCAACAACTCCTTCGCATTGAAATTGATCAAGTTGAAGATCAGATGCGTGTTTTAAGACTATTTAAAAAATCTAATGTCTTAACAGTCGCTGCAAGTGATGTTTTGGCTGAAAGCCCACTGATGAAAGTATCTGATGCATTGACTGATATTGCTGAAGTTTCAGTGATTGCAGCACTTAATTTAGCTTATCAAACTGTGGCGAAACGTCATGGTTATCCACTAGACGAAAATGGAAGACGTTGTTCCCTTGATCACTTAGCTTTTGTAGTAGCAGGCTATGGCAAGTTGGGTGGTATTGAATTGGGTTATGGTTCAGATTTGGATTTGGTCTTTATCCATGCCATGGATGAGCAAGCCGATACAGATGGCACTAAAGTCATTAGCGGTTTTGAGTTTGCTATGCGTGTGGCACAAAAATTTATGTCACTGATGACCACGCAAACGCTAGATGGTCGTGTTTATGAAATTGATACACGATTACGTCCGTCAGGTGAAGCAGGCTTACTTGTCACAAGTTTGAAAGCCTTTGAACAATATCAACTTAAAAGTGCATGGGTATGGGAGCATCAAGCTTTGGTACGTGCTCGTTCAATTGCAGGTGAATTATCGTTAAGAGAAAAGTTCGAACAATTACGTTGCCGTATTTTGACTTTACCTCGTGATGAAGAAAATGTTCGAGTCGAAGTACTGAACATGCGCCAGAAAATGAAAGACCATCTTGGTTCATCAAAAGAGCAGAAAAAAGATGGTATTTTTCATTTAAAACAGGATGCAGGTGGTATCGTTGACATTGAATTTATGGCACAGTACATGGTGTTAGCCTGGAGTGGGACGAATCAAGATCTCGCCCATTATTCCGACAATGTAAGAATCCTAGAAGATGCTGGCAAGGCCGGTTGCTTACCAAGCAGCGACGTTACAGCACTGATTCAAGCCTATTTGAGTGAACGCGCCGAGAGCCATCGTCTAGCACTTGCAAATCATAATATGCAAGTGAGTGCAGCCGACTGGCACGATACCCGAGAGGTCGTTTGTAAATTGTGGCAAAGACTAATTGATCCAACTGCGACATTCGCATTGGAAAGTGAATAATTGTGTAAAAAAATTTGGAGTGTGTGGCATGAACTTGGCTGATCGTGATGGTTTTATTTGGCAAAATGGACAAATGGTTGATTGGCGTGAAGCAAAAACTCACGTCTTAACACATACTTTACACTATAGTATGGGTGTGTTTGAGGGTGTCCGAGCTTATGAAACTCCGAATGGAACAGCGATTTTCCGTTTAAAAGAACACACTAAGCGTCTATTAAATTCTGCAAAAATTTATCAAATGAAAGTTCCGTATGATCAAGCGACATTGGAACAAGCTCAAATTGATGTTGTTCGTGAAAATAAATTAGCATCTTGCTATTTGCGTCCAATCATTTTCATTGGTTCTGAAAAATTGGGTATCGCTGCAACAGATAATACAATTCATGCAGTTGTTGCTGCTTGGAGCTGGGGTGCTTATCTTGGTGAAGAAGCAATGGCGAAGGGGATTCGTGTAAAAACGTCTTCATTTACCCATCATCATCCAAATGTGACCATGTGTAAGGCTAAAGCGTCAGGTAACTATACTTTGTCTATTCTTGCACACCAAGAAGTAGCACATTCTGGTTATGACGAAGCAATGTTACTCGATCCACAAGGTTATGTATGTCAAGGTTCGGGCGAAAACGTATTCTTAGTCCGTGATGGCGTGATTCATACGCCTGATGTTGCTGGTGGTGCGCTTGATGGTATTACTCGTCAAACAATTATTACCATTGCTAAAGACTTGGGTTATGAAGTTATTGAGCGTCGTATTACCCGTGACGAATTTTATATTGGTGATGAAGCATTCTTTACGGGTACTGCAGCTGAAGTAACGCCAATTCGTGAATATGATGATCGTCAGATTGGTGAAGGTGTTCGTGGTCCAATTACAACACAAATCCAAAAAGCATATTTTGATGCGGTTCAGGGTAAAGACCCTAAATATGCACACTGGTTAACTTACGTAAAATAAGTTCCTCGGTTAAGATAAAAAGGCGAAACGTGTTTTCGCCTTTTTTTATGAGTCAAACATCAGGAAAGGATCATGCATGCATATTGTCTATGTCAGTGATGGGAAAGCCGGGCACCGTTCACAGGCAGTCGGTTTGTTTAAAGCAATGCAACGCCAATATACTGATGAGGTGACTTTTGAAGAAGTTAATATTCAAGATTTACCGATTTTTTCATTATTAATGGGAATGTTGATTAAATCTTTTCGTGGTTTTTCTAAACAACCCGATTATATTTTTGGTGTGGGCAGTCATACTCAATTACGTGTTGTATTGCTAGGTAAAATTTATCGGCAAGCTAAAACTGTGATTTTGATGAAACCAAATTATCCATTTACTTGGTTTGATCATGTGATTATTCCTGAGCATGATGGTATTGCTGAAAATGGCAACGTGATTTTGACACAAGGGGCTTTAAATCCCATTATCAATGAGCAACGACATGTACCTAATCGAATTTTAATTGCTTTGGGCGGTTCATCTAAACGCCATCAATGGAATGAAGAAAAGGTTCTACATAGCCTGAAAAATCTTGTGGACAATAATCTTCAGGCAGAATTTATTTTAACAACTTCTCGCCGCACACCATCTGAATTTTTGACACACTTAAAACTAGAGAGCTTTGCTGAAAACTTAAATATATTTCCTGTAGAGGAAACACCGCAAGGTTGGATTTTTGAAGAAATGCAAAAAGCTGAAGCCGTTTGGGTGACAGAGGACAGCGTGTCGATGATTTTTGAAGCATTGACAGCGGGTTGTCGGGTCGGTGTGATTGAAATTGATCGTTTAAAGCAAGATCGGATTACCAAGTCGATTGATCAGATGATTGAAAAAAAAGTGATTTCTAAAACAGAAAGTAATGCAGATTTACCACAAGCACAGACTTTTAAAGAAGCAGAGCGTGTGGCAACATATCTTTTAGCAAAATAATGGATTTTCACTGTGATTTATCTACTCATTCTACTATTGGTTTTAATGATTGCATTTAGTGTTAAATATGCATGGTGGAAACCTGCTGTAGATTGGAAGCGACCACGTGTGTTGATGTATCACATGGTGCGTGAGCATATTGATGGTGCAAAATTTAATAAATTACGTGTTCAACCTGCTGCGTTTGAAAAGCAAGTGGCATGGATGAAAGCAGAAGGCTTTCATTTTGTCACCATGCAAGAGTTACAAGACAATTGGGGCAAGCATCCTGAGAAAACAGTTGCGATTACTTTTGATGATGGTTATCTCGATAATTTAGAAAATGCCTATCCAATTTTAGAAAAATATCAGGCAAAAGCAACGATTTATGTTGTCGTTGATCGTCATGATCGTGATTGGTCAACCTATAAAAAAGCCCATCATAACAGCGGTGAATTAGCACGAGAGCCGAAACTTAATGATGAGCAGGTTCATTTTTTAGCTCAAAGTGGCTTTGTTGAAATAGGTTCGCATACATTAACGCACGCTAATTTAGATAAATTATCTGATGCTGAGTGTTTGGTTGAACTGCGTGATTCTAAAGCTCAATTAGAGCAACTTACCCAAAAAACGGTGATGAGTTTTGCTTATCCTTTTGGTATTTATTCGCAACGTGATGTTGAGACCGCAAGGCAAGTTGGCTATAGCAATGCTGTAACGACCAAGGAAGGCATTGATGCTGATTTACCTGATTTTATGCAGTTACAACGTATTAAAATTAGTGGTAAAGATTCAATGTTTGCCGTGAAATTACGTTTAAAGTTGGGTAAACGTAATTAATTGCGGCGAAAATAAATCATAATGATTTTGTATTGAACTGTGTATATTGGCATCCGTTATTGAAACAAAATGGTTATTTATATGAGCAATCAAAAAAGTAAAGTTGCAATTTTATACATTGCAACAGGGCGTTATACTGTTTTCTGGGATTATTTTTATCAATCTGCGGAGCGGAATTTACTCCCTGATTGTGATAAACATTATTTTGTATTTACAGATGATCAGGAATTATTAAATACTTCAGATACGCATAACGTCTCTTATATTTTACAAAATAAATTAGGATGGCCACACGATACATTAATGCGTTTTGATATTTTTTTAGGTATTAAAGATCAATTAGAAACTTTTGATTTTATTTATTTTTTTAATGCAAATACAGAAATATTGTCGCCAATTTATGCTCAAGATCTTTTGCCTCAAGCAGATACGGAGCAATTGGCCTTTGCAATACAGCCCCATGCTTTTCATAAAAATCGAAATAAATATACCTATGACCGAAATGTTTTGTCTAAGGCAAATATCCCTTTAAATCAAGGGAAGTATTATTTTACTGGTGCATTAAATGGTGGTCGGTCACATGCATATTTAGCAATGTGCAAAGAGCTAAGTTTAAATACACATGAAGATTTGAAAAATGATCAAATTGCATTGTGGCATGATGAAAGCCATCTCAATAAATATGCACTCAATCGAAAGGATATTAAAGTTTTACATCCATATTTTACCCGTGGTGAAAAAGAGCCTTGGAAAAAAAATGCTAAAGTGATGTTCTCCGATAAAGGGCATTATCGTTTTGGTGGACATGCATATTTACGTAGTGAAACATCGCAAAAAATGAGTCAGTCAGATTGGGAACAATCAACACATGCCAAACAGAAAGGCTTAAGCTTTAGAATGAAACAATATTTTGCATCCTTATGGATGTGAGGTGGATAGATTAGAATGGGCTAAAGTGTATTGGGTAATATTTTTTAGCTCATTAATAAATCATATTATTTTTTAGCGAATACTTTTTTGGGATGTAGAATATACAACCATAAAAGATATAAAAAATAATCGAAATGATTTAATTGAATCACAGGTGTGATTTGTAGGCTGTAGTGATTTTTATTAACGACTGACGTATCTGTATTGATATAAATCAAACCGAATTGTGAAGCAAAGCGTTCATAACGGTAGGGATATTTATTTTGTTGAATAACCGATTCAATCGCTAATGAATAGGGAACTGGACCAGTTGTATTAAGTACACCTTTGCGACCAACATGATATTTCATTGGCGTATAGTGCTTTATTCGATAGATAACTTGATCAATTACAGCTTTTAAAAAGGGTGAGTTTGGCTTACAAATAATATTCCATTGTTGATATTCACCATGTTTTAAATGCTTTAAATGTTTATTAATACCGTAGCCTTGGTATTTTTGACCTTGTTCATTTTCCCAACCACAGATAACTAATTCATCTTGATCAGTTAATATTTCATTAAATGGCTTGGAACAAGAGCTTTTTAAATCGAGATATACACCACCTTCTTTATACATGAGTAAATATCTAAAAAAGTCAGAACGTGCAGCAGGATATTCCTTTTGAATAGACTGATAGATCGTCAGCATTTCTACATCATAATGTCGAGAAATATAGTCGACCATTATGGTTTCATCATAAAGATGATATTCCCAATCTAAATTTCTCTGACGCAGTTCAGCAATCGATTGCTTAATATTGTCAGGAATATTTGCTTCACCTTGTAAATAAATTTGATGAATGATTTTGGGAATAGCCATAAAAAGCCTTTCTTTACAGATGAAAGAGATTAAAAAATTAAATAATAGGTCGTCTAACTTGATCTAATTTTGAAAAATAAGTTTTCAGTTCATTGCTACGACTCGCCCACCATTTTTCAGGATTTCTTTTTGCAAGAATATAAAATAAAAACTCTTTGATACTTTTTTGATTACGAGATTTTAGACTTTTCCAATAGGTTGAAAGAGCTTTTTTCTTTAGTAAATTTTGCTGAGTTTGATCTAATTCATGATCGTTTAAAAAATCATAAATGGTAAAAAACATATCATGATGTTGTTGGTTTAGATTTTGAGAAAGACGATTATTCCCACGTTTTGTTTTGGTTTCTGCAACATCTAAAATGACAAAAACAGTTGGTGTTTTTGTGAAAAGTAGCTTTTTTGCAACAGCACCTAGCTGTAAAGCGAGTGATTCATCTTGGATGAATAACGATGCATTACATCCATTGGATTGTAACCATACTTCACGACTGCACATTACACACATTTCCATAATGTTATGTTGGATCATGTAGGTAAGTGGATTTTCTATAATTTGAGTATCCATTTTAGGATGTTGTTGCATTCCGGCTAAATCATAAATTTTTACTTTATTGCCATAAAACAAATCACAACTAGATTGTGTCATTAAATCTAAAATTTGCATTAAGCGATTGGGTGCAAGGACATCATCGGCATCCATAAAAAATAAATAATCGCCTTGAGCTGTATTTGCCCCTTGATTTAAACGGTTTGCAGGGCCTTTATTGTCTAAATTACGAATGATTTTAACTTTAGAATAGTGTTGCTCTAAATAGTTTGAATACTCAATCCACTGTGGATCGGTAGATGCATCATCAACTACGATAATTTCAAGTAATTCAACTAAATCAGGTTGTAAAGAATCAATGGTTCTCTTGAGCAAAGGACCTTTATTGAAATGAGTCAGAATGACGGAGATACATGGTGTATTCATGATGTCAGTTCACCTGTTTATATTTTAAGGTTTTGTTGAGCCATAAGAAGAACGTGTTTAAATGGCCTGTAAAACTATTTGTCGCGAGAAATTGAACTTGTACAAACTCAATATTATATTTTCTGCAAAAAAACATACGGTGATGTCCTTGATGCAATTTATCTTTTACACCCAGTCCACGACATAACATAATTGCCATAGGATGATTTTTATCATAGCCATGATCACGAAAGGATTGATCAATTTTATTGAAACGGTCTTGGCGTTGATCTTTTGGAACACCCCATTTGTTACGTTCGCTATAATTGTATGCAGTTTCTTCAGTCTTTAAATTGCGTTCTAAGTGGTTGTCAATGATATCGCTGAGGCGAATTTCATAACTTTGGAAAGAGGCATCTTGGTATTTTTTACGAATAGGTTTCAGCAGTCCTAAAACAGACAATTGAGGTGCACGTTGTTCAAAGACAATCCGAGTTGGATAATGGCTGAGCCCTTGTTTTTGAGCTTCGAGTAAAATATCTCGACCACAACCCAGTAGATCTGGGATATTTTTACTTTCTTTCCCGATCAATAGAATGACAGGATCATGATAAATGTATGCAGATGGAGCTAAAGTTGCATCATTTAAGGCGAGCAATTCTTCAATTTTAATGTGATAAATATCCGAAGAAAAACCGAGTTGACTCATACCTAATCATTAAATCTATTAAAACAAGAATCATAGACGTGTTGACCTAAAAAATCTATGTATCCTTAACAATATGAATGGTATTTAGATGATCGAAATAGTATAAAATTTTACTTTATTTAAAGATGTTCCTGAGTTCGCCGGTGAAAAAGTATTTAATCAGTATTGAAAAAGAAGGTAGCCCTCGTTTGGCGGGATTTTTTGCTCAATCAACATTTGCTCAATATCAAACTGAATTTAAAAAAATTGGTGTGCGTGGTGCAGACTTACCAACAGCAGAATATTTTAAATTGGCAGTGGCTGGGCGTAAAAAAGCATTAAGCCCTGCTGAGTTAGGATGTACTTTATCTCATGTGACAGCATTTAACGATTTTTTAGCTTCAGATGAACAATATGCATGTATTTTTGAAGACGATGCGGTTTGCCTTGATGATTTTGATCTAAATACTTTAGAAACTCAGGTGCAGGCATTGAATTTACCTGCTGAATTTTTATTAAGTATGGGTGGAATTCAGCTTAGAAGTAGTCATCGTGTGCGAGGTCATTTTTTAGATCAAAAAATCAATAATCGCTCAGTCTTAAAGTTACACCCCATTTATTTTGGGCGTTTATTTTATACCTATGCTTATATGATTGATCGGAAAATGGCGGAACTTTTACTGAGATATCATGAAATGCCAAAAGGCTGTGATCATTGGTCGCAATTACGAGATTACGATCCTAATTGCCAACTTTATGCGACATTTTTATTCAATCATCCTGAGTTGGGTGAAGAAATGGTTGGGCAAAGTTATATAGAGCAAGAACGGAAATTATTGAAAAATCATGGTGAGGCTAAAAAATCATTTTTTACTCGATTCAAAATTTCATTGTTAAAACGCATTTATAAATATGCATTAAATCGTTATAAAGTTTAAGTAATTGATATGAAAAATGATTTAATTAACCTGTTTTCAACAGATGAAGAGCAAACACGGAAACTTAAAAAGTGGCATAAACAGCCATGGCGTACTTATTATTCTTTGTTTGTTTCAAAAGAAAAACGCAAGCAACAAAAGTTACAAGCCAATTTATTACAAAAAAAACATGTCGCAAAACTGTGGAATATTTTCTTAGAACAGTATTTTCAAAACAAACTTGAATACTTTCAATTAAAGCCTAAAAAAGAATTGTTGAATCAAAAAATTATTTGGCAATATTGGGGGCAGGGATTAGAACAGGAAAAATTACCTGATTTAGTTAAGCTTTGTTTCGCATCTGTTGATGAGTATAAAGCAGATTATCAGGTGATTCGTTTAGATGAACACACTATACGAGAGTATCTAGATTTACCTGATTTTGTTTGGGAAAAAAAGAAAAATCCACAGTTTAAGCCAGCATTTTTTGCAGATTTACTTCGTTTGGCTTTGCTTGATGTTTATGGTGGAGTTTGGATTGATGCTACAATTTTACTCACTGCACCGATAGAGCAAAAACTTTTAAGCCAAGATTTTTTTATGTTTCATAGAGATGAAACAGTACAAAATAAAGAATTTTGGCAAGAGTTCAATCAGGATTATTTTGGTTGGAATGATGAACATTATGTAAATGTTTTAAATAGTTTTATTGTTTCAAAATGCAGGAATAATATTGTTCATATTTGTTTGGATGTGATGCTAAATTATTGGAAAACTCAAAATAATATTCCACATTATTTCTTCTTTCAAATCATGTTTAATGAATTGATGAATCACTATTTGACTACGGAAAGTATGCAAATTTTGGATGATACGAAGGTTCATCTTTTGCAAATAATACAAAATGATCGCTTTAATCAGGAGCAATATGATTTAATTTTAAAACAAATGGGTATTCATAAATTGAATTATGTCAAATTATTGCAACAGAAATCTTATTATGAGCACTTGTTATCTATTTATAAGATATAGATATAATGTATCGTGATATAATAGGGAAATCTTAATCTTTTGCGTATATCTTTGCGATTTAGTCTTGAATGGAGATTTTGAGTCTATATTTTATGATGATGAAAAAACCACTTGTATCCATTATAACTCCTTGTTTTAACAGTCATTCAACAATTATTGAAACAATAAGGAGTGTAAAAAATCAGTCATATCAAAATATTGAGCATATCGTTATTGATGATGGCTCGACAGAGCCAATTAAAAATGTAATTCAAACTTATTTATCGAATATTATTTTTTTACAACAAGATAATATGGGGGTTTCCGCAGCTCGGAATAATGCTGTAAAGCATGCTCAAGGTGAAATTTTAGTTTTTTTAGATGCAGATGACTTAATTGATTCTACATATATAGAGAAAGTTGTACAGTCCTTTGAACTTCAGCCAAATATAGCAATGGTCGCTTGCTATGTATCCGAGATAGGACGTTCAAAAAATAAAATTAAAATTAAACCTTTTTGCCAAGAATCATTTTATTATCACAACAACTTATTTCCGTCTATTATTGCAGTTTCAAAAGTATTGTTTGAAAAAGTTCAAGGCTATAATGAAAATTTAAAAGTGTGTGAGGATTGGGATTTATATTTACGTATTTCTCAAATGAATGCAAAAGTTCATGTGATTCCTGAGTACTTATTTTTTTATCGAAAACATAAAGATCTTTCAAGCTTAACGGATTTGATGGGTCGAGATAAAGATACGGTTCATAAAGCATATTATTCTTTATATCAAACACATCAAGATTTTTATGATCAAAAACTACTTTCGCCCCTAAATGTGGCTTATTTGAAAATTAAATCAGATAAAAGAGTTAATAAAGTATTTAAAGTTTTGAAATTTGTGTTGCTATTGTTGTTATTTTTGAGCTGTACTCTACTTGGAATAAATGATTTAAATATGGTTAATTTAACGTTTAATATTTTAATTATTCTGACTTTGTTATTGCTATTTATTTTTATTGTGCGCGCTGAAAATAAGTTGAAAAAATTTGATCTTAAAAATATCCCTCATATTGATTAAATTGGAATATTGGGGATTTTTTTATTTATTGAGAAATTGGATCTCATTTAATTATTTAGCATTTAGGTAAAGTCTTGAAAAAGTATTTAATTAGTATAGAGCAAGCTGGTAGCCCTCGTTTAGAGGCTTTTTTTAACAATGTAACCTTTCAAAAGTATCAACAAGAGTTCCAAAAATTTGGTGTCATTGGTGCAAACTTATCAACAAAACAATATTTTCATTATGCTGTTGCAGGTAAGCAAAGACCTTTAAGTCCAGCAGAGCTGGGGTGTACGCTCTCACATGTACAGGCTCTACAAGACTTTTTATCCTCAGATGAAAAGTATGCATGTATTTTTGAAGATGATGCGATAAGTATTCTCGACTTTGATTTAAATGATCTAGAGCAAGAGGTTGGAGCTCTAAATTTAAAAGATACTTTTTATTTGAGTTTAGGTGGTATTCAGCTTAAGGTGAATCAAAAAGTAAGAGGTCATTTTTTAACAGGGACACTCAAGAATAAAAAAGTTTTGCATGTTAATTTATTATATATCCGTCGTTTTTCCTATGCATATGCTTATGTTATTGATCGTAAAATGGCTGAAGTATTTTTGAAGTATCATGAGTCACCAAAAGTGTATGATCATTGGGGGGAATTATATGATGAAAATAGCCATATTCATTTTTATGCAACACATTTATTTGATCATCCTGAATTAGATGAATGTGCAGCGGGGCAAAGTTATCTTGAGTTAGAAAGACAAACTTTACAATATAAGAATAAGAAAGGGAAAAAGAAAAATATTTGGGAGCGCTTAAAAATTTCTTTAATTAAGCGAATCTATAAAATGACGCTAAAAAAGTATAATTAAATTTCAAATAATCAATTGAGCTCAATAAATAGTGATCAATTTGATATTTATTGAGCTCATCATTATTGAGATTGTAAATGTGAATTTCTAATATGAAGTTTTTCGATAATGATAAAACTCATCAATGTTGCAACTACTAAAAAATAAATGAAAGTTGTAGAGAGAAAAAATAAATAATATTCAGTTAGTCCACAAACAGCATAGAAAAAAGTAAAAACACTTCCAGAGATAGCAAGCATTTTAATTTTTTCATTGGCGCAGAATATATCTTTTAAAAAGAAAAAGAAGGGAATTAACAAGGTTACAAGTAATCCAAGTAGCCCTAATATGCCATGTGCTGCTAACTCATTAAAATAAATGCTATGAAGGTGTTGATAACATTCAGGAATCTTGCCTTGTTTCGCTAATTTACAATTATTAGCTTCAATTCCATATAAACTTATACCCAGTATAGGTTTTGTCTTAAATAATTCTATGCCACTTTTCCATAAGACTAAACGTGTGCCTGTACTATTTTGATAACTTTGGTTTTTGATTAAAGCAGTATCATTATTTAAGTCCGAAATTCGATTTTTTAGGGGAGAGTTAGCGAGTGAAATATTGATAACAATAAACATTAGTACAGCAGCTAAAAAAATGAAACATTTTTTGGATTGTTGTTTAAAATAGAGTAAAAATATAAAGCTATAAATAAAAGGTAAAGCTAACCATGTACCTCGTGTACCATGTAAAATGAGTGTGAACATAGAGAGTAAACTCAATGCTAAAAATAAATATGAAGACTTACTTTTTAAATAAAATGAATAGCATAGAGTTAAGATGCTTAATGATATTAAAGTAATATCATAGCTAATAATCGGATTGAAAAATTGAGATAAATCTCCTCGATTAAAATCAAGTAAAATATTAAAATAGGAAACATAGAAAAATGTAATACAACAAACAATCAATAAAATATTATAGAATATTTTTGGCGTAAATTTATTGTAATAAAATACTGTAGGAAGTGTAATAAATGCTATAAACCAAAAATATTGATCTATTAGTCGTTTATAAGTTTTTAGGTAACCTTGGTTCGGAATATTTTCAAAACGATCTAATACATAATAACTCAGTGTGCAGGTCAAAAGACTGATGCTACAAAATATAATAAGAGAGATATTAGGTTTTATGAATTGCTTGTTCTTTAAATGATAGAAATAAAAAAGTACAAAAATAATTGAAATATACCAAAGACGGAATTTTTCATTCAAAATATAATAAATAAATAAAGCTAAAAATAGAACTGAAATAAATAGACTAGACTTTGCTTTAGTCAAAGTTTCTAATTCAATTTTTAGCATAAAAAACACCTAGAGTTAATCTTTAGGGATTGCTCTGATTACGTATCAATTTAAATGTATTGGAATAAAATTTAGATGATTAGATTAGTGATTATCCGCATTACCTTTCAACACAAGGTAAATTAAAGCGGTAATAATCAGGAATCCTGCTAAAAAACTGCTTGTACTGAAATATACAATACGTTGATAGGTATCTAAGTTAAACAGTTGATGATTTAAAATGTAGCGCATAAAACCCCATTGTGCGACTGAGAACACAATAAGAATAATGGTATGACGAAGAACAGCAGGGCGCATAGCCATCAGGTTTTACCTCAAAGATTGATCACGTTATTATGCCATTTTTGCGAATTAATCTCAATTGAATACGAAATCAAGCAAATATATAAAAATAGCGAAGTCATTGATCAATTCGCAGTTAAAAAATTATTTTCTGTATATATTGATGTCGTCTGAGGTTTTACGAAAACGTTTATATGACCAAATATATTGCTCAGGGGCAATATCAATCATTTTTTGTATTTCAGCATTAAGTGTATCGACAGAAAGTTGTAAATCTTTAGATAAAATATCTTCTGATAAAGGGTGGCAGATAACCGAAAAATGTTGAGAGTTGCGAGTATCGCGAATACAACTTAAACCAATGACATGACATTGCGTTTTACTTGCGAGTTTAGAAACAAGTGTACTTGAAAGGGCATGTTGTCCATAAAAATTAGAGAAAATCCCACCTGATGGTTTTGGGACATGATCAGGTAAAATGACGGTAAGCCCACCTTGTTTCAAGTGTTTAAAAATAGCCCGAATACCTGTTTCATCCGTCGGGACAAGCGTAGCGTTAAATTTTTCTCGAGCTTCTAAAACGTAACGATTTGCACCTTTGACTTTATTGGGTTTATACATGATAACAGGAGCTGCATATACATTGATCCATGCATTAAGTAATTCCCAACTGCCCAAATGGGGTACAACAACAATCACACCTTTTTGATTGGCAAGGGCATCAGTAAAAAAATGCTCGCCTTGAACATTTTTGAGTAAACTTAAACTATATTCGGGTGACATTCCCCAACATTTAATAAACTCCACATAAGTCAGGCATTGGCTTCGAATACTTTTTTTAACTAAATCGGCATGATCTTCAGCAGATAATTCAGGATAAGCAATTTTAAGATTAATAGATGTAACACGCTTCATGGATGAATTGAAGCTGCTGAGAATGAGAGATACAAAACTTGCGATAAGCTGTAAAAATGATAAAGGAAGTAATGCGATCATTTTTAAAAGAATGTACATAAGAATTGAGTTCAGCCGAATGATAGGTATAGGTGTGCTAAGATTTTGAAAATTAGAGTAGGTAGAATATCTTATTTTCGAGTATGGTGATCATATATGAAGTGCTTTGTGAAAGCTTTATTAAAAAGCATCAAGTGATCAATAATATAAAAATAGTCAAAGACTTATCTGTGTCTAAGCGTGAAAAATATCATCAATTGAAATAATTATTGTATATAAATCATATAGGAAAGTACTAACAATATAAAAAACCCTGCATTTAAGCAGGGTTTTTATATCAGAGGCTAAAATTATTTAACTTCTTCAGCTTTTGGTTTTTCACGTAAGCGAATACCTAAGTCACGCAATTGATTTGGTTCAACTGGTGCAGGTGCTTGAGTCAATGGACATTCAGCAGTTTTGGTTTTTGGGAATGCAATCACGTCACGGATTGAAGATGCACCCGTCATTAACATGACCAAACGATCAAGACCGAATGCCAAACCACCATGCGGAGGCGCACCGAATTTCAATGCATTCAACAAGAAGCTGAATTTTTCTTCCGCTTCTTCTTCATTAATACCTAAAGCTTCAAAAATAGCTTTTTGCATTTCTAGGTTGAAAATACGGAGTGAGCCACCGCCAACTTCAGTACCGTTCAAGACCATGTCATAAGCGACTGAAAGCGCAGCACCAGGATTATTCTTTACTTCTTCAACGCTTGATTTTGGTAGCGTGAATGGATGATGAACAGATGTCCATTTGCCATCGTCAGTTTCTTCGAACATTGGGAAGTCAACCACCCAAAGCGGTGCCCATTCACACGTTGAAAGTTTCATGTCGTGACCGACTTTGATACGTAAAGCACCCATTGCATCATTTACAACTTTTGCTTTGTCCGCACCAAAGAATACGATATCGCCATTTTCAGCACCAACACGTTTTAATAAATCAAGTACGATTGGTTCGATAAATTTAACGATTGGAGATTGAAGACCTTCAATACCTTTTTCAAGTTCATTGACTTTAATATAAGCCAGACCTTTCGCACCGTAGATACCGACAAATTTAGTATATTCATCAATTTGGCTACGTGGAAGCGCGCCAGCACCTGGTACGCGAAGCGCAACAATACGACCTTTAGGATCTTTAGCAGGGCCTGCGAATACTTTGAACTCAACGTCTTGCATCATGTCTGCAACGTCAACTAACTTCAAAGGAATACGCATATCTGGTTTGTCAGATGCATAGTCACGCATTGCATCGTTATACGTCATGCGAGGGAATTTATCGAACTCAACGTTAAGAAGTTCTTTGAACATCTTCACGGTTAAAGTTTCCATCAAATCCATAATGTCATCGTCACTCATGAACGATGTTTCAACGTCGATTTGGGTAAATTCTGGCTGACGATCCGCACGTAAATCTTCGTCACGGAAACATTTAGCGATTTGGTAATAACGATCAATACCGCCAACCATCAACAACTGTTTGAATAATTGTGGTGATTGTGGAAGTGCATAGAAGCTACCGTTAGATACACGACTTGGTACTAAATAGTCGCGTGCACCTTCAGGAGTAGCACGCGTCAAAATTGGTGTTTCAACGTCTAAGAAACCATTGTCTTCGAAATAGTTACGAATAAGATTAGTTAATTTAGAACGGAAACGTAAGCGATCTAACATTTCAGGACGGCGAATATCAAGGAAACGATATTTCAAACGTACTTCTTCTGAAATGTTGGTGTTTTCATCATTCAAAGGGAATGGCGGAGTTTCAGAAGCAGCAAGTACTTCAATGTCTTTGCCTAATACTTCAATTTGACCGCTAGTAATATTTGCATTTTCTGTGCCTTCGTAACGACGACGTACACGGCCTGTAATTTTTAATACGAATTCTGAACGTGATTTATCTGCAGTTGCAAATGCTTCTGGGGTATCTGGATCGATAACCACTTGAACAAGACCGTCACGGTCACGCATGTCAAGGAAGATTACACCACCGTGGTCACGGCGACGATGTACCCAACCGCATAATGTTACAGTTTGGTCAATTTGGGCTTCGGTTAAAGAACCGCAGTAATGAGTTCGCATCATAGCGTTAAAAATCCAACTATATGGGTTAAGGAAGCGAATACGTAAACAGCGTATCGCCTTTAAAATGTAATGTCAGATTATGCATCTTTGAGCGTTCAGGCTCAAGGATAAGATCGAAAAACAACGGAATTTAACATTTATATGCTTTGAATCAGATCAGTATTTTGCTTCGTTTTAAAATAAATTATTCTTTAAAAAATTGTTTTCGATCAAGCCATAGAAATACAATACAACCTAAAGTGAAACAGAATAGTGAACCACGAGCAAAACCATTGAGAAAAAAGCCGATCAAAGTGTATAAATCTGCACTGTGTGGATTAAATCCTGTATATTTTGCACGTAAAATATAGGTTGCAGAACCTGCGAAAAAAGAGAATAAAAAGAGAATAAAAGCAAAGTTAAACACTTTTTTCGATGTGATGTTGGGTTGTCTAAAATTAGAATAATAATGTAGTGACATCCATAATAAAAAAGGCAAAGCGATAATTGATGTACCGATTTGTAGAACACGATGCATTGGGTAAATGTGTCCCATGATCGGAACTTCACGAGCTAAAAATGCATGAAAAGCAAAGGTTCTGAAGTCTAAATGGGTTAAACCATCCCAAATAATATGTGTGGCTGTGCCGAGTAAAATCGCCAAAATCATGCCGCATAAAAACTTAAATAAAGTCATGGCTGAATGAATATTCAGTGGAGCATGTATCCCAACTAACTTAAAAAGCATTGGGCGATAGAGGCAATACCATAAAAAACAAAACAGTAATCCAACCCATAAATCAGGATGAACCAAACCTTGCCATTGGTGATTTAAATGGATTTCTTTTTGTACTAAAATTCTATAAAAATCAGGCGTCATTGTACCGATTGCTAATGCACCGATGGGTAGACGATTACCTGTCAGTTTAGAAAGAGGCGGAGCAAGTACAGCATGTGAAAAAGTAAAAGGCATTGATGTCTATCGTTACAGCATGATTTTGAATTGATTTTATACAAAATTAAAATTAACACTGTTTTTTATTGCAAATAAAGTGAAATGTTATAATATAACATTTTAAAAATACTGAGCTATGAGAGCCTTGTATGTCATTTTCTAAAAGTGCCTTGACACTTTCGATCACCACAATTTTAGCTTCAACTACGTCTACACTTCTTTGGGCAGATGAAGAAATACCATCTTCTCAGTCAATAAATAAGCTTGAGAGTATCACCATAACTGCGCATCCCCTTGATCAGACCGATGTCGATTTTGGCGTAGCGGATCAAAATATTTCACGTGAAAAACTACAAGAAAGCGGTACAACGTTAGGTGAAGCACTGAAAAATGAACTGGGGATTCATTCAAATAGTTTTGGCTCAGGTTCAAGCCGTCCTGTCATACGTGGGCAAGAAGGTGCACGTGTTAAAGTTACGCAAAATGCCACAGAAACGATGGATGTTTCAAGTTTATCGCCTGATCATGCAGTGACTATAGATCCGCAACTGGCGCAAAAAATTGAAGTGATTCGTGGACCATCGACTTTGCTTTATGGCGCAGGTTCAGTCGGTGGTTTGGTTAATGTAACTGATACGAAAATTCCAACACAGATGCCTGAAAATGGTTATGAAGGCAATGTTGGATTACGTTACAACAGTGGCAATGATGAAAAAATGACTCATGCAGGCACTACCGTTGGCTTAGGTTCAAACGTGGCTTTACGTTTAGAAGGCTTAAAACGTGATGCCAATGATTATATAACACCGAATTATTTCCATGATCATGACGGTGAGTTAGAAAAAGAAAAACGTGTAGGCAATACTTTCTCAGAGTCTGAAAACGTCAATGTTGGATTGTCATGGATTGGTGAACGTGGCTTTGCAGGTGTGTCTTATAGTAACCGTCAAGACAAATATGGCTTACCAGGGCATAGCCATGAATACGAGTCTTGTCATCCTCATGGTGATCACTTGCACTGTGGTGGTGATGATCATTCAGGACATGATCACTCTGGGCATGACCATAATGAAGATCATGCACATGAAAATGGCCCATGGATTGATATGAAAACAGAACGTTATGATTTCCGCTCAGAGTTGAATGAACCTTTTGCAGGTTTTAAAAAGTTACGTGCTCAAGCAAGTTATACCGACTATCAACATGATGAAATTGAAGGTAGCGAAGCAATGACAACCTTTAAAAGTAAAGGTTATGAAGGGCGTATCGAGTTAGTCCACAATCCTCTTGCGAAATGGGAAGGCGTTTGGGGTATTCAAGCGAGTCAGCAAAAACTTGATGTCACAGGTGAAGAGGCAACACTTGCACCGAATGAAACACAAAAATACAGTCTGTTTGGTGTAGAGCATCGTCAATTTGGTGATTTCCATGTGGAATTAGGTACACGTTTGGATCATCAAATAGTAGATGTAGACTCTGAACAAAAAGACTTTGATGGCAATGCTTTTTCGTATTCAGGTGCGGTAAATTGGGACTTTAAACCGAACTATAAATTATCATTGCTTGGTTCTCATCAAGAGCGTTTACCGTTGGCGCAAGAGTTGTATGCCCATGGTGGACATTTTGCTACCAACACTTATGAGCTTGGCAATGATGGCCTAGACAATGAAAAATCCAATAATGTTGAATTAGGCTTACATTATGACGATGATAAACTCAGTTATCATGTTCATCTTTATCACAATTGGTTTGATAACTATATTTATGCAAAAACATTAGATCAGTATGAAAACTTCCGCTTGATCGAATATAGCCAAGACAAAGCAAAATTCTACGGTACAGAAGCTGAAGTAGCTTATCAATTCAACGATATTTATAAAACAAGTCTTTTTGGCGATTATGTTCGTGGAAAAATTGATAGTGATAATGCACCGCGTGTACCTGCAGGACGCTTAGGTACACGGATCAATGCAGATTTTGATGATCACTGGTCAGGTTCAGCAGAGTATTCGCATGTGTTTAATCAAGATAAATTTGCCGCTTATGAACATGAAACCCAAGGCTATAATATGGTCAATATTGGATTGGCCTATAAGTATCCATTGGCAGATCGACAAGAAGCCAAAGTCTTTTTTAATGCCAATAATTTACTTGATGAACAAGTCTATGAGCACAGTTCATTTTTGTCCAATATTCCGCAAATGGGACGTAATTTTGTCATTGGTGTAGATTATAAGTTCTAATTATTAGGATTTTTTCACCAAATCATCATTGAAAAATAAAGCAATTGGACCTAGTCTGCTATTAACAGATTAGGTTTTTTTCTATGCGTATCTTTAATAAAATTCAGCATAAACTGAATTGGTCAAAACGACGTTATGTCGGTGTGTTATTAGGCTTTTTTGCATTTGGTTATTTGGCGTCAGCTGTTTATCACACAGTTAAACCAATGCCTGAGGGGCTTAATTTCACAGGACCATTACGTCATGCCAATGTACAGTTTCTGGTAGATCAGACGTATATCGATATGCAAGGAAAACAACAGATTGATCAACAGATTTTTGATCAGGTATTACAACTGATTAAAGAAGCTAAAAGCACGATTGTGATTGATATGTTTTTATTTAATAAAGAAGTGGGTAATTCTAAAATTCCACAACGAGAACTGACAGAGCAACTTACACAAGCTCTAATTAATCAGAAAGTAGTCAATCCAACGCTTGAAATAAAATTTATAACAGATCCAATCAATTCCGTATATGGCGGGATTCTGCCTGAGCAATATCGTCAATTACGTCAGGGTGGCATTGATGTGATTGAAACCAATTTGACGCCATTACGTGCATCTAATCCTACGTGGTCAGGGCTGTGGTATTTGTGCTGTCAAGACTTAGGCAATAATCCTGAAAAAGGTTGGTTAAATAATCCTTTTGGTAAAGAGCCAATCACGCTTCGAAGTTATTTCAATTTATTCAATTTTAAAGCTAATCATCGTAAAACCATTGTTGTTGATGCCGATGCAGGATGGAAAACCATAGTAACCTCAGCCAATCCACATGATGGTAGTTCACGCCATTCTAATGTTGCTTTAATGGTGACAGGTGCTATTGCAACAGATGTACTTAAATCTGAACAACCCGTTGCGATGCTATCAGGTGGTACGACACCATTTGTTGCTATAGGGAACATGGAGGGTGTTAAGACTGATCCACAGGTTCAAGTATTGACTGAAAAAGCCATCTATGAAGCCATTTTAAAAATGCTGAGTACGGTAAAATCGGGCGATAAGATTGATTTAGCGATGTTTTATTTATCGGAACGTCAGATTATTAAAGGGTTAATTTCTGCCAAAGAAAAAGGTGCTCAGGTTCGAGTGCTACTTGATCCAAATAAAGATGCATTTGGTCGGCAAAAAAATGGCATTCCTAACCGTCAAGTGGCTTCGGAGTTACATGAAGCTGGTGTCGATGTGCGTTGGTGCAATACGCAAGGCGAGCAATGTCACAGTAAGATGATTGTGAAACGTAATGCACAATCGGCTGAGTTAATTTTAGGTTCAGCCAACTTTACCGCACGGAATTTGAAAAATTATAATTTAGAAACTGATTTACGTGTCCTGGGGCAACCACAACAGCAAGTTTTTGTTGATGCCGAACAATATTTTAATACCGCATGGTCGAACTTAAATGGTCGTCAGATGAGCATAGAGTATTCAAAATTTGCAGATGAATCTACGTTTAAGTATGGCGTGTATAGATTTATGGAATGGAGTGGTTTGTCGACGTTTTAATGACTTTACCCTAATCCTCTCCTATAAGGAGAGGGAAAATACCTTCTCTAGCAGAGAAGATTGGGATTAGGGCTTTTAAAATTAATGATGAGGATTTGGTGGAACTACTGCATCCAAATCCTTATCGGTCATTTTATCGAGTTCATGTAAGTCTGTTTTTATTTTCCATTGATCAATATTTTCAACAGGTTTTGGCAGACGAGCTTCAAGCCAATCACAGACCACATCAGGTGGAAAGTCGACATGATTACACTGAATGACCCACGCTAAAAATTGCTTTGCTTCACCGTTCATATATGGAGGAGGGGAAACAGGTAAAAATTGAGTCGGTAGGCGTTCATTCTTTGAAATGTAATTTAAGACATGACCGAGTTCTTGAACGGTTTGCCATGCAAGCGGATGATCGATATTGATCTGAAATTTAAACCACCACGCCTGTTTGCCATCTGAACCATAGCTATCAATAAATGCTTCCTGCACACTTGGAACTTTGCAAAAAAATTGATGAAGACGGTCAAAATTCAGTTCAGCCACAGTACAGCATCCATCCAATTAAAAAATATATATTAGCAGAAAGACAGCTTATTTAATCTGACCTAAGTATGACAAATTTGAGTAGTGCTATAATTTGTATATTATTTATTCATTATTTATCTTAAATTAGATTTTAAACTGTCTAGATTGAATCAGGAGTGGAAAAGACAATGAACAAAAGCATCATACAGTCAGCACTTATGTTGATGATTGCTACAGTGTCTGTTTCAGTGATGGCAGATAATAAATGGGGGGGATATAAGTCGGTAGAGCGTCATCAGCATTCTGCACCGTATACATCGTCTTATCAGGGTAATGCAACACCATATGGGCATCCATTTACACAGACGTATCCTGTTAATCCACCAAATTATCACGGAGGAGGTCATTCACAATATCCTACTCGACCACTGCCAAATTATCCTAGTCAAGGCTATCCAAACCATAGTTATCCATCTTATCCAAGCTACCCACCACAAAATGGTGTGACGATTATTTATAATCATCAATTTCCAACCAAAACAGAATACTCAGGAAATAGCTACGGTTATGTGAATGGTGATGGTGGTTCAATACAAAGTTCAGAATATACCTTAATTACTGATTGGCGCCGTTATGGATTGCCCGATCCGCAAGTGGGCATGCATTGGGTTTATCAAAATGGGCGTTATGTGCAAATTCCAAATGGACGATAAAATGGAATGATTTTCCTTGAAATTGAAAGCGCTCTCTTTACGTAAAAAGGGAGCGCTTTTATTTTTAAGCCAACTCGTCATCTTCAGGGCGTGGCGTTTTGCCGTGAGGTAGGGGTTTTTCTGAGTGTTTGTCTCGTATAACCGATGGATAAGTCCAAGATGCATATCGCACCACCAAAATGGCAATCGCTAAAATGAGGATAGAACCTGTAATAATAACTTGGCTAATATCGGCTTTATGGTTGTGTTGAATATCTGAAATAAGTAATCGAGTGAGTGCTGTGATGGCGATATAAATCAGAAAACGTACAGGCATGTGATTGGTTTTAAAGTAAATACCAACCATCGCCCCCAACTCTAAGTATATGAATAACAATAATATATCATCAATGCTGGCATATTGTTTAACGGTTAAAATTTCGAATATGGTATGAACTGCTGACCATGCGATCATACAGCCAATAATAAATAGGGCAATGTAGTGAAAAGCTTCTACTGCAATATTGCCAAACTTGTCGAGGAGGTTTTCTACTTTCTCTATACGTGGGTCTTTGTTCATTTTATCCTCCAATATGTGCTTTTACGGTTTACGAAAATATCTATAGTAAAAAGCATGCAAGTTTCATGCACATGAAAGGCAAATGAAGAATCTTTGATATATTTTATGAGCTTCTTGATGTTAGTTTTAATATCGTTATTTGGATGGTGATTGAGAATAAAAATGTATTTACCTACTCATTTTCAACAAGAAAATATGGCTGAACTTTTTACTTTAATTGAAAAGAATCCTTTAGGAACTTTGATTGTAGTGCATGATGGTGAAATTGAGGCCAATCATATTCCATTAGCATTAGATTGTTCAGTTGGAGAAAGTGGCATTTTGCGTGGACATATTGCCAAAACGAATCCTTTATTTGAATTATTGGAAAATGCTCAATCTGCCTATGTGATTTTTCATGCTGATCAAAATTATATTTCGCCAAATTGGTATGAAGGAAAACAAGAGCACCATCGAGTTGTACCGACGTGGAACTATAGGATAGTACATGTCAAAGGAATAATTCGTAAGGTGAACGATGAAAAGTATTTACGTGGTATTTTGGCACGATTGACTCGAACTCATGAAGCAACACAACCGATTCCGTGGAAAATGGGTGATGCTCCGAAGGATTTTATTGAAGAACAGTTAGAGAAAATTGTTGCAATTGAAGTTGAGATTGAATCGATTGTTGGTAAGTTTAAAGTTAGTCAGAATCGGTCGAAACAAGATGTTGAAAATATAGAAAAGGCTTTGGAAAATTTAAACCCTAAAATGGCGCAGTCAGTGAAGAAATATTTTCCTCAATAGATTGTAATGAAGATAAATGTATTCAACTGCTAAAAAAAAATGCCCAAATAATTGGGCATTTTTTATTTTAAATTAAGCTTATGATTGTGTTGTGAAATAGCCTTCACTGAAGTCCATAATCACTTCAGAACCTGCTTTAATTTTCATAATACGTGAACTTAAATCAGGCAAGATACGTTGAATGAAGTAATGTGTAAGCGCAAGTTTGTCTTGATAGAACTGACCTTCTTTGTCTTTTGCAGCATTGGCAATTTTTGCAAACATATACGTGAAGCTCAGTAAACCTACAGCATGTAGATAATCTACGGCAGCAGCATTTGAGTACTCAGGATTTTCTTTTGCACGTTCAAGAACAAATTGAGTAATCATATCTACTTCAGTTGCAACATCTAAAGTTGCATCTTTAATGAAATTTAGGCTCGTGTCTAAATCATTGGCAAAATCACGGATTTCTTCAATGTATTCAGCAATGAATTCACCGTTACATTTAATGGTTTTACGACCAATTAAATCTTGTGATTGAACGCCATTTGTACCTTCGTAGATTTGTGCAATACGCAAGTCACGTACACATTGCTCCATACCCCATTCACGAATAAAGCCGTGACCACCGAAAACCATTTGCGCATCAATTACTGCATCAAATGCTGTATCTGTTAAATATGCTTTTGCAATTGGTGTTAAAAGTGCAACACGATTATTTGCTGCTGCAACTGCTTCAGGATCAGTTGAGAATTTTGTAATGTCTAATTGTTGGCCGACATAGACTGCAAATGCACGAGATGCTTCATTGTTTGCACGAGCATTGAGTAACATACGGCGTACATCGCCATGAACTAAAATGCTATCTGCTGGTTTCTCAGGAGATTTAGCACCTGTTGGGCTACGACCTTGTAAGCGATCAGTCGCATATTGTGCTGCATTTTGGTAAGCATATTCAGAGGCACCAAGACCTTGAATACCCATAGACAAGCGCTCGTAGTTCATCATAATGAACATCGCAGCTAAGCCTTCATTTTCTTTACCAACGAGGTAGCCTTTAGCAGCATCAAAGTTCATCACGCAAGTTGCAGAAGCTTTAATCCCCATTTTGTGTTCAATAGAACCAGGACCTGCTGTATTGCGCTCACCTAACGAACCGTCAGCATTAACAATAAATTTCGGTACGATGAATAACGAAATACCACGAGAACCCGCAGGTGCATTTGGTGTTTTTGCAAGTACGAGGTGGATGATGTTCTCAGAAAGATCGTGGTCACCACCCGTAATAAAGATTTTAGTCCCTGTAATATTGTACGTACCATCTGCATTTGGTTCAGCTTTGGTTTTGATAATACCCAAGTCAGTCCCTGAATGTGGTTCAGTCAAACACATCGTACCTGACCATTCACCTGTATACATTTTAGGTAAATAAGTTTCTTTTTGTTCTTGTGATGCATAGCTGTTTAACGCCATACCTGCACCCACAGAAAGAAGCGGATAAAGCATAAATGAGGGATTAGTTGCAAATAACATTTCATCTGACAGCACAGTCAGCATTTTTGGCATTGCCTGACCGCCCCATTCTTCATCAGCACCTAAGCCAATCCAACCGCCTTCAGCGTATTGTTGGAATGCGGCTTTAAAGCCAGCAGGTGTTGTCACTGCGCCATTTGCAAATTGAGCACCTTCTTCATCGCCTGAACGGTTTAAAGGCAGGGTTACATTTTGCGCAAATTTTGCCATTTCTTCTAAAATAGCTTCAGCAGTAGCAGCATCGACATGCGCTAAATTTTCATTTGATTGCCAGAATTGTTCTGCATTGAAAACATCATTCAGGATGAATTTCATATCCGCAAGAGGAGCGTTATAAATTGGCATATTGGTTCACCTATTGGTTTTTTGAATCGGATGACTTTAAATCAGTTTAATTGAACAGCATCAAAGCAGTCAGGAGATTTAAGGTAATTTATGTGACTATTTATGAAGAAAAAGGATAAAGAAAAAGGACCGTCAAAGCTATGACCGTCCTTTTCTATTTCTGCACTCAAGAGTGCAGAGTTTTGGTGTGTTTGTTCAAAAAACGACTTAGAATGCGAAGTCTTCTGGGCTTAGTGCCATGAGGGGATCAAGACCGCCTGCAATTACGTCTACATGTGAACGAACACGTGGAAGAATCTTTTTGAAGTAGAAGCGAGCAGTAGTTACTTTAGCCGAATAGAAACCAGTTTCAGTAGAACCTTCTGCCAATTTTTGTTGCGCAAGAAGTGCCATACGAGCCCATAGGTATGCAAGTGTTACATAGCCTGAGAAGTACATATAATCGACTGCGGCAGCACCCACTTCGTCAGGGTTTTGCATTGCTTTCATACCAATTTGCATCGTTAAGTCACCCCACTCTTTATTGAGTGCAGCAAGTGGCTCAAGGAACTCTTTCAAATCAGCATTGTCTTTGTTTGATTCGATAAATTTGTGCACAATTTTCGTGAAGTCTTTCAACATCGCACCTTGTGTACCCAATACTTTACGACCTAACAGATCAAGTGCTTGAATTTCAGTTGTACCTTCGTATAAGCAAGAGATACGTGTATCACGTACAATTTGCTCCATACCGTGTTCTGAAATAAAGCCGTGACCACCGAATACTTGTACGCCGTGTTTTGCAGACTCTGAACCTGTTTCAGTTAAGAATGCTTTTGCAATTGGCGTTAACAATGACAAGATATTGTCAGCAAATTTACGTTCTTCTTCAGTTTCACCTTGTTCAACGATATCTGCATATTGAGACAAGAAGTAGACCAATGCACGACCGCCTTCAGCAAATGATTTTTGCGTCATCAGCATGTTACGTACAGCAGGGTGAACAATGATTGGATCTGCTTCTTTTTCAGGTGATTTCGGACCTGAAAGTGAACGCATAGCTAAACGATCTTTCGCATATGCAAGCGCACCTTGGAAAGATGATTCAGAAGCTGTTAAACCTTGTACAGCAGTACCAATACGCGCAGTATTCATGAATGTGAACATTGCATGTAAACCACGGTTTTCAGGGCCAATTAAGAAGCCTTTTGCATTATCAAAATTGATGACGCAAGTTGCATTTCCATGAATACCCATTTTGTGTTCAATTGAACCACAACGTACAGCATTACGTTCGCCAATTGAACCATCAGCATTCACGTTGAATTTTGGTACGATGAACAGTGAAATACCTTTAGTGCCTTTAGGCGCGCCAGGTAAACGTGCAAGTACGATGTGGATAATGTTATCCGCCATGTCGTGTTCACCAGCAGAGATAAAGATTTTCTCGCCAGAAATTGCATAGCTACCATCAGCTTGTGGTTCAGCTTTAGAGCGGATAATACCAAGGTCAGAACCTGCGTGAGATTCTGTTAAACACATGGTACCTGTCCATTCACCTGAAACAAGTTTCGGTAAATACGTTTCTTTTTGTTCAGCAGAACCATGATGCTCAACGGTACGCACCGCACCATGAGAAAGACCAGGGTACATACCCCAAGACCAGTTTGCAGAACCGACCATTTCAGAAATCGCAGTACCCAATGAACCTGGTAGACCTTGACCACCATGTTCTTCAGGAACAGAAAGAGAAGGGAAACCAAGCTCTACATATTTATCATACGCAGCTTTAAAGCCTGTAGGTGTTGTTACAACGCCATCATTCCAAGTACAACCTTCACGGTCGCCGACTTGGTTCAATGGTGATAATTCATTTTCACAAAAATCTGCACCAGCTTCTAAATATTGGTCAACCAATTCACGGCTTACGGTGTCCTTGAATGCAGGGAGTTTTGCATAATGTTCTTCAGCATTTAATAATTCATGCAAAACGAATTGCATATCGCGTAAGGGTGCTTTGTATTGTGGCATATCGTTTTCCTCAATACTGGTTAAACCAGATTTATAATCTTAATAAATATTGATGATGTATCATTAAAAGAGATACATCTAAGTTCCGTTACATCGTGCAACATCTTAATGTCAGGTACAAGTATTTCATGTTGTTTTCACCGTGACTATGAAGTCAATAAAAACTTCAAATGTTGCAAAATTGCATTGAGTGTAAATGGTTTATATGAAAAAAGAATAATTGGAATGTTCCAATTCGTAAAAAGATATGTCCAAAAAAAATCGCTCAAATTGAGCGATTTTTTGCTTTTCAGATTTAAATTTTACGATGCTTTTAGTGTAGCCGTTGATGCAACAGGTGCAGACGCGGTATTTTGTGCTTTCGGTAATGGATTAAATTTTACAATACATGTACCGTCAACAGTTTGTTCGCCAAATTTAACTTGTACAGTTTTACCGTTGCTTTGACCTTGGCAAGCTTTGAAAATAGCTTGTTGTTGCACTTGACGTTGTGCAAGGCGTTGGTCAAATTGTTTCGTCAATTCAGCACGTTTTGCATCAGTTAGCATTGTATCTTGGTTCATCCCACCATGATGCATTCCATGGCGCATATGATCTGGGCGTGGTGTATTTGCATCGTCACGCATGTTTTTACGCATTTCTTTCATTGCTTTACGGTCAGCTTTGAAAATCATGTTACATGTACCATCAACACTTTGTTGACCCACTTTGACTTGAATGGTTTGACCGACAGTTTTACCATCACAAGCTTTTTGAATTTGCTCACGCATCTCTTTACGTTGCGCATGCATTTGTTTCATTTCTTCACGTTGTTCTGGTGACATTTTGTTATGGTGTTGATTGTGATCTTGACGATCCATCATACGACCATGATGATCATTTTTTGAACCTTGAGTTGATTGGCATGCGGTTAAAGCCCCCATGCTGATAACACTTGCTGTAACGAGTACGATTTTTGTCATTGCTTTCATTGTTACTACTCCAATGAATATTTTAAATTATGTTGATGGAGTTAAGATTAAATAATAATGATGTAGAAACAATGGAGAGAATTTTGAATCCGTGTTGAGTACAATGGAAAAATGAGAAGAAAAATGTGAGATTGTTTTGAAAATACGCCGTGTCCCCATCGCATTACGCTTGTTCCTGACAGTACTGTTAACAACATTACTGATTACGACAGCAAGTATGGGGGTTTTGCATTGGACAATGCAAAAGAACTTTGCCAAATATGTTGCCGATGTTGAGATGCAGAAGCTCGATCATCTCATTGATAATTTGGGCGGTGTTTACGGTATTTATCAAGACTGGGGTAATGCAGTTCAAGCACAAATTTTTCAAATTGAAGGTGATGCTGCACCCGATGATTATGATAAGTTGTCGCGTTGGTGGTTACGTCGACAGTATGATATTGCCTTACAGCAACGTTATTTTAAAGAACATACTTTACTTACGCCAATGACAGCGCAAGGTACCTTGTCTGAACAACAAAAAATGGATCAGGAAGAGTTGCGTATTCTCGAAGAGAACCTACCTTCCGAATATCAACCATTTGAAGGATTGAAGTTTCCGCTTAGTGAAAATCAAAGTTTATTTAGACCGCCTGAAAAAAATAAAGACAGTAAATCATCGACACAAACTATGATTTCACTCGATCAAAAAGATGGTAAGAAACGGTTCATTTCTATGCCTGACCGTTTAGGTTTAAGTTCGCGTTTATCTTTGTATGATGCACGTCGTCAATTTATTTTAGGCGAACCTGCGGGAGATCAGGTGTCGTATCGTCCAATTAAAGTCAATGATAAGGTAGTTGGCTATCTGGGCTTGAAACCCGTTTTAGATCAGGATGATGCGCTAAGTATTAATTTTTTTAGTAATCAAAAGCGTTATTTAGTCTTGATCTATATTCTGACTTTCTTAAGTAGTTTAGTGGCTGCATTATTATTGGCAACCTATTTTAAAACACCAATTCAACGTCTTTTAAAAGCTACGCAAGAATTGACTAAGGGTAATTTTCAGCATCAGGTAATTGTGAACCGTAATGATGAACTTGGAGATTTATCGACAGAGTTAAATCACTTAGCGACTATTCTCGATCAACACGAAAATTCACGCCGTCAATGGGTGGCAGATACCTCACATGAACTCAAAACGCCACTTGCTGTGTTACAAGCGCAGATTGAAGCGATGCAAGATGGTATTCGTAAACCTACTCCTGAGCATTTTGATGCAATGCTACGTCAGGTTAGCAGTCTGAAGAAACTCACTCAAGATTTGGCAGATTTAGCACAAGCCGAAGCGCAACAATTGAATTGTTATTTTGCTGCGGTAAACCCTTGGTCGGTGATTGTGCAAGAAGTTGAAAACTTTAAGCCGAAGTTTGAGCAAGCAGGCTTGAGTGTACATGCGCAAGGCGAGGGGACAATATTACAACTGGATGTTGACCGCTTTAAGCAAATTATTGTCAATTTACTGGGCAATAGCATTCGCTACACCGAAGCCGGTGGTGAAGTGCAGATTCATACACGCCAAGATGCTCACAGTTGGTCAGTCATTGTGGATGATAGCCCATTGGGATTAGATGACGCTCAATTGAAAAAACTCGGTGAGCGTTTTTATCGGGTGGATGATTCTCGAACTCGCAGTACGGGTGGTACAGGTTTAGGCTTGGCATTGTCATGTAAAATCGCACAGGCTTTAGGTGGTACATTACGTTTTGATCATTCGCCATTGGGTGGATTACGCTGTATTTTGACCTTTCCCAAACAACAGCCCTGAATTAATCATTGTATAAAAGGAAAAATCACGCATGAAACATATTATGCTAGTAGAAGATGAAGTGGAACTTGCACAATTGGTGCGTGATTATCTTGAGGCGGCTGGTTTTGAAGTCAGTATGTTTCATGATGGTCAGGAAGCTTATGACAGCTTTCAGCAACGCAAACCAAGCTTGATGATTTTGGACTTGATGGTGCCTCGTATGGATGGTTTGACCATGTGCCGTAAAGTTCGTGAACAGTCCGATTTACCCATTATTATGGTGACCGCACGTACTGAAGAAATTGATCGTGTACTCGGGCTCAATATGGGAGCAGACGATTATGTCTGTAAACCTTTTAGCCCGAAAGAATTGGTTGCTCGCGTACAAGCAGTTTTACGTCGTTTAGAGCGTAAAGCAGAACCTGAAGATCATAATCTTTTCCGTATGGACAAAGCACAACAACGTATTTGGTATCAACAAAAGTCGTTGAACTTAACACCAACTGAATTTCGTTTATTGGAATTATTTTTAGATCATGTCGGGCAGGTTTATTCTCGAGCACAGCTTTTAGACCATATTAACCCTGAAAGTTTTGATGTGGCTGACCGTGTTATTGATAGTCATATCAAAAACTTAAGACGTAAAATATCAGAAGCTGCTGAAACAGGGAATCGTCATGAATGGATTCAAGCTGTATATGGTGTAGGCTACCGTTTTGAGTATCCTGAAGATAACTTCTAAAGCTAGATTGCTTTTTTGTGGATAAATACAGGTTTATCCACAAAAAAATATAGATAAATAGACATCACTGAATTTTTACGTGTAAATAAAACAATAGATCATAAAAAATTAAATATTTATTGTATTGAAGAGTGAATTTTTAACGCTTGTTTTTGTACTTTTGTGAGCGTTTGTACCACCAATTCATAAGATGTGCTGATCAAATCTTCGAGTAATTCTTTGGAAATTTGCTCACCTTCATAAACTGAAATCCAATGCCGTTTATTCATGTGATATCCCGTGTGAATAGATGGATAAATATCACGTAACATATCGCCGTTTTCAGGTAGTACTTTTAAATTGATAAATGGCTGACCTTGTAATGTCGATGTCAGTAAAAATACTTTATTCATGACTTTAAAGACGGGAATATCCTCGCCGAAAGGATAGCTTAGTTCCGCTTGAGCTAAAGTCTTTGCAAAACGTAGCGCATATTGCTGAATATCATTTCCTGTCATGATGAGCTCCTATTATTTTCTAAGGATAAATTTCGATGGCTGTTCCATCATCAACGAGTTTCCAAATTTCATCCATATCGACATTTCTAACGGCTATACAGCCCCAAGTCCAATCACTTTTGGGTAAATATTGCATTAAACTTGATAATTTTTGAACTTGTGCTGTGGTTGCTGAACCATGAATCATTACATCGCCACCTGCTGAAACACCAAGCTGATCCGCTTTTCTCTTATCTTTTTCATTTGGATAAGAAATGTGGAGTGATTTATAAAAAGCACTTTGAGGATTGCGCCAATCGAGTGTATAGCGTCCTTCAGGTGTTTTACCGTCACCTTCTTGAACTTTGTGTCCAAGTGGATCAAAGCCAAGTCGCATGACATAACTGCGAATAATGTGTTCATCATGTAGAAGTTGAACTCTACGTTCAGCTTTATATACTTTGACTTCAGTAATAGGACTGTTTTGCCGAATTTTTTGTATTTCACTTACTGTTAAATTTGGGAGGAATTGCGCAGTGTCTGTTGTGGGAATATATTGAGCATATTTTTGATAAGCATAAACACTTAAAATACTGAGTGTCATTAAACCGAAAAGAAGAAATATCATTTTTTTATTCATAGGTGTTTTTTATACAGAGGCTTATGTTTTATTTTGCTTATTTGAAATATTAAATGCCATAGTGACTTTGTGTAGTATATTGAGAATTGATTGTTTATTAAAAATTAAATTAATTTAAGTATTTAATAAAAATAATAAATAAATGATAATTTATACAACATTTTATTGAGTTTTTGCCAAATAAACTATATTTTGAGCGGGCTTTATATTTATAAAAATGATTTTATTAAAAAGAGGGATTTCTGATGTTATTTAAAAAAACATTATTAGTAGTTATGTGCAGTACAGTGATGGTTGCTTGTGGTGGTGGTGGGTCATCATCTGGAGATAGTTCAACAAGTGGTGGTAATGGTAATGTTGTTGTTCCTACATCGGATTTAGATAAAGCGAAACAACTCATTGATACAACGAAAGCAATAATTTCTTATTATGATGGTTTTGAAGATATTGCAGACAATTATAAAACCCCAGTAACAGTGATTAATGATACGGCATTAGATTTAAGTCGTGGAACAGGAATGGTTCTACTTCTTGCTGAACTTGCTTTGGAAGATGCAAAAGGACAATCAAAATCATATAATGCTGATGCATTAGAAGCTTTACTTAAGCAAGAGGCAATTAACAATGATTATCCAATTGAATATGATTTAAAAAATAACACTCTAAATATTCAAGTGACAGCAGGTTCTGTTCAAGTAACTGGTTCAACGGATGTTGCTTATTGGGATGGTTTCAAGGATGGTATTTCTTGGGATTGGAGTAATTCGCAGTGGTGGATAAATAAAGGTAATTTTATTTATACAAACCAAGCAACGGTGAATGTAAATAATGTTGTGATAGAAGCCCCTTTTGTTTCCAATCAAAAAATATATAACTTTAAAATTGCGAAAGGTGGTGTGATTGATATCACCAATGTAGCTAAACAAAAAGCAAAATTTAGTTTTACAGAAGATAGTACAGCACAGTTAGTTTATGCTGTTTCAAATACAATGAATAATCAAGAAACTTTACCAACAACAGCGGCATTAACATTAAAAGGTTTAGTTTTTGAAAGTGCCGATGTGAAAGCGACATTAAGTGAGGTTTCATCTGAAGCTAAACAAGCCCAATTTAAAAATGGTGTTGAAACTGCCGAACAGCTGATTCCATATAAATTGACTTTGAAGGGTCAAGTTGCTTATCTAAAAGAAGTACTAAATTTAGATGTAACATTTAAGCTCAATAATGATTTATCTAAAGCTATTGATATGAGTGCTGGTGAAACATCAACAAGCTTTATCAATGCAGATTTGGCAGTCAAACTTGATGGTAATCTCAAAGGTGCAAATGCAGCACCAACACCATTTAGTATTGGGATTACAGCAAAACGTGCTGAATATACTAAAGGCAATGCAACTGTTGCATTGGCTGTAGATAAAAATGCATTAGATATTGAATTAACTGCAACGGATATTGATAAAGAATCACCAATTGTGAGTGGTTTAATCAAACATAAAAATGGTGCATTTGTACAGGTTGCAGATGTACAAAAATTTACTTCTGCAGATGTGAAAGTCGGCAGTACAAGTTATGGCACTATTACGAAAAATTCATCAGATCAGTATGTGACTAAATTTATTGATAATACGATTACTTACATTACTCCTTAAACTCTGACTTGAGAGAAGAGGACAGCATATGCTGTCTTCTTTCAAATTGAATGAAAAAAAATCTTATATTTTTAATGCTGTGCCCAACATGGGTATATGCGGAACAGTCTGTTCGTCTTTCTGTCAATGCTGAACTTTATAGTGAACCAGTATCTGTACATGCTTTTTTAGATGATTGGGAAACTTCGAATCTAAAAAAAGGAAAAAATGCTTTTGCTTCAGGGAAAATGAAACTTGAAACCCAAAAAGACAATTGGACATTGGGTTGGGTATGGAGTTATGACTATCAACTAAATTTTAGTGAAGACATGGCAAAGTTGTATTACCAAATTGAAAATGATCAACTTATTGATGGTAACAGGCGCTATGATTTAGAACTCGAAGCGCAGCATGTTGATACGGTTGGAACACGATTTGCCTATGATTGGAACATGGGCTCAAATTGGAAAGTTACAACCGGTGTAACAGCGCTAATTGGTCGTCATTATGTTGATGGAAATTTTAAAGCTACAGGTCAAACAACAAATATGACCGAGCTTATGGATCGTGTTGATTGGCTCAATGGGTATTTAGGTTATAGTTACGATAAACCTGCACTCAAAGAAGATGAATTGGGTTGGAATGGTAAGACCAATAAAGGTTATGGTTATAGTTTTGATTTAGGTCTGGCAGGGAAGATTGGTCAAAATTGGTCGGTCAATGTACAGCTTGAAGATGTATTGGCGCATCTTTATTGGGACAATGCACCTTTTACACGTTATTCACTCTCATACGATCAAGACGGTCGCCCGCGTATGAATATCGCAGGGCAACTAAGTACAACAAAAGAATATAAGCAAAAGTTACCTTATAAAATAACCTCTGAGATTCGTTATAAACCAGAAACTCAACCATGGAGCTTGAGCCTGAGTAGCTTTTCTAATGAATATTTAACTTTAGCTCAATTGAATGGGTTTTGGCAGACTGAGCCTATAAAATACGGTATTCATATTGAACCACAAACACAGTCTTTAGGTTTTTCTGCACAACACAAAAATATTGGCTTTAAATATATGGCAGATGATCTTGCAACAAATGATGCGCATCGCTTTAGTACGTATTTATATGCACAATATTTTTGGTGAGAGCCATAGAATTGAAGTTCATTTAGGTGTGTTGAGTTGTTAAGAAGAACAACTCACCATTACTTCAGGTACATCACTTGGCAAGGGGGCGAGGTCTTTTGCACATTCCAAATCAGGTTGCTTAGTAAAAGGCTGACTGAGTAATTTAAACAGTCGATCGACTTCTGAAAAATCACCGCGTTCAGCATGTTCAATTGCTTTTTGTGCCATGTGGTTACGCAGAATATAAATAGGATTGGCTTTAAGCATTTCAGCATCCAATTCACCTGTATTTTGATTTTTACGAATATTTTCATACTGAGTAAAAAAGTCTTCAAACTGACGACGATCAATACAATCATCTTTAATAGCTTCGTATTGTTTATTTTGCATACGAGTAAAGCTGTCGGTGTAATCCAGTTGCTCACTTTGTAGAATTCTTAAAAAAGCCATTGCACAATCGAAACTGTCTTTATGGAAAATTGGTAGACCTATTTTCTGACATAGACCATGGGTATAATTTTCTAAAAATGTCGGTTCAAAATGCTCAAGACAATTGGCTAAATCTGTTTTGAATTGTTCTTTAGTTTCAGGTTGGGTAAGTGGAATTAAATTATTTAACCAATTCCACAAATTCCAATGTGCCATACTCGGCTGATTTTGATAAGTATAACGACCATTATAATCACTATGATTATTGATCCAATTTGGACGGAAGCGTTCCATAAAACCGTATGGACCAAAGTCCAAAGTTGAACCTGTGATATTTAAATTATCGGTATTCATCACGCCGTGTGCAAAACCGACTAATTGCCATTTTGCAATCATCACAGCCGTATTTTGAATGACTTTAGTGGCAAAAGCTAAAATAGGCTGCTCTGCTTCTAAACATTCAGGATAGTGCCATTCGATACATTTTTGAGTAAATTCTTTCAGTAATTCAGGTTGATATTGATTGATCCACTCAAAATGTCCTAAGCGAATATGACAGTCTGAAGTACGGAGCATCATAGCACCAAGCTCTAATTTTTCACGCTGTACACCTTGAGCTGAAGATGTAAACCCAACCGAATTACTCGAAGGTACACCAAGTGAATTGAGTGCATGACCTGCTAAATATTCACGAATGACCGAGCGTAAAACTGCACGACCATCACCCATACGGGAGTAGGGGGTTGAGCCCGCACCTTTTAAGTGTAGGTCTATCGTCTGCTCATTTTTATTTAAAATTTGTGCGATGAGTAAGCCTCGACCATCGCCCAATTGTCCTGCCCATTGTCCAAATTGATGTCCTGCATACACCATTGCGAGTGGGTGAAATTCAGGAAATGTTTTTTGTCCGCTACAGATTTCAATCCATTGTGTTTTGTCTTCATCAGACCATTGTAATTCATCCGCCAATGTTTCGTTGAAATGTCCTGCTTTTGCACCTTTGAGCGGTGAAGGCATTTGCTCATGGTAGAGTTTTGGATTGAGTGATGGATAGCGTGGATTGAATTTCATAACAGAACATCAGCAAGGCTTTGCTGAAACTATAGCAAAGTTTAAAAATGGATTCGATGGTTCAAGTGTTGTATTCACATAGGCTTAATCTACAATGAATAACTTTGCCCCATTTTCTGTAGATGAGCGATGTGCTTCAGCATGATCTGCAACTTGATAACTCATTCCTGCTGTGAGTGTAAATATACGGCCATCTTCAAGTTCGGTGTGTAATTCACCTTCTAAGCAAAGGAGGATATGACCTTTATAACACCAATGGTCTGCTAAGTAATTTTCTGAATATTCAACCATTCGCACACGAATATTGTCAAATTGTTGAGTACGCCAAAGCGCATATCCGTGTTCACCTTCATGGCGAGTTGTAGGGATATTTGTCCAATTGGTAATCCCAAAAGGAATATGATTGATATTCACTTTGTTCTCTTTTATTTTAAAAGTTTAAGGTAAAAGAAAAGCTCCATTTCGGAGCTTTTCAATATTCATTAAAATTAAACAGTATTCTTTTTAATGCCACGCATCAACGTTTCTAAACGATCACGATGGAAAGCAAGTTTTTGTTCAACCAATTGAAAATCAACTTTAAGTTTGACATCCATTTGGTGAATCTTTTCAGCCACAGACGCTTTCTTCGCTTGAAGTTCTTGCTCTTTTAAAGCAGCCCAATCATTAAGCGTATGCGTAAAAGCTTCATATTCTTGTGAAACTTTGTGCTTCATTGCAAGAATGTCAGCATTGACATCATGACCATATACAGCAAGATCCTGTTGGGCATATTTAAAGCGCATCGCAAGTTCAGCTTTTTTGATATTAAAGCTAGGAATACGACGTAAATTTTTGGCTAAACCCAATTTAGAGCAAGACCAAATCAGCCATTTTGTTGGGTCATATTGCCACCATTTAACCCCATTACGATAGTCATATTGGAAGATGTGATGGTAGTTGTGGTAACCCTCACCCCAAGTCGCAATCGCAAGGACGAAATTATCACGCGCTGTATTTTCATCTGTATAAGGACGTTTGCCCCACATATGACACAGTGAATTAATAAAGAATGTAACATGGTGACTGAAGATTAAGCGCAATAAACCACCTAATAACAATACACCCCACATATCACCAGTTGCCCAACCAATTGGCAATAAAATACCTGCATGGACTGCAATAACCAATGGAATGTAGTATTTATCTTGGAACATCACGACTTTATCATTCAATAAATCGGGTGCATTTTTATAGTTTGAACCACCAGATGGATAGTTACGAAGCATCCAACCAATATGTGCGAACCAAAAACCATTGTTGATAGAATACGGATCTTTTTCCACATCATCAACATGACGGTGATGGGTACGATGACCTGAAGCCCAGAAAAGAATACTGTTCTGAACGGCAAAAGTTCCCATAATCATTAAAATAATTTTTAATGGCAGTGTTGCTTCATAGGCACGATGCGCCCATAAGCGGTGATAACCCGCAGTAATGCCTAGACTGCTTACACCAAGCAGTACAAACAAACTGATCCAAGCAGCTACGCTAAAATCATGATGCCACGCATAAAGTGGAATGGCGATCACAGCAACAATAGGAAGAAAAACTAGAGCAAAAACAGCGATCCAGTTAATCGGGGCTTTGGGTAGGGGAGCATTCATCTCCAACAGCACTCCTGAGAACCTTGCATTAAGGCTAAAAGTCAAAAATATAGTTTCTGTTTTCAGGCTATATATGACCACATATTAACATGAGTGAATAGGGCTTCACTATGATTAGTGTACATCTGTATTGTATAAAACAGTAACAGAATAAAACATAGATTTTAAGGGTTTGATCGAAAAAAAAGAATGACACTAAAGTCAGTAGATACGGAAGTGTTTTTTATTCAATTGAAATCCTATAAGACTGTAGAATTGAACTTCAATCCTATTGTTTATTAATTTAATTTATATAAAAAATAGGCTTTTATGTAAAACAAAAGTATTTATTTGATTTGTTCTAAAGCTATTTGCATCATTTTAGGAAAGTCAGTGATCAGTCCATCAATTCTTAGGTTACGTAAATGTTTGGCTCGTTCAATATCATTCACTGTCCATACACTGACCGCTAAACCTGCTTTTTGTGTTGTTTTGATTATCTCATCTGTTGCCAACTGATTCATCCAACCGATTTGACAACATTGTAATTCTATAGCTTGCTCAATGGCTTTTTCGCCAATGTCATTTTCTATGAGTAAACCATGTTTAAAATAGGTGTTTTGAAGGATTAATGCATGATGAATTTTAAGGTCAAAACTGGTGATTATGGCTGTATGCTCAAAGCCTCTGAGTTGTTGTTGTAATTCGGCAATTAATTTTTCAGCTTGTACTTGAGTATCTACTGCTTTGACTTCGACTTCAAGATGAGCAAAGTCATGCATGATGTTTAAGCTTTGGCGTAAGGTTGGTGTTACTTGCTTTTCCCAATCCATCCAAATATTGGCTTGATTGTAAGCTTCGAGTTGAGTGCTATCTAGTTGGTAGAGTTTTTGATCTATGGCAGTGGTTCTGAGGAAGTTGTCATCGTGCATAACAATTAACGCATCATCTTTGAGTTGCCGTACATCAAATTCGACTGCACGGATGCCTAAGTCATGGATATATTGAAATCCACCGAGTGTGTTTTCAGGTGCTTCTCCGCGCGCACCACGGTGTCCGATGATTTTCATAATGAACTCTATTTGCTTTTTTTCTAACTAAAAGTATAAGTTGAACATAACCGCATATTGTATTGAAACGTTAAATGAATTTTAAAAAATATCGGGTACTATATTTGCTCCGCAAGAGTATAAAGGGGAGGAGATCCCTCCCTAGCCCTCGCCTAAGAGGAGAGGGAATTTTTATTGTATATTTAAGCAAAATTAGATCAAATCGTCTCATTAATATTTTTTTGCCAAAGCACTTCGCTACCACCTTCCGCACGTTGTAATGCACGAGATGCAACAAAGAACCAATCAGATAAACGATTGAGTAATTGCAAAGCTGTAGCTTGAATATTTTGATCACGACTGTGTACTGTCATTAAGCTACGTTCTGCGCGACGACATACAGAACGTGCTTGATGCGTATAGCTACACACCAATGTTCCTGATGGCAAAATGAATTCTTTCAACATGGGTAAATCTTCATTCATTTTGTCAATTTCGTTTTCCAAATAGTCAATCGCAACTGATTGTAATAAATGATAATTGGGAATACACACTTCACCGCCTAAATCGAATAACCAATGTTGAATCAGGCTCAGTGATTTATCCCAAGGTGCTTTATCTGCAATGGCACTCACCGCAATTTGGGAACGCAATACGCCGACAATAGAATTCAGTTCATCGACATCGCCTAAAGCATCAATGCGTAAATCATCTTTAGCTACGCGTGAGCCGTCGCCCAAACCAGTCGTTCCTGAATCGCCTGTACGAGTATAAATTTTACTTAAACGGTGACCCATAATGTTTTTCCTTAAATTGCTAATTTATTTGTCTAGAGACGAAAAAGGATAATGCCATGTTCATGACATTATCCTCAAATTTTATGTACTTAGATTGTGCTTTAAAATCTTAGCATTTATCTTAATACTTAAATGTCACACCTGCCGATGCAAGACGACCACCATTCACATAGTAGTAACCATTGCTATACGATGTGGTTTTGTATTCGACATCGCCAATGTTTTGAATATTTGTGAAAAGTTTAACATTTGGATTTACATTCCAAAAAGCATTCACATCAACTGTTGCATAGCCTGAAACACTGCTATTTTTCGGTTTAGACTTTGCCGATACAGATGTGCTGATGCCATATACGTCGTTTTGAATTCCTGTCGTAAATGTCAAACTTTGACGTGAACGACGTGCGAGATCTTTATCTGTTTCTTTGTCTTTTGGCTGTACATAAGCATAAGACAAGTTGGCAAATAAATCGTCATTTGCCCAATCTAAATTGAACTCACCACCTGTAAAAGTAGCTTTTTTAACATTATATAAACGACCTTCGTAAGTGACAGGATCAGTTACATAAGTAATCAAATCATCGACTTCATTACGATAAGCTGAAATGCCTGCTTTTAAATTATCCGTAATTTTTTGATCTAAACCAATTTCATACGACATGCTTTCTTCAGCTTTGAGATCAGGATTACCCCCCCAACTTAAAGCATATAAATCGTTATTGGTTGGCGCACGGAATGCTGTACCAATATTGGTATAGACGCTAGTAGAAGGTAAAACTTGATAGCGAGCAGCAGCTTGACCTACAGTATGTGTACCAAAGGTTTCATGATCTTCGACACGAAGACCCAATTGTGTATGAAGTTTTTCAGTCTGATATTGATGTTGAACAAAGTAACCCGTACTTTCGACTTCTTTGTCGTAATCTACACCATAAAAACCACTTCCTGACACAACATCAGATTCAATATTTTTGGTTGCGACACCTGCTAAGATATTTTGTGTTGGCGTAAATTGCCATTTAGCAGTCAACTCGGCTTCTTTAGTGGTGTTGAAAATTGAATCATTTGAGTCATTTTGCTCTAAGTCATCTTTGAATTGTGACAAACGAGCATTTACTGAAAGGCTATCATTGACATTGATACGACCTTTAAGATTAATCACTTCATTTTTAAAATCTTGTGAAACATTTTTAAGACCAATCAGATTCCAATTTGCATCATTGATACCATCAACATAAGTTGCAGTACCTTGGTTTTCTGAATAGTCAACAGAAGCTGCATAGCGTTTTTTATCAATACCGAATTTTGCACTTACGCCTTTTTGATCATAAGCGCCTGCTTTGACATTACTGTCTTTAAAATCGGTAACTTGTGTACCATCTGATTCAAGACGTTGTCCGCGAATTTGGGCATATACACCATTTTCAGCAAGGTCAGCACCAATAACCGATTTATAAGTATTGTGTTCGCCAATTTCACCTGTAACAAATGCACCTGTTTTTTCAGGTGTTTTTGACACTAGCTGAACAACACCACCAATTGCATCTGTACCATACAATACAGATGCAGGGCCTTTAAGGACTTCAATTTGTTTGATGTCCGTGGTATCAATAAAGGCAAGTGAAGCTGAACCTGCTGAACCAGTATTGAGACGTACACCATCACGTAGGACAAGGGTATGCGTTGAATTTGTGCCACGGGTGAAAATTGATGCCGCTTGACCATAACCGCCATATTGCATCATATCAATTGATGCATCGCTCATGAGCAAGTGAGGTAATTCGGCAATTGGCGATTGTTCTAAAATATGAGGTTCAATAATTGAAATGCGTGCAGGAATATTTTCAATTTTTTCTTCTGAGCGCGTCGCTGTAATTACAATAGGTTGTAATTTGGCTGAGCTATTTACAGAAGATTCAGCAGAAACAGTAGTAGAAAATCCCATTGCAATCGCAATAGCACCTACAAGTGCGGTAGGTTTGAAAAGAATAGACATGATATGCTCCATACATTCACTCCCCGTGAATGATTGGTGGATGGGCACAACAGGCGGGTATCCGGACTTAAATATAAATATTGCATTGCAATATTGACATATCCACCTTCCCACAAAAAAATTGCAGTGGTGTAAATCTTATGACTTATAACGATATGCGGTTCATTTTACCGTTGCGGGGGCAGTGTCGGATTTCCACCAACTTCCCTAAAGCTAAAAAGCTTCGCTTGCTGTAAGTGGGCGAAGTATAAAGTTTGCGGAACATTTAAACAATGTCCTTTCGATCAGATGATAGAAACCATAAGTTTGTTCTTAAAGCTGGATTCCATCTACAGAAAAATACACAATAAAATTGATTGCTCTAGAATAATAATCAGACTGAACTACACGCAAGTTTAAAAAATTGGATTACAATGGTTCGCCTTGATATTCTCTATATGGCGATGTAACCCATAAAATCAGAGCGTTGAATATGCGTACCCGTGCCAAAATTTGTGGTATTACTCGAGTACAAGATATAAAAGCGGTGGTCGATGCAGGCGCAGATGCCATTGGTTTTGTATTTTTTCCACCGAGCCCACGTAGTGTCAATAAAGCCGAAGCAATTGCATTGGTACAGGCAGTTCCTACTTATGTGCAAGTGGTGGGTTTGTTCGTCAATGCGACGGCAGATGAAATTGCCGAAATTCTGAAAGATGTACATCTAGACATATTACAGTTTCACGGTGATGAAAGCCCTGAACAATGTCAGCAGATTGCCAATCACGTTAGGCGACGTTGGTATAAAGCGATTCAGGTTAAACCTGATGTGACTAGTGCTGAAATGATCGAAACGATTCAGCAATATCAACAAGTAGGTGCGAGTGCTATGTTACTAGACGCATGGCATCCTGAGCTCAAAGGTGGCACAGGGCATCGTTTTGATTGGACACAGTTCCCAAAACTCGATATTCCTTTAATTTTGGCAGGTGGTTTAACACCTGAAAATGTTGAAGATGCGATTCATACCACAGGTGCTTATGCCGTAGACGTAAGTGGTGGGGTAGAATCAAGCAAAGGTATAAAAGACCAACAACTCATAGAACGCTTTATGCAAGGAGTCCAACGTGGATCAGCAAAGTAATCAACAAGATAATTTACAAGATCAAGTGATTGACTATACCCAATTTCCTGACAAAAACGGGCATTTTGGTATCCATGGTGGACGTTTTGTATCAGAAACTTTAATGGCAGCACTTGAGGATTTAGAAAAACTCTATTTCCGTATGAAAGATGATGCACAGTTCTTGGCAGAGTTCGACCGTGATTTGGCGTATTACGTTGGACGCCCAAGTCCGCTATATCATGCTGAGCGATGGTCAAAAGAGTTAGGTGGTGCGCAAATTTATTTGAAACGTGAAGACCTTAATCATACAGGTTCTCACAAAGTGAATAACACCATTGGTCAGGCGTTGTTGGCTAAACTTTCAGGTAAAAAACGTATTATTGCCGAAACAGGTGCAGGTCAACATGGTGTTGCTACGGCAACAATTGCAGCACGTTTAGGTCTTGAATGTGTCGTGTTCATGGGGGCAGAAGATGTAAAACGTCAAGCCATGAATGTGTACCGTATGCGTTTACTTGGTGCGACGGTTGTACCTGTAGAAAGTGGCTCTAAAACGTTAAAAGATGCCATGAACGAAGCAATGCGTGATTGGGTAACAAACGTAGATTCGACGTATTATGTGATTGGTACAGTGGCAGGTCCACATCCATACCCTCAATTGGTTCGTGATTTCCAATCGATTATTGGTCGTGAAGCACGTAAACAAATTCAAGAGCAAGCAGGTCGCTTACCTGATGCCCTTGTAGCATGTGTGGGTGGTGGTTCAAATGCGATGGGCTTGTTCTATCCATTCTTAAATGATCAAGATGTGAAAATGTATGGTGTTGAAGCGGCTGGCTATGGCATCGAAACGGGTAAACATTCTGCACCATTAAATGCAGGTCATGTTGGCGTACTTCATGGTAACCGTACTTATTTGATGTCTGATGAACAGGGTCAGATCATTGAAACGCACTCAATTTCAGCAGGGTTGGATTATCCTGGTGTTGGTCCTGAACACAGTTTCTTAAAAGATATGCATCGTGTGGAATATGTACCAATCAATGACAATGAAGCGTTACAAGGTTTCCGTGATTTAACACATATTGAGGGAATTATTCCTGCGCTTGAAAGCTCACATGCAATGGCATACGTGACGAAACTTGCACCTACGATGTCGAAAGATCAAATTATTATTGCGACTGTTTCAGGTCGTGGAGATAAAGATTTGATGACCGTTGCGCGTATTGATGGCGTAGAAATGGTTGATATGTAAGGATTCAATATTCCCCCTTTTATAAATGTGAGGAATATTGTTTCTAAAGAGTGGATTTTAAAATGAGTTACTCTAAGTCCCCCCTTTAAAAAGGGGGATTTTTATTTTTAAGGATTGAAAATGTCCAACTTATTTATGGTTATGCTCGGTGGTCGTCATGCACGAGCAAATACAGAAGTGCATGATGTGGTTTTCGCAATCGGTGATACCTTACAAGAGACCTACCCTCAATTAAAAAATGTATGGTTTGGTGAAAAGAAAGGTTTACATATTGATGCATGGATGCAAATCAATGCTGTACAAGGTGAAGGAAGACATTATCAAATCCAATTTGCAGATACACAGCCAAATTTACATGATGAAAAACTTTGGCTGATTAATTTAGGAGGCTATGATGCTCGTGAATTTGGTGAATTGCATCGTTATATTTTGATTGTTGCTCCAAGTTCAGATTTAGCAAAACAACGAGGTAAAGCGTACTTTGCAATGCATTGGCAAAAACAACATACAGATCGTGTACTAGAGGTAGATGATTGTTTACCCATTGATTGCATTGGCGGGCGCTACATTAGACTGCTTGAAGGTCAATTTTTTCCCAATCAATGGGAAAATACTTACGTATGTGTTGATTAATTTATACTTAAGTCGAGTTGCTTTTTACAAATTAAAAATATTTATTAAGAACTAAATTACAATAACTTGGGATGTGTGTATAAATTTCAAACATTAATTTACAAAAAATAGGCGTAAGCTACATCTAAGACACATAAAAATATTAAGGTTGATACATAGCCATGTATTACTCATTTATCTCTAAATCAGTTTGTTGTGCTTTGGGAAGCTTCATTTTAGGTGCTTCTCTTAGCCATGCTACTGATGCATTTAGCCCAGAAAGTCCATGGATGCTGGGTGATTGGAATGGCCAACGTACCGCATTGAAGCAAAAAGGTTATGATTTTAACTTTGGCTATACTGGGGAGTTGGCAACGCTATTGGATTCGAAAGAGCATTCAAGCCATGGTACTGAATACGCTGACCAATTTGCGATTGGTACGCATATCGATTTAGAAAAAGTCCTTGGTTGGAAGGACACCGAAGCACAAATTACCGTGACTGAACGTAATGGTCGTTCGCTTTCTCAAACCTCTGATGCACTTAATGGTCATTTAAGTTCATCACAAGAAGTTTGGGGACGAGAACAAACTTGGCGTTTAACTGATTTTTGGATCAAGAAGCAATTTCTCGATCAAAAGTTAGATGTCAAAGTTGGACGTTTTGGTGAAGGCGAGGATTTTAATAGCTTTGATTGTGATTTCCAAAATTTAGCTCTGTGTGGTTCACAAGTTGGTAACTGGGTTGGTGATCAATGGTACAACTGGCCTGTGAGTCAATGGGCTGCGCGTGTGAAATATAATATTAACCCTGAAGTTTATGCTCAAGTTGGTGTTTATGAATATAACCCTGAAAATCTTGAGCGTGGAAAAGGTTGGAATCTCAGTACCGATGGTTCAAAAGGCGCAATCATTCCAGCTGAAGTGGTTTGGCAGCCGAAAATAGGGAATAAAAACCTCTCTGGTGAGTATCGTCTAGGATATTACTACAGCACTGCAGATGCTGATGTAATTAAAAACTCAAATGAAACTGATCACAAACAAGGTGGATGGGTCGTTGTGAAACAACAACTTACTGCACATCATGGTGATACTTCTCGTGGTTTAACTGGCTTTATAAACTTAACGTTGCATGATTCAAAGACCAATGCAGTTAGTGATATGCAAAACGTTGGCTTGGTCTATAAAGGCGCATTTGATGCTCGCCCGAAAGATGAAATTGCAATGGGCTTTGCACGTATTAGCATGAATGATGATGTCAATGATGCAAATCGTGTTAACAACACTATTGATACACGTGGTTTACAAAGTGAAGAATACGATGCCGAAATTTATTATGGCATTCATGCGACAAACTGGTTAACAGTTCGTCCAAATATTCAATATATTCGCCATGTTGGCGCTTATAAAAATGGCGAAAATACATGGGTTGGCGGCATTAAATTTCAAACAGCATTCTAATTTTTAGATGGCAGGTATTTGAGTTTGGTCGCTCTATCTTTTATGTCAAATGATGATCTTTAAGTTAGATCGGTCAGATATCTGTTATCTAAAAATTATAAAAGGTGTCCATAGTTGAGTTGTCTCAATATGGGCTTTTATAAGTCTTAAAAATAGGTGGTCATTATGAATACTCCATCTTCGGCAGGCTCAGTACTGAGAACCATTGCAGCAATTATTGCTGTAATCATTGGTTTAGTACTTCTGCTTGGAGGGATTTATCTTGCAGTGCTTGGTGGGTCTTGGTACTACATCATTGCAGGTTTACTCTTCATTGTTACAGCAGTTTTATTGCATAAATTAAAAAGTTCAGCACTGATTGTATATTCTGCACTTGTTCTAGGTACAGTCGTATGGGGATTGTGGGAAGTTGGTTCAGACTTTTTTGCACTCGCACCACGATTAGATATATTGGGCGTATTTGGTTTATTCTTATTAATTCCTGCGGTTACTCGTGGATTCCGTGAAACTAAAAGTGCAAAAATTGCATTAACAAGTACATTGGCAATCACCATTGCAGTGATGGTCTATTCAGTTTTTAATGATCCGCAAGAAATCCGTGGCACTTTAACCACGAAACAACCGACTCCTGCTTCGATTGAGGGTATTGCTGATGGCGATTGGCCTGCTTATGGTCGCACTCAATCAGGTTTACGTTATTCACCACTCACTCAAATTAATGAAACGAATGTCAAAGATTTGAAAGTTGCTTGGGAATATCATACGGGCGAGTTTAAAACTGAGAATGATTCAGGCGAAACCACCAATCAGGTCACACCAATTAAAGTTGGAAACAATGTTTACTTGTGTACCACTCACCAACGGTTGGTTTCTCTTGACCCAACAACAGGTAAAGAGAAATGGGTATATGATCCAAAACTTAAATCTGACAATACATTCCAACATTTAACGTGTCGTGGTGTTTCTTACTATGATGCAAATAATACAGTTGGCTTTGCTACAAGTTTACAAGCTAAAAAATCATCTTCTACAGAATGCCCTAAAAAAGTCATTTTACCTGTCAATGATGGCCGTATTGTTGCAGTTAATGCTGAAACTGGTAAAGCCTGTTCTGACTTCGGTCATAATGGTGAAGTTGATTTACAAAAAGATATGCCATTCCCTTATCCAGGTGGTTATATCCCAACATCTCCTCCTGTTGTCACTGGTACAACCATTATTATTGGTGGTTCGACTACAGATAACTTCTCAACTGAAGAACCTTCTGGTGTGATTCGCGGTTATGACGTAAATACAGGTGAGCTTCTTTGGGTTTTTGATACGGGTGCAGAGAATCCAAATCAGATCCCTGCTCCAGGTCAAAAATATGTTCAAAACTCACCGAATGCTTGGGCACCGTTGGCTTATGATGCAAAACTAGATATTGTTTATGTGCCTACTGGTGTTGGTACGCCTGATATTTGGGGCGGAAACCGTACGGAATTACATGAACGTTATGCAAATTCTATGCTTGCAATTAATGCAACTACGGGTCAATTGATTTGGAATTTCCAAACAACACACCACGATTTGTGGGATATGGATGTACCTGCGCAACCTACTTTAGCCGATATTAAAGATAAAACAGGGCAAACTGTTCCTGCAATTTATGTATTGACTAAAACAGGAAATGTTTTTGTTCTAGACCGTCGTACGGGTAAAGCAATTATTCCTATCAATGAACGTCCTGTACCACAAACAGTGAAACGTGGTCCGCAAACCAAAGGTGAGTGGTATGCTAAAACTCAACCATTCTCTGACTTCAACCTTGCGCCTAAAGATAATTTAACCGATAAACAAATGTGGGGTGCAACCATGTTTGATCAGTTGATGTGTCGTGTTTCGTTCCATAAATTAAATTATGATGGAATTTATACGCCACCTTCTGAAAATGGAACTCTCGTTTTTCCAGGTAACTTAGGTGTATTTGAATGGGGGGGGATGTCACTCAATCCTGACCGTCAAATTGCTGTAATGAATCCAATTGGCTTACCATTTGTTTCGAAACTGATTCCACAAGATCCAAATCGTGAAAAAACGGCCAAAGGTGCAGGTACAGAGGCTGGTGTTCAACCAATGTATGGCGTGCCTTACGGCGTTGAAATTAGTGCGTTTCTTTCACCATTTGGTTTGCCATGTAAACAACCTGCATGGGGTTATGTTGCTGGTGTCGATTTAAAAACGCATGATGTTGCTTGGAAACGTCGTATTGGTACAATTCGAGATAGTATGCCAGGTATTCCATTACCACCATTTAAAATGGGTGTACCAATGTTGGGTGGTTCAATTTCAACTGCGGGTAATGTGATGTTCGTAGGTGCAACTCAAGATGATTACATTCGTGCGATCAATGTCACTAATGGTGATGAACTTTGGAAAGGTCGTCTACCAGCAGGTGGACAAGCAACACCAATGACGTATGAAAGCAATGGTAAACAATACGTTGTAATCATGGCTGGTGGTCATGGTTCATTTGGTACCAAAATGGGTGATTCTATCGTTGCTTATGCATTGCCTGACAAATAATAATTCTCTTTAGTGATATATCCAAAAAGTCTGACTCGTCAGGCTTTTTGTTTTTTTATTTACAATTGTAGAGTTTTTTTTGAAAATAACAGTAATGCGTATAATGCAGACAAGACAGAACCTGATATCTAAAAAGATAATAGCATTGTAAGTAAAGGTCACCTCAAATTTTAGATGCAGAATAAACAAGGGACATATCGGGCGTATTTCTTTAAAAATACTTATCATAAAAAATCATAAGTAATGAATAAAAACATCAATGATCTGTATAAAATGACAATTTAAGATGAAAGTGTTGCTAATCAAGTCTTTGATGAATGCTTATCAATAAAACCGTTATAAAGTATGGAAAAAAAACATTTTATTGATAGATGAAATCTCGTTATATTGTGCATCGTTATAATGAATCTACTAGCTGTACGCCATGTATTTATATACTGATTTCGATCAACAACTGATCAATGAACGTGTTGCCCAATTCCGTGATCAAACGGAACGTTATTTAGCGGGTAAACTCACAGAAGACGAGTATCGCCCTTTACGTTTACAAAATGGACTTTATGTGCAACGTTATGCACCGATGCTTCGTATTGCAGTTCCTTATGGTTTGATGAACTCAAATCAGTTGCGCAAAGTCGCAGAGCTTGCAAAAGAATATGACCGTGGCTATGCACACGTATCAACACGTCAGAATATTCAGTTTAACTGGCCTGCGCTAGAAAACGTCCCTGATATGTTGGCTGAGCTTGCAACGGTTCAAATGCATGCTATTCAAACCTCAGGAAACTGTATTCGTAATACCACAACGGATCAATATGCGGGTGTCGTAGCGGGTGAAATTGCTGATCCACGTGCAACCTGCGAATTGATTCGCCAATGGTCAACTTTCCATCCTGAGTTTGCATTTTTACCACGTAAATTTAAAATTGCAGTATCTGCTTTAGAAGAAACAGATCGTGCTGCAACTGCATTTCATGACATCGGTGTCTATATCGTACGTAATGAAACAGGCGAGATGGGCTATAAAATCAAAGTGGGTGGTGGCTTAGGTCGTACTCCAATTATTGGTAGCTTCATACGTGACTTCTTGCCACGTGAAGATTTAATTGCCTATTTAGAAGCGGTATTGCGTGTGTATAACTTGCATGGTCGCCGTGATAATAAATATAAAGCACGTATCAAAATTTTAGTTAAAGCTCTGACGCCTGCTGTCTTTGCTGAAAAAGTTGAAGCTGAATTTGCTGAAACCATTAAAACTTTGAAAATTCAGCCTGAAATTTTGGAAAAATTAGACGAAGAATTTACACCGTTTGATTATCAAAATTATGTAGATGAAGATTTTACTGCACAGTTTGCAGAACATCCAAAATTCAAACAGTGGTTTAACATCAACACCAATGCCCACAAAGTTGCAGGTTATCGTATTGTGACGATTTCATTGAAACGTACAGGTGTTGCACCAGGTGATATGACCACTGAAGAAATGAATTTGATTGCAGATCTTGCAGATAAATATACTTTCGGTGAATTACGTACTACACACGAACAAAACATTTCTTTGGTCGATGTACCACAAAAAGATTTGTTCGAATTGTGGCAAATCCTTGATCAAAATAACTTAGCTCGTGCGCATATTGGTTTTATTACCGATATTATTTGTTGTCCGGGTGGTGATTTCTGTTCATTGGCAAATGCAAAATCAATTCCAATTTCAGAAGCGATTTCACGCCGTTTTGATGACTTAGATACCATTTATAACTTAGGTAAACTTGATCTTAATATTTCGGGTTGTATGAATGCCTGTGGTCATCACCATGTGGGTAATATTGGTATTTTAGGCGTAGATAAAAAAGGCGCAGAATTTTATCAAATTACACTTGGCGGTAATGCGGATCACGATGCATCGATTGGTGATATTCTCGGTCCATCATTTGCAGCAGACGTTGTACCTGATATTGTTGAAGAAATTTTAAATACCTATTTAGATTTACGTGCAGAAGGCGAAGAGTTTATCGAAACTTACCGCCGTGTCGGCATTCAACCATTTAAGGAGCGCGCATATGCTTAATACAGCACTTCAAGTCCTCTCTAAAGATGGCTCAATTGCAGACAATACTTATCAAGTGATTGGTGAAGATGGTGTATTACCGCAAGGTGATGTGGTTTTAACTGTTGAGCAGTTAGATCAAATTGGCAATATTTCAGGTAAAAAAGCACTCTATATTACTGTAGATGCTTCACCTGAAACCAATGCATTTCCGTTGGATCAGCTTGATGCAATCTTTATTGAATTTGCAGGCTTTAATGATGGTCGTGGTTACTCGTTTGCTGCATTGTTACGCCGTCAAGGCTACCAAGGCGAGCTTCGTGCAACAGGCGATGTTTTTAAAGATGTCTTGAATTATATGAAGCGCTCAGGTTTTGATACTTTCGTCATTAAAGAAGGTAAAGATATTCAAGAGGCTGCTTCAGGTTTGAATGATTTTAAAAATCCGTACCAAGCATCTACTGCTGTTGATAAAGCAAGTTATCAAACAGGTGCTTAATTCTGTTTGATCACTAAAAGCCTGCATAATGCAGGCTTTTTATTTTGTGGTGTTGAATAAAGATTTAGATATTTTTTATATAGTTGATGATGCTCCATTTTGGTGCGTGCTCATGTAATATGGGGTTACCTAAGTTTAAGGCAATAGGTTTATTGTTTTTGGAATATTCAAAATAAAAGTTCATACCTGATTTAAAAAGGTTCGGCATTCACTTTTATTTTTAGTCTTTTTATTTACTAAGTGACATCATTCTTATGCAAAATTCTATTCGTATTGGTATTGCTGGTTATGGCAATCTTGGGCGTGGTGTTGAAACTGCGATTCAAAAAAATCCAGATTTACAATTAGTCGGTATTTTTAGCCGTCGTGAACCAAAAATGGTTTCTCCATGTTTTGTGGAAACGCAAGTTTATGCTATGGATTCATTAAGTGATTTCCAAGATGAAATTGATGTTTTAATTTTATGTGGGGGCTCTAAAGATGATTTGCCACAACAAGGTCCGATTCTAGCGAGTCAGTTCAATACAGTAGATAGCTTTGATACGCATGCTCGTATTCCAGAATATTTTGCGGCGGTAGATGCACCTGCGATTGCTAATAAAAAAACAGCGATGATTTCAATTGGTTGGGATCCAGGGATGTTCTCAATTAACCGTTTATTTGGTGAAGCCTTATTACCTGACGGGGAAACGTATACCTTTTGGGGGAAAGGCTTAAGCCAAGGGCATTCAGATGCAATCCGTCGTATAGATGGCGTGAAAGCAGGCGTGCAATATACAATTCCATCGACAGATGCGATTGAAAAAGTACGTAGTGGTGTGCGTCCAACTTTAACGACTAAAGAAAAACATCAACGTGAATGTTATGTGGTACTTGCAGATGGTGCGGATGCAAAAATAGTCGAACAAGCGATTGTAACCATGCCAGATTATTTTGCAGATTACGACACGACTGTGAATTTTATTGATGGAGCGACATTGAAACAAAACCATCAAAAAATGCCACATGGTGGTTTTGTGATTCGTAGTGGTAATACGAGTGATGAACAGAATCAAGTGGTTGAGTTTTCATTAAAATTGGAGAGTAATCCTGAATTTACTGCGAGCGTATTGGTTGCGTATGCACGAGCATGTTATCGCTTGAACCAAATGCAACAGTATGGTGCGAAAACAGCATTTGATGTTGCGCCAGGTTTATTGTCGATGAAAAGCCCAGAACAATTACGCAAAGAATTACTTTAAGACCATTATTGAAAACTGAGTAGAATGCCGAATGAAAATTCGGCTTTTTTATTGAAAAATATTTGAAAAAGTTAATCACTACAATTTTTTTTAGTCCTCGGCGTTCTAAATTTGCAATGTTCTATGTTGTAAAACTGCCTACTTCTACAGCATGAATCTCTGCATAATTAATAAAAATAATTTATGGTGAATGCAATGTTGAATCAAAGCACAGGTGATCTTTCGCTACTCAAAGGTTGGAATGCAACCTTGCCGAATACGGATGTTATGCCCGTGATGTTTCTCGGACATGGTTCGCCAATGAATGCAATACAAACCAATGAATTTACACGCACTTGGAATAGTATCGGTGCCGAATTGAAAACGCAGCCTACAGCAATTCTATGTATTTCTGCACATTGGTTGACGCAAGGTGGGACGGCTGTCACTGCAATGCAAATGCCGAAAACCATTCATGATTTTGGTGGCTTTCCACAAGCACTTTTTGATGTGCAGTATCCTGCGCCAGGAAATAAATCTTTAGTGGATGCAACCATTGATGAAGTAAAAAGTATTCAAATTCACCAAGACCACGAATGGGGCTTAGACCATGGAACATGGAGCGTGCTTTGTCATGTGTTTCCACAAGCAACCATTCCCGTTGTTCAACTGAGTATTGATTATAGTCAAGGTGCGCAATATCACTATGATTTAGCCAAACAACTTTCCCAATTACGCCGTAAAGGTGTGTTAATTGTGGCAAGTGGTAATCTCGTCCATAATTTAAGGTTGATTCCGCGCGGTCAAATGAATGATTATTATGGTTTTGATTGGGCTTTAGAAGCCGATGCGAAAATGCAGAAATTTCTTTTAGAACATGACCATCAATCATTGATTAATTGGGATAAGCAAGGGCAAGCGTTTCATTTAGCCATTCCAACACCTGATCATTATTATCCAATGATTTATGCACTTGCATTGCAAGAAGATAAAGATGAGTTAAGTCTTTTTAATACGCAGGCTGTCGGCGGCTCAATTACAATGACTTCATTCCGTTTAGATCAAAATTGATGATGATATGAAAATATTGAATTCTAAAATGTCTAAGTGAATAAAAAGGTGAATGTTAAAGTTCACCTTTTTATATGCAATATTTAACTTCTATTTAACATTACGAGTTTTTAAAAGGACGTTTATTTTTAAAATAAGGGTGTATCAATAAATTTATAGAAGAACATTGTACCGAGTGTGGGCTCAAATAATAACGGGACTAAAAAACCATAAGCCGCACCCGTAATATGAGCACGATGTTCAATTGAAGGTGAATGTCCTGTACGAAGCGCATAAAAACTATAACAAAGATAAATGGTACCGAAAACAATCGCTGGTATTGGAATGAAAAAGAGGTAAATCATGCTCCATGGGTCGAATAGAATTGCACTAAACAAAACTGCATTGACTGCACCAGATGCCCCTAAGCTACGGTAAGCATTGAAATTTCTATTGTGTAAATAACCAGGAATTGCCGCAATAATAATTGCACTACAATAAAAAAGGACAAAGCCCATGCCATGTAAATAGTCTCTAAAAAACCACTCTACATGTCGCCCAAAGAAATACAACGTAAACATATTAAAGAAAAGATGAACGCCGTCATTATGAATGAATCCATGTGTGAGAAAGCGGTCATATTGTCCATGTTTAATGGCTGATATATTAAAAATCAGTCGATTCATAATATTACGATGTTGCCATGCCGCAATGGAGGTGAGAATCGTAATTAAAATAATCAGTAATGTGTGACTTAAGCCTGTAATCATTTTTGTCGCAAGAGAGTTATTTTCTTTACACTATAACCGATATTTTGCACAGTCCATAGGCTGTGGTTAGTCAAAATTATATTGAAAATGCCAGTTTATTCAGCGTTAAGTTGGCAATTGACCATCCATTTAATGCCAAATTGATCGGTGAATGCTCCATATAAAGCTCCCCAAAATGTTTCTGCTAAAGCCATTTCAATTTGACCGTTTACGGATAGTTTTTGAAATAAACGTCTAGCTTCTTCGACCTCATGTGCCTCTAAGTTGATTGAAATATAGTGATTATTACCTTTGCTGAAAGAGGGATGGCTTTGTGCACAAAACTGTTCAGTGGTATCAGAACCCATCAATACGGTAAATTCATTAATGGGTAGTGAAATATGTAAGAGATAATCTTGCTCATGTTCAGAAACTTGTACATCAGGTAGTTCTGAATAACGTTTGAGAAAAGAAAACTCACCTCCAAAAACGGATTGATAAAAAAGAAAGGCAGCTTCGGTTTCACCTTGGAAATTGAGATAATGATTAAGTTGCATGGTAAGCCTTGTTTATTGTTTTGAGGCATTTAATTTAGCAGAATAAATCTTAAAAAAAGATGAATCTTATGTATTTAAATGTGAATGGGAAATAAGAATATAAAAATTATAAATATAAAAAATCCCTCAATGGGCGAGGGATTTTTTATAGCAGTTTTAATTTAAAAATAAATTAAAGAATTTCAATCGCTACTGCAGTAGCTTCACCACCACCGATGCACAGCGCTGCAATACCTTTCTTACCACCTGTACGTTTTAATGCATGGATCAGTGTCAAAATAATACGTGATCCTGTAGAACCAACTGGATGACCAAGCGCACATGCGCCACCATTAATGTTGACTTTTTCAGCATCAAGTTTGAACTCATCCATTGCTGCCATAGTCACCATTGCAAAGGCTTCATTGATTTCCCAAAGGTCAACTTCTTGTGCATCCCAACCTGTTTTTTTCAAAACTTTTTCAATTGCGCCCACAGGTGCAATAGTAAATTCTGATGGATGCTGAGAATTTGATGCGTAGGCCACAATTTTTGCCAATGGTTTTAAACTTTTAATTGCAGCATGATCGGCTGTTGTAAGTACCAATGCAGATGCACCATCTGAAATTGAACTTGCATTGGCAGCGGTAATCGTACCGTCTTTGGCAAAAGCAGGGCGTAAGGTTGGAATTTTTTCAATATTGGCATTGAAAGGTTGTTCATCTTTATCAATAACCACATCACCTTTACGACCTGATACGGTTACAGAAACGATTTCATCTGCAAAATAACCTTCGGTAATCGCTTTTTGAGCACGTTGTAAAGAACGAATAGCAAATTCGTCCATTTGCCCACGTGTATAGCCACGGGTATTTGCCATGTCTTGCGCAAAAGAGCCCATAAGACGACCCGTTTCAGCATCTTCTAGTCCATCAAAGAACATATGGTCTTTCACTTCGCCATGTCCCATACGATAACCTGCACGTGCTTTTGGCAAGATATATGGTGTATTGGTCATCGACTCCATGCCACCAGCAACAATTATATCTGCTGAACCAGCTTTGATCGCATCAGCCGCTTGCATGACGGCTTTCATACCTGAACCGCATAATTTGTTAATGGTTACAGCACCGGTTGAATCAGGTAAGCCCGCTTGACGCATTGCTTGGCGTGCTGGACCTTGTTTTAAGCCTGCAGGAAGAACACAACCCATAATGACTTCTTGTACATCATTAGGTTGTAATCCCGCACGAGCAACAGCTTCTTTAATGGTTACAGCGCCGAGTTGTGGTGCTGTGACACTTGTAAGGCTACCTTGGAATCCACCCATTGCTGTACGGGCACCATTAACAATGACGATGTCAGTCATGATTTGTCTCTCCTAATGTGTTGTTTCCATCTTAAACGCTAGCAGTATATTGCAATTTACTCAGGATAAAAGTCCGAACTAAATCGAGAAACTGAACCCATGGGTTCTAATTGCATTTATCAGATTTATCAATACGAACGTGACCCATTGGACTCACTGGATAGTAATTATATTGCTGTTTATCATTAAAACTACAGTAGTGGAATCCGCCCGCTGCACCACGTGGTAGACCTGTATCACCTTGGAAGGTGAGGGTATTTTTAGTATTGGTGGCATTGTTGATAAAGCGAAAAGTACCATAACGAATTTCAGTTTTCAGCGTAGAATAAATTATTTCATTATTGTCAATTATTTTATTGTTATTAGTGTCTGAGAAAATAATTATTCCGTTGTGCCATTGGTTGATTTCACACTTTTCCATGTGTTCAGATGAGCACATTACAACTGTATTATGATGAGTAGAAGCTTGAGTCTTAGCTAAAGCGACTTGTTGGCGGACGAGTGCAGGTACTCTATTTAGCTCTAAGTTTTCTTGTAATTTGTGATACATCGGCAGTGCAAACGTCGCAATAATGCAGAGTACAGCAATAGTGATGACAAGCTCAATCAACGTAAAAGCACGTTGTTTATAATATAAGTACATGTTTTTATCCAATTTATTTTTTATAGTTCTTTAACTAATTTGCTTTTTAATTTATATTTGTTATCGAAGGCTTTCATAATAAAATATTTATTACTATCGCTTTCGATTGCTGTTAAAATACAGTGATTAGGAAGACTAAGCTATAATCGTTATAAAATTGAGTAAAAAATTACCGAATTACAACGGAAATTGTAAGTAATTTTGTCAATAATTTGCTTGATTAAAGTTATCAAGCACTTGGAAAATTTGCTAAGTGTTTGTATGATTCAACGTGAGTAGCTTAAAAATAATACTGGGGTATAGATAGAAAGCTTATCTCAGGAAGCCGAAATATTTAGGCTGAGCTTGAACAACAATTGTTATCTCTGGAGGATATCCATGAAATTGAGTCGTATCGCACTAGCTATGCTTGTTGCTGCACCTTTAGTTGCAGCTAATGCTGGCATAACTGTAACCCCATTAATGGTTGGTTATACTGTCCAAGACACTGATCATAACAACAATAAGTTAACTTCTAGTGCTGAACTACAAGACGATTTATTCGTTGGTGCTGCACTTGGTGTTGAACTTACGCCTTGGTTAGGCTTTGAAGCTGAATATAATCAAGTTAAGGGTGATTTAGACGGTAATACTGGTGGTGCTGAATACAAGCAAAGTACTATTGCTGGTAACTTTTATGCTACTTCTGATTTGATCACTAAAAATTATGATAGCAAAATCAAACCTTATGTATTGTTAGGTGCTGGTCAAACTAAAACTGATTTTGGTTCATATAGTCCTGATGATAAAAAAGATACTATCGGTAATGCTGGTGCAGGTGTATTTTGGCGTTTGAACGATGTTCTTTCTCTTCGTACAGAAGCTCGTAGTACTTATGACTTTGATGAAAAATACTGGCGTTATACAGCTTTAGCTGGTCTTAACGTAGTTCTTGGTGGTCACTTGAAGCCTGCTGCTCCTGTAGTAGAAGTTGCTCCAGTTGAACCAGCTCCAATGCCTGTTGCTCCAGCTGAGCCAGTTGTTGAAGATTTGAACATGGAACTTCGTGTGTTCTTTGATACAAACAAATCAAACATCAAAGATCAATACAAACCAGAAGTTGCGAAAGTAGCTGAAAAATTAGCTGAATTCCCGAATGCGACTGCTCGTATTGAAGGTCATACAGATAACACTGGTCCACGTAAGTTAAACGAACGTTTATCTTTAGCTCGTGCTAACTCTGTTAAATCTGCACTTGTAAATGAATACAACGTTGATGCTTCTCGTTTGTCTACTCAAGGTTTCGCTTGGGATCAACCGATTGCTGACAACAAAACTAAAGAAGGTCGTGCTATGAACCGTCGTGTATTCGCGACGATTTCTGGTAGCCGTACTGTAGGTCAATAATCATTTCGATGATTAATGATTGAAAAAAAGCGACTCAAATGAGTCGCTTTTTTTTGCTTGATTTTTAGAAAATAGAAAAAAATTAAGTTATTTGTACGCGATATAAAGTCAATAAAAAAAGCCACTCTCAAGTGACTGACTTCTTTATTGAATCAAATGAAGAGGGGAATCTTAGCTAAATTCACCTACTGAGCGTTCTTTTGCCCATTCTCGTAAAATAAATTTTTGTAATTTACCTGTTGATGTTTTTGGAATATCCCCAATTACGACATCTTTAGGTACTTTGAATCGTGCTAAGTGTTGCTTACAAAACTCAATTACATCTTCAGGTGTAGTCTCAGCACCTTGTTTAAGTTCAATAAAAGCACATGGAACTTCTTGCCAACGTGGATCAGGTTTTGCAACTACAGCAGCAGTCATAATGGCAGGATGGGTATAAAGTACTTCTTCGACTTCAAGGGATGAAATATTTTCACCACCTGAAATAATAATATCTTTTGAGCGATCCATGATTTTTGCATAGCCATCAGGTTGGCAAACAGCAAGATCACCTGTATGAAACCATCCACCTTTAAAGGCATCTTCAGTGGCTTGGGTATTTTTTAAATAACCTTTCATTACAATGTTACCACGGAACATGATTTCTCCCATGGTTGTGCCATCATTGGGAACGGGTTGCATGGTTTCAGGATCAAGTACACGCATACCATCTTGTAGCGGATATGGGACACCCTGACGTGAGTGCAATTGGGCTTGCTCTTGAATGGAAAGCTCACTCCAACCTGCTTGTGAAGCACAAAGTGCAGATGGACCATAGGTTTCAGTTAAGCCATAAACATGATTCACTTGTACACCAATATGATGCATGCCTTCAATAATTGCCGCAGGAGGTGCTGCACCCGCAACCATTACTTCTACACGATGATTAAATTTAATTTGTTGTGCTTTTGGTGTGTTGATCAGCATAGAAAGTACAATAGGTGCACCGCAGAAATAATCAACTTTGTGTTGATCAATCAATTGATAAACAAGTATAGGATCGACTTTTCGTAAGCAAATATTGGTACCGCCATTCGCAGCAATTGTCCAAGCAAAACACCAACCATTACAATGGAAGAGTGGGAGTGTCCATAGATATTTACAGCGTGGGGTCATTCCACAGGCAATAATATTACTTGCAGCATTAATATACGCACCACGATGGTGATACACCACGCCTTTTGGATTACCCGTTGTACCTGATGTGTAGTTCAGGCTAATCGCATCCCATTCATCATTAGGCAACTTCCATTCAAAATTTTCATCACCTGCTTGGAGCCAATCTTCATATTGAATCTGACCAATGCTGATTGCTGTTGCATGATTTTCATATTCAACATCAGCAACATCAATCACGAAAATTTCTTGTGAAACTAGAGCTAGTGCTTCTTGAGCTACCGCTGCAAATTCAGGATCGACCAGCAAAACTTTAGATTCTGCATGCTCAATCATAAATGCAAGCGTTTTTGCATCAAGGCGAGTGTTGAGTGTATTGAGTACTGCACCTGCCATGGGTACAGCAAAATGTGCTTCAATCATGGCTGGAATATTGGGCAATAAAACTGAAACAGTATCATTTTTACCAATCCCCAATTTTTGCAATTGATCTGCAAATTGGCGACAGCGCGTATAAGTATCGCGCCATGAAATACGGCGCTCACCATGAATAATCGCATCCTGATATGGATAAATGTATGCAGCACGTTCTAAATAACGCAAAGGCGATAATGCAACAAAATTTGCTGTCGTGCGAGGTAATTCATCGTAAGCACTAACCATGTTCAACTCCATCTATATTTATTGTATTTCCGTGTTTAAAAGATATGCATTCTTTGATGCGAATGCATTTATTCTTTAGTCGGGTGTATCTTTTATGTTGAAATAATGAGAGATTTTATGTGTAATAAAATATCAGGTTTTATATTTTAAGTTTATGATATTTATGGTTATTATTTGAATTTAATAAGTTGGTTAATGATGTCGATTGATCATGGTTTAAAAAACTGAACTAAGCAGTTTAGTTTTTTTATAATTTAATGGTGCTTCTCCCGTCCATTTTTTAAATGCCCGTCTAAATTCACGTAGTTCACTAAAACCCAATTGCGTACTAATATCAGTAATAGAGCAGTTATTATTCATTAATTGCATTGCTTTGTCTTGTAAAACCTCTTGACGAATACTCTGAAAATTTAGACCTTCAATCAGTAGAATTCGGCGTAGTTGTCGTTCGCTGATCTTAAAAAGTTGTGCAATGTGCTCCATATTTAAGCGTTCAGGTAAATGTTGTTCAATGAGATGATAAATTTTTTGATGGTAATCAGGTTGATTCATCTTTTGAAAAGAAGCATAAGTTTGCTCGCAAATTTGAATCGCTGCCATATAGTTCGCAGGGCTGTGACTATTTAAGGGATGACTTAGAATATTGGCATCAAAACGAATACAGTTTCGAGTTGCATTGAAGCTGATCGGACAGTTAAAAATATCTTGATAAAGCGAAATATTCTCAGGGGCTGCATAACTTAACTCAATGCTCAGTAAACTCTTGTGCTCCCCAATCATGCTTTTTAAAAAAGTGGTAATACTTGCAAGCACTTCATCACAGAAAAAAGGCAGAAGAAAAGCATTGGGCTGTCGTTCGGTAACAGTCAGTTCTAAAATTTGATGGTTAATTTGAACGTGTAAATCGAGTGCGCTTCCTGAAATAGGATGGTAATGCAGGCCAAGGTTTAATGCCTCTTCAATATTTCTACATGAGCGCATGGTAAAGCCTAAAATTCCCATTGAAATTAATGCTTCATTACTACCAATCAGTAAACCTAGAGGTAATTTGGGGTCATGGTGCTCTACCGCACGTTGAATGATGTGACTGATGGTTTGGAAATCAAGGAAACCTTCACCTTGGCGAAGTTGATTAAGATGAATATCTAGCCCATCAAACCATGAAGAATAATCGAGTTGATGTTGTTCAGCATAATGAATTAAGCCTGAAATGAGTGTAGGAGGCATGAAATGTGTTTGATTTTTATGTAGATGATGATATGGCATGTGTCCGATTTGCCCCCTATTTTTATGATAGTTTCCCCTATTGTATATTGCATAAATCTGCTTAACTTTCAATCAGGATTTATGGGTTTAAAATATCAGGGATGGTCTATGTATCATGTGGGTTGGAATAAACAAGAAATAAAAATTGAGCCAACAGGTTATGCAATGTTTGGTTATGGTATGTGGACGCATCGTGCAACAACAATAAGAACCGCACTTTATGCACGAAGTTTTAGTATTCAAGATGCATCTGGGCAGCGTTTATTATTGTGTTGTGTAGATTTGGGCTGCATTACTTATGCGATGCGTCAAGGGGTAGTGCAGCAATTACAACAACAATTGGGAACAGCATTTCAAGAGAGCTATTTCGCTTTAATGGCAACACATACACATTCAGCACCCGGTGGTTGCGGTTTTGAGGCTTTATATAATATGCCAACACCAGGATTTGTTCCTGAGTATTTACAAGCGATAGTGAATTCGATTGTTGAGAGTGTTGTTCAAGCGATTGCATCTGCACAAGATACTGAAATTCGTATGACATCTACGGCATTTTTGCCTGAAACTCCTGTGGCATGGAATCGTTCATTGCAGGCATATAACCGAAATACAGATGTTGAACAAAAAACTGAGCAGCAAACCCATTTAGCTATTCAACGTGAAATGCAATTACTCGGGTTTTATCGGCAAGGAAAATTACAATCGTTCATTTCGTTCTTTGGTGTGCATGCGACTTGTTTAGGTAATACCTTAAATGCCCACGATGGTGACAATAAAGGTTATGCCGCTGCATTTGCAGAACAGCAATTACTGCAATTGACTCAATCTGATGATGCTATAGCTATTTTTGCACAGGCGACAGCGGGGGATGTATCCCCACATTTTCATGGTAAAAATCAGTTAAAAATTCGTCAAAAAATTAAATGCGAGCAAGAATATTTATATGCCCAGAAAAATGGACAATATCAGGCAGAACAAGCCCTTCAAGCTCTAAATATTGAAAATACACAACTTATTGAGGGAGGTATTGATGCAATCCTAATGTATAGCGATTTGGCTAATGTTGAAATTTCACCAGAGTTTGCATTTGGGCAATTGAGGCAGAAAACAAGTCAGCCATGCCACGGTGTCCCTTTTTTTGCAGGAACACCCGTGGATGGTTTGGGTGCGCCAAAAGCGATTATTCATATCATGCATCTTGCTTCTAAAGCATTGCGTATAAAGCGTTTAAAAAATACAACCTCTGTTGAATATGAAAAGCACAAAGCGCTGTATGCATCGCAAGGGGTGAAAAATATTGTGATTGAAGCAGGTGATCATCGGCTTTTAGGGAAATCTTTGGATGTTGTTCCAAGTATTTTTGATCCTGTAATTGCTGAGATGAATCGTCAATATAAAGCAGGAGCAATTAAAGAAAGTTTATTGGTTCCACAGGTTATTCCTTTACAAATAATAAAAATTGGGCGACTTAGTCTGATTTGTTGTGCGGGTGAAATTACTACAGTGGCAGGTGCTCGTTTAGTACAAACAGTGAAACACCAATTATCGACTTCGGCAGATCAGGTTTGGTTGGCATCGTATTGTAATGATTATATGGGCTATATCACGACGTATGAGGAATATCAGCAACAAGCCTATGAGGGTGGTCATACTTTATATGGTCAATGGACACATGCAGCATTTCAGACAGTTTATCAACAACTTGCTCAGCAATTTAGTATACCTCAAGAGCAACGGCACTATGATGCAGTCACTCGCCCAAAAGACGTAATCAAAGCTGAATTAGACTTACGCACCAATCGGGGTAATTCTAAAACAGCCGTCACTCAAAATTGATATCAAGATGAATAAACAAAGCCATCCGCAATATCCACATCGTAGGAAAATAAGGGCTAAGGAGTAGCCAATGAGCATATTAAAAAAATATACATGGAACAATTGGTCGGGATTTCAAACATCAAATCCACAGCAAATTTTTAAACCGCACAATATTGATGAACTCAAAATCATTGTCCGAGATCATGACAAAATTCGTGTCGCAGGGGCAAGCCATTCATTCACGCCTTTAGTGGCAACAGATGCAACTTTATTGTCACTTGATCACTTATCAGGTGTAGAACATGTTGAACAAGAACAATGCACAGCAACAATATTAGCAGGGACTCGACTGTATGATTTAGATCAATTTTTACAGCCACTGAATCAATCGCTGATGCAACAAGGCGATATTGATCAGCAAAGTTTAGCTGGTGCCGTGTCAACAGGAACACACGGTACAGGCGCAGATTTGTATTGTATTTCAGGTTATGTAGAGCAGTTTGAATTGCTCACAGCATCGGGTGAATTGTTGCAATGCAGTCCTACGGAAAATAGCGATATTTTTAATGCAGGACGTGTATCGCTCGGCAGTCTAGGGATTTTGACCAAAATTACTATGCAAAATAAGCCACGTTATAAACTCAAAGAGCATGTGAAACTCTGTCCTGTGACCGATATGCTGACGAATATTCAACAATGGAAAACCGAGCATCGGCATATTGAATGTTTTGTCTTTTCACACAATGCTCAACTCATGTTGAAAACTTTGGATATGACTGATGAGGAAATTCAACCTCGCAAAAAATCTTGGCCATCGGAAGATGGTTTACTGACGATATGTTCTGAAATAAGTAAAGCCTTTCCATCGGCTAATCCGTATTTGCAAAAATTATTAGGTGTCTTTGTAAAACCGACGACTTTTATTGATTGGTCGAGTCAGATTTTTCCAACACCACGCAATACACGTTTTAATGAAATGGAATATCAAATTCCTGTCGATCAAGGTTTAGCGTGTTTGCAAGAAATTTTAGTGGTGATGCGAAAGCATAAAGTACAGACTTTTTTCCCTTTAGAATTTCGCTTTGTGAAAAGTGATGATATTTGGTTGAGTCCTTTTTATCAGCAAGATTCGATCTCCATTTCAGTGCATCAATACTATAAACAAGATCCATATTTGCTATTCAATGTTATTGAGCCGATATTACGTAAGTATCAAGGGCGACCACATTGGGGCAAAATGCATACGCTAAATCATCAACAATTACGTGAGCTATATCCTAAATGGGGTGATTTTATGCAGATTCGTGAACAGCTTGATCCAAGTAAAAAGTTTTTAAATCCATATTTACAAAAGCTATTTTATAGTCAATAACTGTTAAAGAAAATTATAGAAAATAACGAAGGAAATGAAATGGTTAAAAATGCTCAAGCACATGCCTTTTTTCAACAATTAAATCAGGATTTGCGTCATTCAGCATTCGGTTTACCTCGTTTAATTCTAGATGAGGATCAACTTAAACGAAATATACAGCATGCAGAGCAACAGCTACATAAAAATAAGCATTTAAAACCACGTTTGGTAGTGAAGTCTTTAGCGAGTTTACAACTTCTGCAAACTGTCGCTACACATTTTCAAACACAACGCTTTATGGTATTTCATTTACCGCAAATTTTACCCATTTTAGAAAGCTTTAGCTCGGCAGATGTATTGATGGGGAAGCCTATGCCTGCAAGTACTGTTGAATATTTTTATCTGAGATTTACATCTTGGAATACTTCAAATATTCAATGGATTGTCGATACACCACAGCGTTTAATTGCTTATTTGGATATCGCAAGGCGTTATGCTGTAAGGTTACAGATCAATATTGAAATTGATGTGGGATTACACAGAGGGGGAGTATCAAGTGCACAAGAATTGGTTGCACTGTTGAAAATCATAGAAGCACATCCTGAACAGCTTAAATTCAGTGGTCTAATGGGCTACGATGCACATGTGACCAAACTACCTTCTATTATCAAAAAAGCCGATGTGGCATATGCTGAATCACAGCAAATTTATCAACATTTTATAGAAATTATTCAAGCACAATTTCCGCAGCTTTGGCATGAGGAACTTTGTTTAAATGGTGGTGGTAGTCCAAGTTTTAATTTTCACGTGAAACAAAGTGTTTGTAATGATCTATCTTTTGGTTCAATGTTACTCAAACCAAGTGATTTTGACAGTACACATTTAGAAGCGTTAAAGCCCGCCTTATGGATTGCTAGTCCAGTGCTAAAAGTGCTTGAAAATACAGAATTACCAGGAATGCCATTGCTGAGTAAATTACCCCATAAAGATAAAGCTTTATTTATTTATGGTGGATATTGGATGGCAGATTATGTTTATCCGAAAGGAGCGCATCCACATTTGTTGTACGGACGAAGTTCTAATCAAGAGTTAGTGAATGTTTCAAAAACAACTCAAATTGATGTCGATGATTATGTTTTTTTAAGACCAACGCAAAGTGAAGCAATTATTCCGCAATTTTCTCAGCTTTATTGTTATAAAAATAATGTTTTTGAAGCATGGGAAACTTTTAGAGAGTAATTGTTATCATTGAGGCGAAACATATTTAGAGATGACTTTAATCGATTTTTTTAAGAATAGCTAAGGGTAAGATGTAGCTAATGGTTTATCAAACTGCATTAAAGGTGTAAAATTCTACGGACTTTAATTTTGTTCCACCGATTTTATCTTTTGAGCTCGTCTCGATCATAATCTCGCGGTGACATGCTCCATGGTACGGGGCATCACTCCTTAAGGATTTTTTATGCCTATTATCACATTGCCAAATGGCGATCAAAAAAGTTTTGACCAAGCTGTTTCTGTTATGGAAGTAGCACAGAGTATTGGACCTGGTCTTGCAAAAAATACAGTTGCAGGAAAAGTAAATGGTCGTTTGGTTGATGCAAGTGACCTCATTACCGAAGATGCTACGCTTGAAATTATTACACCTAAAAATCAAGAAGGTGTGGAAATCATTCGTCATTCATGTGCTCACTTGGTAGGTCATGCAGTAAAACAACTTTTCCCAGAAGCTAAAATGGTGATTGGTCCTGTCATTGAAGAAGGTTTCTACTATGATATTTGGATGCCACGCCCATTTACTTTAGATGACATGGCTGCAATCGAAGAGCGTATGAAAAAGCTCATCGATCAAGATTATGAAGTTATCAAAAAAATGACTCCTCGTGACGAAGTGATTGCAGAATTCACAGCACGTGGTGAAGAATACAAATTACGCTTGATTGCCGACATGCCTGAAGAAACACAAATGGGCTTGTATTACCATCAAGATTATTTAGATATGTGCCGTGGTCCGCACGTTCCAAATACTAAATTCTTAAAATCATTCAAACTCACTAAAATCTCTGGTGCTTACTGGCGTGGTGATGCGAAGAATGAACAACTACAACGTATTTACGGTACAGCTTGGGCAGACAAGAAAGAATTAGCTGCATATGTAAAACGTATTGAAGAAGCTGAAAAGCGTGACCATCGTAAAATTGGTAAAGCTTTAGACTTGTTCCATATGCAAGAAGAAGCACCAGGTATGGTGTTCTGGCATCCAAATGGTTGGACAATTTACCAAGTACTTGAACAGTACATGCGTAAAATTCAGCAAGACAATGGCTATCAAGAGATTAAAACTCCACAAATTGTAGACTTTACGTTGTGGGAAAAATCAGGTCATGCTGCAAATTATGCAGACAACATGTTTACGACACATTCTGAAAGCCGTAATTATGCGGTTAAACCGATGAACTGCCCATGTCACGTTCAAGTGTTTAACCAAGGTTTGAAGTCTTATCGTGATCTTCCAATTCGTTTAGCTGAGTTTGGTTCATGTCACCGTAACGAACCATCGGGTTCACTACACGGCATTATGCGTGTACGTGGCTTTACTCAAGACGATGCGCATATCTTCTGTACGACTGAACAAATTGGTCAAGAAGTTGCAGATTTTATTGCATTAACTTTGGATGTCTACAAAGATTTTGGTTTTGAAGATGTACAAATGAAATTGTCGACACGTCCTGAAAAACGTGTGGGTGATGATAAACTTTGGGATGTTGCTGAAAAATCACTTGAAGATGCATTAAATGCAGCAGGTTTAGATTGGGAGCTTCAACCAGGTGAAGGTGCATTCTATGGTCCAAAAATTGAATTTTCACTTAAAGACAGCTTAGGTCGTGTTTGGCAATGTGGTACAATTCAGTGTGACTTCAACTTACCATTACGCTTAGATGCATCTTATGTAACTGAAGATAACGATCGTGACCATCCTGTGATGTTGCATCGTGCAATTCTTGGCAGTTTTGAGCGTTTTATTGGTATACTGATTGAACATTACGCAGGATTCATGCCACCTTGGTTATCACCAATGCAAGCATGTGTCATGAATATTACCGATTCTCAAGCGGTTGCATGCGAGTCAGTGGTCGCAAAACTCAAAGAAAATGGAATTCGAGCAATTTCAGACTTGAGAAATGAGAAAATCGGCTTTAAGATTCGTGAGCGTACTTTAGAACGTATTCCATACTTATTGGTTCTTGGTGATCGTGAAGTAGAAGAAGGTACTGTAAATGTTCGTACCCGTTCTGGACAAAATTTAGGGACTATGTCAGTTGATGCATTTATTGACCTAGTGAAAGTAGCCGTAGCCGAACGTGGCCGGTATATTGTGGAGTAAGAAAGATTAAACAGCCTGACCGTAACCAACAACAAGGTGCTAAAAGCAATCGCCCTGCATTAAATGATGAGATTAAGGCTAAAGAAGTCCGTCTTGTTGCCGCAGATGGTGAACAAAAAGGTATCGTTTCACTTGCTGAAGCGCTACGTGCTGCTGAAGAAGTAGATCTTGACCTTGTTGAGATTGTGGCAAATGCAGAACCACCTGTTTGTAAAATCATGGATTTCAACAAACATTTATTTGATCTGAAGCAAAAACAGAAAGATGCTAAAAAGAAACAGCATCAGGTTCAGGTCAAAGAGATTAAGTTGCGTCCAGGTACTGACATTGGTGACTACAATATCAAGCTGCGTGCTATTCTTCGTTTCTTAGAAGAAGGTAATAAAGTCAAAATTACTTTACGTTTCCGTGGTCGTGAAATGGCTCACCAACAAATCGGCTTAGCTCAATTGCAAAAAATTGAAGCTGATGTTGCTGAGTTTGGTATCGTTGAGCAATCACCAAAAATGGAAGGTCGTCAAATGGGTATGTTACTTGGTCCTAAAAAGAAAAAGTAATCGCTCTTTGATTTAAAAAAAGCACTGCATAAGCAGTGCTTTTTTTATAGCTTTTATTTTACTTCAGGTGAAGCAAGTTGTTGTGTTACTTTTCGGCTAATTGGAATATGCCGAGGTAACTTTTCTTCAGGAATAATACGTTTCAATTCTATTTTTAACAAACCATGATCATAGTCTGCTCGTTGTACTTCAATATGTTCATCTAAGCGTAAAGATAGTTTAAATGAACGATCAGAAATACCTTTGTGTAAAAATTCAACCGTCGTATCTGACTTTTCTTCAGTTGCTTTACCTGTAATAGTGAGCACTTGGTTTTCAAGATTGATCTCAATTTGATCTTCAGTAAAACCTGCTGTAGCCACAACTATACGATAGTTATTGTCACCCGTTTTTTCAATATTATATAGCGGATAATTTGATACTTCACTTTGCATAGCATAATCGAACAAGTCATTGAGTCGGTCAAAACCAATACTACGACGGAATAATGGGCTGAGACTTAAATTGCTCATTGATAGAACCTCCTAAAATTAGCAAAGTTATATAAATAATATTTTTGTCTCTGCATTTGCAGAACCTACAGCAATTATTGCTGTACTTTAAATATAGGATTGCTTTTTTAGATTTCAAGAAAAAAATTAAAAAAAATAAATTTTCTTAATAGTGGGTTGTTAAATGGAAGAATTAATTAGAATAAATTCTACTGTTTATTGTAATGAAACATGCTATAACTAGCGATAAAGTTCAATAATGTGATGTAAAAAACGATAAAGGCAAAAGGTAACCAACATGATTGATTTATATTATTGGGGTACACCCAATGGTCATAAAATTACGATTGCTTTAGAAGAAATGGGGCTTGAATATCAAATATTTCCCATCAATATTTTAGAGAATGATCAATTTCAACCTGATTTTTTACGGATTTCTCCAAACAATAAAATTCCTGCAATCGTCGATCAAAATGGTCCCAATGGTGAGCCGATTTCTGTGTTTGAATCGGGTGCAATTTTACAATATTTAGGTCGTAAAACAGGTTTGTATTATCCTGAAAATGAACAAGACCGTGTTGAAGTTGAACAGTGGTTAATGTGGCAAATGGGTGGTTTTGGACCTATGCTTGGGCAGAATCATCATTTTGGAAAATTCGCCAAAGAACAAATACCATATGCGATTGATCGCTATGTAACTGAAACAAAAAGACTCTATGCTGTGCTGAATAAACAATTGATTGGTCAAAAAAATGTAGCAGGGGAATACTCGATTGCGGATATGGCAATTCTTCCTTGGGTGCTACGTCATGAATGGCAACAGATTGATCTTGATGATTATCCTTATGTGAAAGAATATGTCGAGCGTTTAACGGCACGTCCTGCGGTGCAAAGAGCATTATCCATAAAAGTTTAGTAAATATTTTGTGTTAAAATTAAAAACCACTTTGAGTGGTTTTTTTTTAGATTCATGATGATTGATCGGTAGGTATTGGTGATGAAAGATTTCTTTTTAAATTTTACGAAAATTTTAGAAACCAATTCAAAAATTTATTGGAGTATTATTGCTGGTATTGTTGCCTGTTTAATTTTATATATTGCTGAAATTATTCATATTCAAAGTGTTTATCCACATATTTCATCACAAGATCCAACGATAGTTCGTACTATTCTTGACTCAATTGCACAGCGTTATCAATGGGTGCGGATCGGAGCGATTCTAATTGCATTGATTGCTTCAAATATTCAGTATCGTAAAACGAAAAAAATGCTCAACTTATGATGTGTAGATAACAATGTTGGATAAGGAAATGAAGGTGACGTAAATATTTTTTGGACATTTCTTTATTTCCTTTGAATGCTTAATCGTTACAGTGAGTTTTTATCGTATTTTACAATACCAATGCGGTATTTGGGGTTCATTATTTTTCTCTTAATGAGCATTTTATGCTTAACTTTTTATCTTGTTGTTTTTTTAATTATAAATTTAAATAAAAAAGTTGAGCCTATTAATAAAGTATTTATTCATGAAGGTTTATACTGAAATTAATACCATAAAATTTTTTGCCACCATGATTTCTCTTGTATTTTAGGAATAATGACAACAAAGGGCTGTTCTACATTGAAATCAGATGCGATACCATTTTTCGTATAGGGTTTAAATTTCGCTTTATGGACTTGTTCTGTCACATACTGATCGAGTTGACTCAATCCTGAACTTTTAAGAATATAGATACTTTTAATTATTCCTTCTGAATTAGCGTTTATTCTGACAGTAAGCTCATAATTTCCTGTGGGAAAGTTAAATAAGTCATGGTTTTTTAAATGCGGTTTTTGCAACCACTGAACTTGTTCATATGTGACAATTTCAGCTTTTTGAGAGTATTCATTGGCTATGCTTGATGTTGATAAAGCGACTAAAAGTATGGTTAAGAAAATTATTTTATACATTTTGAGGATAATCTCTTTTGTTTTATGTCTTTATGATCTCAAAAAAGTAAGTTGATTACGATGGCTTATTTCTTATTATTCCTTTCTGCTTTTGGTGCAGCAACTTTACTTCCTTTGCAATCTGAAGCCATATTGGTTGGGCTTTTGTGGCAAGACCACTATTCTGTTGCTTTATTATTGATTTGTGCATCTGTTGGAAATATTTTAGGTTCATGTGTGAATTGGTTTTTAGGTTTACGCATTGAGCGTTTTAAAGATCGAAAATGGTTTCCTATTTCAGAAAAGAATATGCTGAAAGCTGCTGTGATTTATCAAAAATATGGCTTTTGGTCATTATTGCTGAGTTGGACTCCGATTATTGGTGATCCAATTACGCTAATTGCAGGTTTATTCAAAGAAAATTTTTGGCGTTTTTTATTGATTGTTGCTGTAGCAAAAACAGGCAGATATATATTTATCTACCTGATATTTTTAGGCATTTTCTAGAGTGATTTGTTTTTAATGACAATCATCCATTTTGAACTGAATTTCATCTTTTAACGTATGCTTTTTATACATCCATAGCGTTGATGCAGTACGTTTTAACTCAACTTTACTGTTTGAAAGGGCATTGTAAACAGCTTGATCAATCGCATTTACACCTGAAAGTTTTTTCAATTTAACTTGCGTTACTTCACCTTGCTTATTGACCTTAAATTTAAATTTCACAGTACGATCTTTAAATTTTAAAAGAGTTTGATCTAGGCTTAAGCTCGGTTGTTGCGAGTATTTAAATGCTGTTGATTTATCTTTGGACTGCCTATGCCAAACTTCTGAGTTGAAACTATATTTACATACAGCATTACTTTGAGTTTGATCAGTCGCATCTTTTAAACGAAGCGTAAATGTTTGATAACCCACAATAGATTTTTTATTGCCATTTTCTTGATGTGGTTTAACTTCAGCTTGTTCTACTGCGCGAATCAGTTTTTGATCGAGTGCTTTAACACCTGTACTTTCTTGAATATCAGCATCAGTGACATGACCTTGTTTATTGGCTTTTACACGAATAATTGCAGAACGATTTTGTCCTGAGAGCTCTGAGCTGTTGTATTGAATGCGTGGAAATTGAGTCCATTCAATACGTGTTGTGAGATGTGTAGACTCAGCCGTAATGGTTTCAGGTTCAAGTTTTTGTAACTGACTTGAGTCTGCTGCATGTGCCAAGCTAAAAGCACTGCTTATAGATAAAAGCGTAAGTTGAATGAGTTTTTTCATGTTGATATTCACAGAGCACAGACCGATGCAAAACATGTCAGGTTTAAAATGCCGTCAAGTATTTCCTTAAATGAGAATGATCGCAATAGAAAATTATGTATTGCCAGTTTTTAATCATTATTTTACACATGAGTTGACAGTACACCTTAAAGGTCTTTATCGGGGTGTTCAGCTTGAGTAATATCAAGTTTAAATAAGTCAGAAGTCTTCATCCAACTTAAAACGACAACAGCAATGGTCATACAACCACCAAAAACTGTAGCGGCAATTGTTCCCATGTATTTTGCTGCAAGTCCCGATTCAAAAGCCCCAAGTTCATTGCTACTCGATACAAACATACCATTCACAGCAGCCACACGACCCCGCATATTTTCAGGCGGATAAATCTGTAAAATGGTTTGACGAACAACCACTGAAATACTATCGCAAGCGCCTGTCATGGCTAAGGCAAATAAAGATAACCAAAGATAATTTGAGAATGCAAAAATGAGGGTAAAGACGCCAAATCCAGCAACAGCGAGGAGCATATTACGCCATGCATGATGTGTAGGTGGAAATTTGGTTAGCGCAATCATGGTGATCAATGCACCAATAGAGGGAGCTGCACGTAAATAGCCTAAACCTTCAGGCCCAATTTTTAAAATATCTTCAGCAAAAATAGGCAATAAGGCAATCACACCACCAAACAGAACTGAAACTAAATCAAGAGAAATTGCCCAAAGAACAATTTTAGTTTTCCAAATAAACCGAAAGCCTTCACTTAAACTGTCTTTTAAATTGCTGTGTTCTATAGGCGGGAACATACGTTTAGAAAGCAAAGAAATTAAAATAAAACAAACACTCAATAAGACTGCAACAGACAGCAGGCTTGTTTCACGTCCAATTCCTGCAAGCATGAAACCACCCAGCATTGGACCAATGATTACGCCACTTTGCCAACCAATGGTTGTCCATGTTGCCCCATTGGCATACAGTTCACGAGGGATTAAAAAAGGCTTTAAAGAAGTCGCGGAAGGATTGTAAAAACCACGAATGGTACCCAAGCCAAAAATTACTGCATAGATACCTAAAGAGAGGGTACTTACAGCAATTTGCCCATGATCGAACTGATGAAACAGCCACCATAAAATTAAAGGCATGGGAACGGCGAAAAATAGACAAATTCTCATAATCATTTGTTTATTAAATTTATCTGCAAAATAGCCACCCCAAAGAGACAAAGCAATAAAGGGGACGGCTTCAGCAAGTCCAATGAAACCAAGTGTTAATGGGTCTTTAGTAATTTGATACAAAGAATAAGCAACAATGATTTCTTGGATCAAAATTGCAAGCGTCAGACAAAATTGATTGATTGTAACAATCGAAAAATCACGATAACGAAGTGCGGCAAAAGCGTCATGTGCAGTGTTCATATTGGTCTTGTTTTATCATGATGTGACGATTATAAAGATTTTATTATATTTGGCTTAACATATTCCTGAATTTAAGATCGGAAATTACGCTAAACAAATGTTGAATGGCATCATGTTTCGCTTTTGTTTTAAGCAAAGATCCTTTAGAATGTCGGCTCCCTTACCTGCAGGTCGTCATCGCAATGGTGCGAACGTTCCGAACAGGTGTTCAAAAGAGGTTGTTATGCCTAAGATGAAAACTCGCCGTGGTGCAGCTAAACGCTTTAAAGCGACTGCTAACGGTTTCAAGCGTAAACAAGCGTTCAAACGCCACATTTTGACCAAAAAATCTGCTAAGCGTATTCGTCAATTACGCGGCTGTGTAATGGTTCACGTGAGTGACGTTGCTTCAGTTCGCCGTATGTGCCCATACATCTAAGGAGATTTATAAATGGCTCGTGTAAAACGTGGTGTACAGGCGCATCGTCGTCATAAAAAAATTCTTGCTCGTGCTAAAGGTTACTATGGCGCTCGCTCACGTGTTTATCGCGTAGCGTTCCAAGCAGTAATCAAAGCGGGTCAATATGCTTACCGTGACCGTCGTCAAAAGAAACGTCAATTCCGCGCTTTGTGGATTGCACGTATCAATGCTGGTGCTCGTCAAAATGGTTTGTCGTACAGCCGTATGATCGATGGCTTGAAAAAAGCTCAAGTGATCATCGACCGTCGCGTACTTGCTGACATCGCTATGCATGACTCAGTTGCATTTGCTGCTTTAGCTGAAAAAGCTAAAGGCGCATTAGCTGCTTAATCATCTTTGATGATTAAAAAAGACCGCTTTTTAGCGGTCTTTTTTATTTTGGTATCTCAACCTTATATTGATTCTGGAAATTTCTCAGTATGAGCTTCTCCCAGACGCCCTAAATACTGCACATTTTTACCCTTAATCCATACAAAATATCCAATACATCCAGCAAGGTAAGTGAGTTCTTTGAATTGTGGATACATAACTTGTCCAGATTGAGCACCTGCAATTGCCTGTTTGATTTTCTGTAGATCAAAATGTAGTGTAATTTCAGTAATTTCAGCCTTGAAGGAATGACGGATAAATTTACCATTGGGGAAATAATATGTGGTTTCGCCACAACGATAATCGACAAAATAGGATTCAATACCAATAGCGATTAATTGCTGAATAACATCACCGAAATGAATTTCACCTGTATTAGATTTTGTGAAAACAGATTGTATGGTATGAAGTTGAATCTGGCTGAAGTCTTTCATTTGAATTGCTCTATATTATGTTGATTTTATATGGATACTATTTGTTTTAAATGACTATAGGAGACAGTTGAATGCGTAAACAATACCATTTTCGCAAAGTCGGTGATAACACTTATATTTGGGATGTACATCGTTTGGTTGAATTAACGCAAGACCTGTCTGTAAAATCAGTTTTATTGACTGAAATTCAAGAACTTCATGAAGCTTATTGGTTTCCTCAAGGTTCTCCAACGACACAGCAAATTATTGAACATATTCAACTCATTCAGGATGCGGATCTTAGTTACCCAATTATTTTATGTATAGATGGGCGTGTGATGGATGGTATGCATCGAGTAGCAAAAGCTCAATTGCAAAAAGATACTCATATTCATGCAGTACGTTTTAAGCATATGCCTGAGCCTGATTTTATCAATGTTGATGAAGATGATTTGGATTATGATGAATAGAAGTGAGAATGTTTGAGTAAAAATTACACAATATTAACAGTAAAAGGTTATCACTTTAATACGTACTCGCATACATTAGAGATAACATAAAAATAATCGTGCTAGGAAAAAACATGCGTGTAGACATTCATGGCGTACAGCAGGGCACAATTGAAGTGGAACTAATGCTCTTGCCTCGCATTGGTGAAACCATAAGGGTGATGTATGGTGCGGATGCAGAGGTCACAGGTGAGGTGATAGGGTTAGAGCACTACATTAATCAACATGCTAATGATCATACTGTTATTTTAACAATTCGCCCAATTATTTAATGTGAATCGTATTAAGTTGTTTTAAATCAAATAAAAGTAGCTAAAATGGGCTCCTTTTTTATGTGTATATATTTATAAAAATGATGAAAAGAATAAATGTTATTGGGACATCGGCATCTGGAAAAACCACATTTTCTAGAAAATTGGCAGAAAGATTAAATTTAACTCATATCGAATTAGATAATTTATTGTGGTTAGATGATTGGCAGGAAACTCCTGATTTTGAATTTTTTCAGAAAATTGAACAAGCTATCGCTTTTGCTGATATGGATCCGACGAAACAGGGGTATGTGATTGATGGAAATTATAGTCGTACAACACATTTGACTTGGAAGGCAAGCGACACTGTAATTTGGCTTGATTTACCATTTTATCTCAATTTATTTCAGTCTTTACATCGTGCATTTGGTCGGGCACTGAGCCAAAAACCATTTTGGGAAAATTCAAATAATACTGAAAGTTTTTCCCGAATGTTTACACGTGATTCTATTGTTTTATGGATGATTAAAACCTATAAAAAGAACCGAAAAAAGTATATTGATAAAATGAATGATCCTCAATTTGCGCATGTTCAATTTATTCATATTACAACGAGAAAGCAGATAAGACATTTTTTAGAAAATTTGAAATGATGTAAAACGAGATGAATTGAAGGCGAGATGAATTAAGGGTGAAAGATGGGTGATATTCAATTTTTAAAAGAATTGCAGGAAAACGTTCGCAAAGGGCAACAATATAAATATCTATACTTTTGGGGGCATACGCAAAAAGTACAAGATCTGATTGATAAAAGCTGTTTTAGTCAGTGGTTTCCTGCAAAATTTGAGGTTAAAGGTGTGCAATATCAAAATACAGAACAGTATATGATGGCACAAAAGGCAAAACTTTTTGCGGATGAAAAAATTTTCCAAAAGATATTACAAACAGAGAATCCTGATAGGATTAAGGTACTTGGGCGACAGGTTGAAAATTATGAGGATGATGTTTGGAAGAAACATCGCTATGCGATTGTCGTCGACGGAAATTTAGCAAAATTTTCTCAGAATGAAAAATTAAAACAATTTTTATATAGTACCCATGAGCGTGTATTGGTTGAAGCCTCTCCAGTTGACAAAATTTGGGGCATTGGCTTGGCTGCGAATCATGAACATGTCCAAAATCCGTTGTTGTGGGATGGATTGAATTTATTAGGTTTTGCCTTAATGGATGTTAGAAAGCAACTCTTTTAATTTCAGTTGCTCTCTTATTGCTATTAGCGAATGTAAGATAAAATTACAAACCAAAATAGTAGGCGCAGACGCAAATAATAATCGTTAATAAAATTAAAGGAATAACTCCATATTTTGCTGATTTAACTTCAAGGTGAGCACTGAATTTTGGTGAAACTTTTGGTTTCGATGAATCCGAATCAAATGGAGAGGTAATTTCTTTGGGTGTTAAACGTGCAGTTTTATAGTGATTGGCAACTTTCACAATAAACTTCGCCATTAAATCATCTAATTTTTGCGAAAAATGTCGTAAATTCAATTGCTCATCAGGTGTGAATACAGTGCCATCCTCATGATAAGGGTGTTGGATTTTTTGTGTAATAAATAGTGATAATGCATCTAAGCGATGCAAACTTTCATGTGCATAATCAGCCTGATAATCGGTAGGTAATAGTGACATTTTTACATTGTTTGGATTAAAGCTTGTAGGACTTAGAGAGGCTTGAGTTGAATGATCTTCGCTTGTTTGCACTTGTTTTGAAGTCGATGTCGATGAATTAGAGCCACTAAAAGGTAAATGTAAATTGGCAGGTGGTGTGAAATCTTGAGCAAATTTACTATTAAAAAGCTCATTGTCTGTATATGCCTGAATATCATCCCAATTTGGTTGTATTAAATCTTGTTCTACACGTTTGATGAGTTTGCTATTTAGTTCAAAACGCCAAAGTGACTCGAAGCGGACATTGCTTCGTTGTGATGTGGGTACATCAAAATCATTGTCTGCTTGATACCATTCAGCTAGTTCTTTACCGAAAATCCATGCGGATTTTTTTTGTTTGTCATGGCTGACAATAAAATGTGTGATAGGTAAAAGTTCAACATTGCTATTCGGATTTTTTTCATCATTTAAAATAGATGAGTTGTGCAGACTGAGTTTGTATACGCCTTGCTTTTTTAAGCCCTCTAGCCAAATTTGAAAATGCTGTGCTAATAAATGTTGACTGATTAAATCTCGAAATGCAAAAGCATGCTGATTAAAAATGGCATGATCGACCCAATGGCTAAAACTCATATTTTGAGTGAGGTATTCATTGCCATAACTCACAAGCGTAAGTTGCTGTTTCCAAATTTGATCGAGTGCCATTCTTGTAAATCTCTATAATGAGATTGTTATTTTATACACTTTATAATTTAAATTTCTAGCACTGCAACGTAAATCTAGATGGAAAAAATGCGCTTAAGTTCTCAGGATGATTGAATATTTGTTGTCAGATTGAGAATGAGTGCTCAAAGTGGGGTGGTTCATCGGTATTTTCCTGTGTTCGGTCTTCATCCTATTGCATAAAAACTGTTAGAATAAAGGGTTATATTATTTTTTCTAAATTGTTGCTTTGAGAGTTACTATGTCATTGGAAGCCCTGACCACTGAAGCGCTCGCTGCGATTGCAGCAGCTCAAGACCTTGCGACACTCGATCAAGTTCGAGTGCAATTTACAGGGAAAAAAAGCCAACTTGCTGAGCAGTCAAAATCACTCGGTAAAATGGATCCTGAGCAACGTAAAGTCTTTGGTGCGCAAATTCACGCTGTGCGAGAAGCGATTACTGCTGCATTGACTGAACGCCAGACAGAATTACAAAAAGCAGCGTTAGAACAAAAACTTGCAAGTGAAATGATTGACATTACTTTGCCGGGTCGTGGTCAAACTGTGGGTAGTATCCACCCTGTAACTCAGGTTCAGGAGCGTATTTGCCAATTCTTTACCAAAGCAGGTTTTCTAGTTGCAACGGGTCCTGAAGTTGAAGATGACTATCATAATTTTGAAGCATTGAATATTCCAGGACACCATCCTGCACGTGCAATGCATGACACATTTTACTTTGATGTAAATCATTTATTACGTACGCATACTTCGGGTGTACAAATCCGTACCATGGAAACACAACAGCCACCAATTCGTATCGTGTGTCCAGGTCGTGTATATCGTAATGACTCGGATCAAACGCATTCACCAATGTTCCATCAAATCGAAGGTTTGTATGTTGCAGAAAAGACGAGCTTTGCTGAATTAAAAGGCTTACTTGTGAATCTACTCAATGAATTCTTCGAAAAAGATTTAAAAGTTCGTTTCCGCCCATCTTACTTCCCATTTACAGAGCCAAGTGCCGAAGTGGATATTATGGATGAACGTGGTAAATGGTTGGAAGTTTTAGGTTGCGGTATGGTGCATCCAAATGTACTACGTGCAGCAGGCATTGACCCTGAAAAATATACAGGTTTTGCTTTTGGTTTAGGTGTAGAGCGTTTTGCAATGTTGCGTTATAGCATCAATGACTTACGCATGTTCTACCAAAATGATGTGCGTTTCTTACGCCAGTTTGCTTAAACAGATTTTTTATTCATCTTCTCGTAATTATGAGAAAAGGATGAAACGAATTATTTTTTAGATTTTATAAATTCCCCTAAATCCCCTTTAAAAAAGGGGGACTTACATCCCTGAACTGGAGTAAGGATTGCTCTCTTTTTAAAGAGGGCTAGGGGGGTTAAGGAAATGAATGTATGAAAATTAGCGAAAATTGGCTTCGCACATGGGTTAATCCTGCAATTGATAGCGATACTTTATCCAATCAACTGACTATGTTGGGTTTAGAAGTTGATGGTATGGATCCTGCGGCAAAACCATTTACAGGTGTTGTAGTTGGTGAGGTACTCACCGTTGTTCAACATCCTGATGCAGATCGTTTACGTGTTACCACGGTCAATATTGGTTCGGGTGAGCCATTACAGATTGTATGTGGTGCACCAAATGTGCGTGTAGGTATGAAAGCACCTGTAGCAACTATTGGTGCGGTTTTGCCAGGCGATTTTAAAATCAAAAAAGGTAAACTTCGTGGTGTTGAATCACAAGGTATGCTATGCGGTGCTTCTGAAATTGACCTTGAAGATAAAATTGATGGTCTTTTAGAGTTACCAAGCGATGCGCCTGTTGGTATAAATATCCGTGAATATCTAAATTTAGATGATCACGTGATTGATATCAGCATTACGCCAAACCGTGGTGACTGTTTCAGTATCCGCGGGATTGCACGTGAAATTGGTGTAATTAACCAATTGTCTGTGACTGTACCTAATATTAAACACGTTGTTGCAACTATTACTGATGAAAAGAAAGTTGTAATTTCAACAGACGGTTGCCCACGTTATTTGGGTCGTGTAATTAAAAACGTCAATACTAAAGCGTCTACACCGATATGGATGGAGCGAGCTCTTGCACGTTCAGGGATTCGTCAGCATAGTATTTTGGTTGATATTACCAACTATGTGTTGATTGAATTGGGTCAGCCTTTACATGCCTTTGATGGTGATAAAGTTCAGGGTTCAGTTCAAGTTCGTCAAGCAACGGCTGCGGAAAAATTAACATTGCTCAACGAGCAAGAAGTTGAATTGTCTGAAAAAGTAATGGTGATTGCAGATGATGCAAAAGCCTTGGCAATTGCAGGTATCATGGGTGGTTTATCTTCATCTGTGACCGATGAAACTACTGAAATTTTCTTAGAGTCTGCATTCTTTGCTCCGCTTGCAATTGCAGGTCGTGCGCGTAGCTTTGGTCTACATACCGATGCATCACAACGCTATGAGCGTGGTGTGGACTTTGAATTACCAATGATTGCAATGCATCGTGCATCACAATTGATTAAAGAGCTTGCAGGCGGTGAGTTCGGTCCAATTACCGTTGCGGAACAAGCTGAGTTACTTCCGACTCGTGAAGCGATTGAATTAAATCAAGCTCAAGTTGATCAATTGTTGGGTTATCAGGTTGAATCAGACTTCATTACCGATGCATTGACTCGTCTAGGCTGTACAGTGACTGTTAAAGCTGTAGGTGAATGGACAGTAGTTCCACCATCACATCGTTATGATATGACTATTTACCAAGATTTGATTGAGGAAGTGGCACGTATTCACGGCTATGACAATATTCAAATGAGTCTACCTGTAATTGATGTGAAACTTGCAAAACATCAAGATCAATTTGAATTGCCACAATTGCGTCAAACTTTAGTGACTTTGGGTTACCAAGAAGCAATTAGCTTTAGCTTCTCTGATTTAAAACTTGAAAAACAATTGAATCCATCAGTAAATCCATTGGCATTAGCAAATCCAATCTCAAGTGATTTAGCAGTGATGCGTTCAACACTACTTTCAAGTTTGATTCCATGTGTTCAGTATAATATTAACCGCCAACAAAGTCGTGTACGCTTCTTTGAGTTAGGCTTACGTTTCGATTATCAAAATGCAAAAAATATTAATGATCTAAAGCAAATCCCAACTTTGGCAATGATTGCCGTTGGGGCAAAAACTGCTGAATCTTGGCATGGAAAGCCGCAGTCTATGGACTTCTTCGATCTTAAAGGTGAAGTGGAAGAACTTTTAGGCGCTGCGCGTGTACAAGCAGATTATGTTCGCTCAACACGTGAATGGTTACATCCAGGTCAGTCTGCTGAAATTTTAGTCGCTGGAAAATCAATTGGTTATCTAGGTCGTTTACATCCATCACTAGAGGATGAACTTGATTTAGGTACAACTTGGGTTGCGGAACTCGATCAGTTGGCTGTTTTGCAAACTTATGTATCTAATTTTACAGAATTATCACGATTTCCATCGGTTAGACGTGATATTGCGCTTTTAATTAGTGATAATATTAATGTTAGTGAAATTCAGCAACTTATCGGAAAAGCGGGCGGAGAGCTTTTAGACTCATCCTGGTTATTCGATGTGTACACTGGTCAAGGTGTTGAAAACGGCAAACGCTCACTTGCATTTGCATTGTTATGGCAACACCCATCTCGTACGCTCGAGGATGCTGAAATTAAGTCCGGTATGGATCATATTATTCAAGTGTTGGAAAGCACTTATCAGGCGACATTGAGGGCCTCATGACAGCATTAACAAAAGCAGAAATGGCTGATCATTTGAGTGAGCTTACGAGTTTAAACCGTCGTGAAGCGAAGCAAATGGTTGAATTGTTTTTTGATGAAATTAGCCAAGCATTAATTGCTGGTGAACAAGTCAAACTTTCAGGATTTGGTAACTTTGAGCTGCGTGACAAGCGCCAGCGTCCAGGTCGTAATCCAAAAACTGGGGAAGAGATTCCAATTTCAGCACGTCGTGTTGTGACATTTCGTGCAGGTCAAAAATTTAGACAGCGTGTGGGTACAGAACAGGAAGATTAATTTTTCCTAGTATGTTTCTCTATACAGAAGCTTCAGGTGATTCGTTACCTGAAGCTTTTTTATACTTGCAGATTTCAGTAATCTAAATTTGATAGTGAATTCGTTACTTGAGTTGTGAATAGGGTTACTGGTTGATCTCGTGGTTAAAGCTTGAAGGCTATTGCTGTGTTTATTTAATTCTTTGAATATTATTATTTATTTGGATGGTAATATTAAAATTGAGGTATAAAAAAAGAGAACCCAAGGTTCTCTTTTTTGATAATAATCTAAACGATTATTATTGAGCAGCAGAAGCTGGAGCAGCGTCAACAGCAGAAGCTTCAACTGGAGCAGAAGCAGCTTCAACAGCAACAGAAGCAGCTTCAACAGCAGCAGAAGCTTCAACAGCAGCTTCAGAAGCAGCTTCTACAGCTTGAGATGCAGCAGCAGTAGCATCAGTAGCAGCTTCTTCAGTTTTTTTAGCACAACCAACGAAAGCTAAAGTAGTAGCAACTGCAGCAGCAATAGCGATTTTTTTGAATAACATGGCATCACTCTCATAAATATTAGAGAAAAAAAAACCCAGGTTAGCCTGTTTTTTGCTTTTGCATGAGCAGTCTAACTGGTATGTCAGTATGCTATCACTGTATATTTTGAATTTCTACTGGCTAGATGAAAAAAAGTAGAAAATTTGATGAAAAAATGACATATTTTTAACAGTAAATTACAATTGAAAAGTTATTCTGGATTGGAAGGTTGATAGTAAGTGATTAAAAAATAAGTTAAAAATATAGATAATGTATTGAAAAATCATCACTTTGTAATTTTAGATACAGGGTTTTGATGAAAATGTGTACTTATGTAACTATTGTCAACCAATAAAAAAAGCCACTTATTTGAGTGGCTTTTTTGGAGATTTAAAAAATTAATTTGCAGCTTTACGTTTCATTTGATCAAAGAAATCATCATTTGTTTTGGTTTCTTTCATACGATCAAGCAAGAACTCCATTGCAGCTAGTTCATCCATTGGGTGAAGTAGCTTACGTAGAATCCAAACTTTACGTAGATTTTCTTCGCTCATGAGACGCTCTTCACGGCGTGTACCTGATTTCTTAATGTTCATGGCTGGGAACACACGCTTTTCAGCAATACGGCGATCAAGCGTAATTTCTTGGTTACCTGTACCTTTGAACTCTTCGTAGATCACTTCATCCATTTTACTGCCAGTTTCAATTAGGGCGGTAGAAATGATAGTTAGTGAACCACCTTCTTCAATATTACGTGCAGCACCGAAGAAACGCTTAGGGCGTTCAAGTGCATGTGCATCTAAACCACCAGTAAGCACTTTACCTGATGTTGGAATCACAGTGTTATAGGCACGTGCTAAACGAGTGATTGAGTCAAGTAAGATGACAACATCTTTTTTATGCTCAACCAAACGTTTTGCTTTTTCGATCACCATCTCAGCAACCTGAACGTGACGAGCAGGAGATTCATCAAATGTTGATGCAACAACCTCACCACGAACAGTACGTTCCATTTCCGTTACTTCCTCTGGACGTTCATCAATAAGAAGAACAATAAGGAAGACTTCTGGGTTATTACGTACAATCGATTGCGCGATGCTTTGTAATAACATTGTTTTACCCGCTTTAGGCGGTGCAACAATAATAGAACGCTGACCTTTACCAATCGGTGCGATAAGATCGACAACACGTGCAGTTAAATCTTCAGATGAACCATTACCCAATTCCATCACAAGTTGCTCTGTTGGGAAAAGTGGTGTTAAGTTTTCAAATAGAATTTTATTGCGTGAGTTTTCAGGTGTGTCGTAGTTAATTTGGTTAACTTTTAATAGTGCAAAATAGCGTTCGCCTTCTTTCGGTGGGCGAATCGTACCTGTAATGGTGTCACCTGTGCGTAGGTTAAAGCGACGAATTTGTGACGGACTTACGTAAATATCGTCTGGACCTGCAAGATATGAACCTGCAGCAGTACGTAAGAAGCCAAAACCATCAGATAAAATTTCCAGTACACCATCACCGAAAATTTCTTCACCATTCATGGCGTGACGTTTTAAGATGGCGAAGATAATATCTTGTTTACGGTTACGAGCCATTCCTTCAAGGCCCATAAACTCAGAAATTTTAATGAGTTCGCCAATCGGTTTTTTCTTGAGTTCAGTTAAATTCATAGGTGATCAGATTGATATAAGAATGTGTGGTACACAGATAGATAAGAAAGGAAGCAAAAGTCGTCCGCAGATCGAAAAACGAGCAGCAATTGTATGTGCACAATAACAAAACTCAGATTTCAAATAATTTTTTCGAGGAGAAAAAGTGTAATACAATTTCTATTGCCGAGCGGCGTCTTATGTGTTGTCTTTTAAGGAACTAGAAATGTAACTTTGGATTCCTTGATGAAAGAATATAAGTGAGATCAAGCGATTTGTCAATTTTCTGCTCAAAAAAATACGCTATCGAGGATAGCGTATTTGAAAAACAGATTGATCTACAAATTAGATGTTGTCATCTATGAATGCAGTCAATTTTGATTTAGGTACAGCACCGATTTGTTGAGCAACAACTTCACCGTTTTTAAACATCAATAATGCAGGAATATTACGGATGTTATAGTTCACAGCAGTTTCTTCACATGCAGTCACGTCAACTTTAACGATTTTTACTTTACCAGCGTATTCGTCAGAAAGTACTTCAAGTACTGGTGCGATTGCTTTACAAGGCGCACACCAGCCAGCCCAAAAGTCAACAATGACAGGGATGTCAGACTGTAAAACATCTGCCTCGAAGTTTGCATCAGTTGTATTTACGATATTACCAGACATGGATTTGGCTCCAAAAATTGAAAAGATGTATCTATGCTATGAATATAAGTATTACATAGTCATCTTTAACTATGTAGGGGATGTTTGAAATTTTCGTCTTTTAGGGTGACTTTGTCCAATTGATGCTCACGATACTGGTTATCGGATTCATCTCTATTGTCATACAAATGTCATATATGTATAAAAAATGGGAGACTGTTAAATTGTGTGCATAAATGGCTTTTAAATTGCATGTATGTGAATTAATCTAAGCAACAATTCTAAATGAGTTTGTACAAATCATGTCTGATTTTTTGATTGATGAAGAGTTACTTGCAGCCATAGATATGGGATCAAACAGTTTCCATTTGGCGATTGCCCGTGTAGATCATGGCGAAGTAAAAAAAGTTGCTTCGATGTCAGAAAAGGTTCAGCTTGCCGCAGGGTTAGATGAAAATAAAAATTTAACAGAAGCTGCACAGCAACGTGGTTTGGCATGTTTAGCACGTTTTGTTGGACGTTTGAGTTCAGTACAGGCCAATCGCTTGCGAATTGTAGCGACCAATGCATTAAGACAAGCCAAAAATGGACAAGAATTTATACAAAAAGCGGCAGAAATTTTACCCAAGCCGATTGAAATTATTGCAGGTCGTGAAGAAGCCCGCCTGATTTATTTGGGTGTCTCACATACTATGGCGAACAGTGGTCGTCGTTTAGTGATTGACATTGGTGGTGGTTCGACTGAACTGATCATTGGTGAAGAGTTTGAACCTATTCATACTGAATCATTACAAATGGGCTGTGTTGCTTATACAAAAGCGTATTTCCCTGAGGGTGAAATCAGCCCAAAAGATTTTGATAAAGCTGTGGTTGCCGCACGTAAAGAAATGTCAGGTATTGCCAATACGTATAAGGCTGAAGGTTGGGATACGGTTGTTGGTTCGAGTGGCACAATTAAGGCTTGTCGTCAGATTTGTATCAATATGGGTTGGAGTGATGATCAAGAAAGCCTGACTCGTCAAGGCTTGGATAAACTCAAAGAGAAATTGCTGAAGTTTAAACATATTTCAGATATGGATTTTGATGGCTTAAAAGAAGATCGTCGAGCGGTACTACCTGCGGGCATCGCTATTCTATATGCTATTTTTGAAGTCTTAAATATTGATAAATTGATTTACTCCGATGGCGCATTACGTGAAGGTGTGATGTATGACCTATTGGGACGTTTTCAGCATGAAGATATCCGTGATCGTAGCGTACAAGCAATGATGGGGCGTTATGGTGCAGATCCAAAACAAGCTGAACGCGTGGTAAGCACCGCACAACATTTGTTTGATGGTGTTGCGACAAAACTGAATCTGAATAGTGATGATAGTGATTTATTACGTCGTGCTGCATATTTGCATGAAATTGGTCTAGCCATCAGTCATAGTGGATACCATAAGCATAGTGCATATTTACTACAGCATTCTGATATAGCCGGTTTTTCACAAATTGATCAAAATTATTTGTCACATTTGGTCGCTCATCATCGCAGAAAGTTACGTAGCGATGCGCGAATTGATGCGCTCAGAGTCGGTGGAAACAAGCTTGTTTATCTTTGTCTCTTGTTAAGACTTGCTGTTTTACTCAATCATAGTCGAAGTGATGAGATGCTTCCTGCCATTGAATTACAGGCAGTGAATGAGCAACAATGGCAACTCAGTGTTTCCGGTGATGCCAAACAATGGCCTTTGCTTATAGCGGATTTGCATGATGAGCAAGTACAGTTTAAGCATTGGGATATTGAGCTGAGTATTCATTCGGAACAGTTTATCAATTAACAACTGATTGAAGAGTTATCTTTCGGTGAATCAGGGATCATTCTCGAGTTATGAAAAGTAAAGCTGCCCAGTCTAAAGCCTGGAAAACGGTTCAAATTGCACGTCATCCAGAGCGTCCACAATTTCTAGATTATGTCGGTGATATATTCACTGAATTTGATACATTGCACGGCGATCGTGTGTATGGTGATGATGGTGCAATGATTGGTGGATTGGCTCGCCTTGATGGTCAGCCAGTGATGGTCGTAGGACAACACCGTGGTCGCAGTACCCGTGAGAAATTGCAACATAATTTTGGGATGAGTAATCCTGAAGGTTACCGTAAAGCACAGCGTTTAATGGATATGGCTGAGCGTTTTAATTTACCTGTTTTTACTTTTATTGATACCATGGGTGCATACCCTGGTGTTGGTGCAGAAGAGCGTGGTCAAGCAGAAGCAATTGCGACAAGTCTTGCGCAACTTTCAAGTTTAAAAGTGCCTGTAATTGCAACGGTATTGGGTGAAGGCGGTTCTGGTGGTGCCTTAGGTATTGGTGTTGCAGACCGTGTGATTATGCTCTCTCATAGTATTTACTCTGTAATTTCACCTGAAGGTTGTGCATCTATTTTGTGGAAAACAGCTGAAAAAGCAGAACAAGCAAGTGAAGCTTTGGCTTTAACAGCAGATAAATTGCAAAAAATGGGCATTGTAGAATACGTTGTCGATGAAGGTGAAGGTGCACATTTACATCCTGAGCAAATTATGGATCAGCTCAAAGCTGTGCTGAAACAGGCGCTAGAAGAATTACAACCGATGAGTGCTGAAGAACGATGCGAAGCACGTTACCAACGTTTAATGAAATTTGGCAGCGACAATTCAGGACTGACACTCTAAGTCAGTACAGTCGATTCACCGACCAAACAACCTTTCTGATTGGATGCAGTGGTGGCATGGATTCCATGCTGCTTCTGCATTTAATGTCTGCGCTTTTTCCGCGAAAAGTCCGTGCAATCTATATTAATCATCAACTGCAAAAAGTCAGTGACGTGTGGGCGATTTTTGTACAAGAACAATGCCTAAAACTAAATATTCCTTGCATCATTCAAAATGTCGATGTGCAGCAGGGTAATCTTGAAAATCAAGCACGAGAAGCACGTTATCAGGCTTTTGCCAAGCACCTAGATAAGGGTGAAATTTTAGTTTTAGCACATCATCAACAAGATCAAGCTGAGACTTTACTCTTGCGCTTACTTTCGGGTACAGGCGTTCAAGGAATGGCGGCGATGCGAAGTATCGATATTCAACAAAAAATAAATCAGGATATTCACATTTGGCGTCCACTATTGAATATCTCTCGTGAGCAGATTTGCCAATGGGTACAACAATCCGATATTCAGTATGTTGAAGATCCAACAAATTTAGATACACACTATGATCGTGCATGGTGTCGGCATGAATTGTGGAAGATTTTGCAAAGCCGTTACCCCAAAATGCAACAGGCTTTGGCAAGAACGACTGTGCTTATGCAAGATGCTGATGAAATCTTAAATGAAGTTTTACAGCAAGATTTGGCAAAATGTGGCGATGCAACACAACTTGATTTAACCGCCTTTTTACAATTATCGGAAGCAAGGCAAAGGCAATTCTTATCTGCTTGGATGAGAGGTGATGAGCAATATCGTCCAACTTTTGATATGGTAGAACGCCTACAACGTGAAGTGATTGAAGCACGTGAAGATGCTCAATCGGCATTGCACAATCATGGTTTTTATTATGTACGCTATCAGGGCATATTGTATCGTTTAACTGAAGATGTATATTTAGCTGAACGGAAAAATGACGTGCCACAGCATACGGATATTATTTTTAAACTCAATACCGTACAAAAATTAATAGCAGGGCAGTTTCATATTGAGAATGTATTTCCGAATCTTTTTGGGCAAGATCAACAAATTGAAAAAAAAATAACAATGGGATTAAGTCCTTTATTATTAGGAAAAAAATTACAGCTCACACTGCGCCAAGGTGGTGAGAAAATTCATCTATATGGACGTGTCGGCAGTTGGCCGTTGAAAAAAGCTATTCAACAAGCACATATTTTTCCATGGATGCGTCATACAATTCAAATATTGAGCATAGATAATGTTATGCTTGGGGTCTTTACGCCAAAAGGTTTCTGGCTTGCGCAATCTGAGTATTGTGTTGAGGCTGGATGGCAACCAACGTTGATCTCCTGTTTTTAAAAATCCAGTTTATAAATCATGGTCGGGTGTGTTTCATGGGTACAGCTTTAAATTGTAATATTGGTTTCATCGGTGGTGGTAATATGGCACAGGCATTGATCGGTGGTCTGATCAGCCGTGGTTTGCCTGCTACTCGCATCACAGTTTCAGATCCTGTTGATGTGATTCGTGAACGATTACAGGAAAAAGATGTTCATGTTACTAGTGATAATATTACTGCAATTCAAAATGCCGATGTCGTAGTTTTGGCAGTAAAACCACAAGTCCTGAGCCAAGTGCTAAAACCACTTCATGGTTTGCTTGATGATAAATTAATCATTTCGATTGTGGCGGGTGCAGAGATTAAAACTATTGCAGACCTGACCAATGCTACTCGTATTGTCCGTGTGATGCCAAATACACCTGCATTGGTACAAACAGGTGCGCATGGTATGTATGCACATGAAAACGTGGATACTCAGGATCGCGATCTTGCTAGTCAAGTTTTAGCGGCTACAGGTTTAACGCTTTGGGTTAATACGGAAGCACAAATTGATGCAGTTACAGCGGTGTCAGGTTCAGGTCCTGCATACTTTTTCTATATGATGGAAAGTATGATTCGTGCAGGTCAAAACATGGGACTAGATGAAAAAGTTGCAACAGCATTGACCTTGCAAACAGCTTTAGGTGCGGCACAGATGGCGATTACAAGTGCAAGTTCACCTGCCGAATTACGTAAAAATGTTACATCACCGAATGGTACAACGCAAGCGGCACTTGAAGTTTTTGATCGTGCCCAAATCTCTCAAAATATTCAGACTGCACTTGCTGCTGCACAAAAACGTAGCCAAGAACTTGCACAAGAAATTAGCAATAACAGTAAGTAATTAATTGAATTAGGAACGCTCCAGTATGGGTATAGATTCTGCTCAGATGTTTGGCATTGTGATAAACGTAGCCATTTTGCTCGTATTTTTCCGTTTTTTAACGCAATTGGCGATGGTGAGCCCATATAATCCAGTTGTGTTGTCAACTGTGAAAGCGACTAAAATTGTCGATATTTTTGGTCGTATTTTTCCTACTTTAGCGAAAGGACGTGTTAATACTGCGGCATTGGTATTAATCATTATTTTGTACTTGCTTAAAATGTTTGGTGTGATGTATTTAAGTGGTCATATGATCACAAGCCCTGTGCATCTGCTCATTTTAACTTTTGTCAGTATGATTCAAGATTTGATTCGCTTCTGTAGAATTTTAATTTTCGCGACTATTATTTTGAGTTGGGTGGTAATGTTTACCCAATCTCGATCACCTTATATTGAAGTAATTCAAGAGCTTGCAGAACCATTGTTGGCACCATTCCGCCGTTTGTTGCCGAATACGGGTATGATTGATTTATCTCCAATTTTGGCGTTCTTGGCATTGATGATTGCTGAGCGATTGATGGATGAAGTTGCACGTACATTGTTGATTGGTTTTTAATTCATTCTAAAAATATGAATGAAGACATAAAAAAGGACTCTTTAAAGAGTCCTTTTTTATGTCTAAATTTTAATATTGGATTATAGGTGTTTTAATGTGCTTCATCCCAGTTTTTACCTTTACCTACTTCAACCAAAAGCGGTACAGATAAGGTAACAACTTTTTGCATGACATCTTGAATTTTTACAGAAATTTCATCTGCAATGTCTTCATCGACTTCAAAGACCAATTCATCGTGTACTTGTAAAAGCAGTTTTGCTTGATTTTTTGGCAAAATTTTATCGACTTCAATCATTGCCATTTTAATGATTTCCGCAGCAGAACCTTGTAGTGGTGCATTAATTGCAGCACGTTCAGCACCTTTACGAACCATCATATTACTGGCTTTAATATCAGGCGTATACAAACGGCGACCTGTAATCGTTTCAACAAAACCTTGTTCCAACGCAATCTGACGGGTACGTTGCATATATTCATAAATACCCGGATAGCGATGGAAGTATTGCTTAATATAGTTTTGTGATTCTTCACGGGTAAAGCCAAGCTGACGGATTAAACCAAACTCAGACATGCCATACAGTAGACCAAAATTTACTGCTTTAGCTTGACGACGTTGATCTGAAGTTACATTTTCAAGGGCAACACCCAAAACTTCTGAAGCAGTACGACTGTGAACATCTTGACCGTGGTTAAAAGCATGAACGAGAGCCTCATCTTGTGAAAAATGAGCCATTAAGCGCAATTCAATTTGAGAATAATCGGCTGCAAGTAAGATGCGTCCTTCAGGTGCAATAAATGCTTGACGAATTTGACGACCAATATTTTCACGAACAGGAATATTTTGTAAGTTTGGATCTGTAGAAGACAAACGACCTGTTGCAGTCAAAGCTTGATGGTAGCTTGTATGCACACGTTGTGTTTCAGGATTGGCTTGTTTAAGTAAGCCATCTGTATAGGTGCTTTTGAGCTTGGTTAGACCACGGTATTCAATGATGAGTGCTGTAATCGGATGGTCAATTTTTTCTAAAATGGCCTCTGAGGTACTGTATTGACCTGTCGCAGTTTTTTTACCGCCTTTTAGTCCCATTTTTTCAAAAAGTACTTCACCGACTTGTTTAGGTGAAGATACATTGAAACTTTCACCTGCAATTTCAATAATTTGGTTTTCAAGATCTTGAATGGTTTCAGAGAAGCTAATACTCAATTGATCGAGGAAGTTTAAATCGAGTGCAATGCCGTTTTCTTCCATACGTGTTAGAACACTTGCAACAGGCACTTCAATGTTATGTAAAATGCTTGAAAGCTCAGGTAATTCCTTCAACTTACGATCAAGTACTTCGTATAAGCGGTAGGTAACATGTGCATCTTCTGCTGCATAGTGTGCAGCCGTTTCAATCTCAATTTGATTAAACGTTTTTTGTTTTGCACCTTTACCTGCAACTTGTTCAAATGTCGTAGTTAAATGGCTTAAATAAACACGCGCAACATCATCCATACCATGACGGGTGGCAACTGAATTGAGCACATAAGATGCCAACATGGTATCAAAGTACCATCCTTGTAAATGGATACCATGATTTTCAAAAATATGTGCATCATATTTTAAATGATGCCCAATTTTCTCAACGCTAGTATCTTCTAAAATCGGTTTTATTTGCTGAATAATGGCTTCACGATTCAACTGTTCAGGTGCACCTTCGTAATCATGTGCAAGTGGAACGTAGTAAGCATCTTTTGCATCAAAAGCCACTGAAAACCCAACCATTTCAGCAACACGGTAATCTAAACTTGTTGTTTCAGTATCAATCGCAAAACGTTTTTCTGTACTTAAGCGTTGGAAAAGCTGTTCCCAATCGGCTTGAGTCAGTATTGTGTGGTACTGTGCTTCCCCTAAGAGATCATCATCACTTGTACTTTGGGCTTGATCGGTAATAGATATTATTTCTGGGGTTGGTTCAGTTTTTACAATTTGCGTAGATGCTTGTTTGTAAACTGCTCCATTTGGATTGTTCGGGTGGTCAAGGGATTGTAATTGATTACGAAACTCTAATTCGGTGTAAAGGTTGCGCAATACATCTACATTGGGGTCGGTGAGTTTTAAATCTTCATAAGTGATATTGAGATCAAGATCAATCACAATGCTGGCAAGTTGATGATCAAGTGCAATACCTTCAACATTGTCTTTTAAGTTTTGACCAACTTTACCTTTAATATTATCGACATTTTCTAAAATGCCACCAATTGAACCGTATTCATTTAATAGTTTTGCTGCTGTTTTTGCACCGACCCCAGGTACACCACGAATACCATCTGATGCATCGCCCATCACGGTTAAATAGTCAATAATTTGATCGGGACGTACGCCAAACTTTTCAATTACCCCATTTACATCCATGGGTTTATCTTTAAAGCTATCTTCCAAAGTCACTTTGTCCGTGACCAACTGTGCCATGTCTTTGTCACCTGTCGAAATCAGGACTTGATGACCTGCGGCTTCGGCACGTTTTGCTAATGTGCCAATAATATCATCGGCTTCTGCACCAGGAAGCATATGCAATGGAATACCCAATGCACGAATGAGCGCATGTAGATAGGGAATTTGCTGTGCAAGTTCATCTGGCATACTTGGACGGTCACCTTTATAAATCGGTGAAAGTTCATGGCGGAAGGTTGGCTCTGGCGTATCAAAAATCACCGCCATATGCGTAGGTTGAATTCGGCGCATCAATTTTTGAATTGCAGAAATCGCACCACGGATCGCATTGGTCTGTAGTCCAGTCGATGTCGTTAACGGTGGGAGTGCATGAAAGGCACGAAATAAAAAGTAAGACCCATCGACTAATACAAATGGTGGCATTGATGATTTCTCAAAATAATGAAGCTAGGCATAGTTTACATGAGTTTGGATAAAAATGAGCTCAGGGTGACGGGAAAGGTCGGATGTACTATGATGCTATGATTCAAAATGAATGACTGATCTTTCTTTTTAATTCAGGATAGTCCATGCAATCACAACAAGAAGAACACAATACAACATCGAACATGGAGTCGGGTATAAGTCCCCAATATTCAGCTATACCAAATGACTATGGTTGGTTGACTAAACTCAATTTTTTGGTTTTAGCATGTTTTGGGATGGCTTTCCTGATTTTAGACGATGAGCCGAGATGGATTAGTGCAGTCGGATTATTTTTTTGTTTTATGTTGATTTTTGTCTTGAATGCTTTGAGTAAGCAACAACACATGATCTTGTTCCAACAAAGGCAAATTCAAGATTTATTGCAAGTACAGCGGTTGAATACAGCTAAAGAATTGAATAAAGAGAAATCCTCAGACCTTCTCAAAGCTGAAAGTAAAGAATTAGAAAGGTATGAACAAAATATTCATGTTCAAATGCTGGAACAGATGGAGTCAGATCATTTTGATCAAGTCTTTACACCAAATAATGGCGCAGAAGTTTTACATGATTCAGTTTTATCGGATCAACAGAATATTTCCACAACTTCTAGTTTAAATCCTTCAAATTTAGCAGATACGAATGAAGAAGGTAGTTATGTAAAAGACGATTTTGTGAAAGAGAGCGAGTACATAGAAGATTCACAAGTACGTTATGCAGAGAGTCAGTCACAACAAGCAGAACACAATGCACAATCTATAAACCAATCTGATCAAAGTAAAGAAAGTACCTTATTAAAAGACCTGAAAGGTATGACTTCGCTATGGAGTGCTTTTGTTGAATGGTTCAAAGGTGGAAATAGTATTGTCCGTATCGCTATTATCATTTTATTGATTGGGGTGATTTTACTATTACGTTTTGCTAGTGAATATTGGCAACCGACATTAAGTACAAAATTAGCAGGCATTGCTGTTGCAGGTGGCGTACTGACCGCAGTCGGGTATTGGCTACGCAACAAACGTTATGGTTATGCGATTAGTGTGCAAGGTGCGGGCTTAGGAATTTTATTCCTTGTTTTATTTAGTGCTTTTAAGCTCGCTGTTATCACTTCTGTCGCACTGAGTTACGGTTTACTCATTGGCTTGCTCGCCGTGACATTATTACTTGCTTTGAAACAAAATGCACTGATTTTGGCATTTATAGCCCTTGGAAGTGGTTTTATTGCGCCGTTTATTTTAAATACAGGCAGTAATAATATACCTGCACTGTTTAGCTATTATCTTGTGCTAAATATAGCTTTAGCTGTGATTACTTTCTTTAAACCGTGGCGTATCTTAAATACCATTTCATTGCTTGCAACCTTTGGTGTCGGTGGACTAAGTATTTGGCTCAAAGCACAACCTGAACAATATGCCATGTTGAGTATATTGGTTTGGCTACATTTTGCTTTATATCTGTTTGTTTCAATTCGCTACAGCCAAAATATTGCACAGTATAAAATTGCTTTTAAAAACATACCATTGATAGATACTGCATTGATTTTTGCTACACCATTTATGGCGTTTACCTTATATGCAGGCTTGGTCTATCACAATCAGACAGCATTGAGTGTTGCAAGTGCAGTATTAGCATTGGTGTATTTTGTGGTGGGCTATGTTTTACATAAGAAGTCACAAACTTTGACATTGTTGATTCAAAGTTTTTACGGTTTAGGATTAACTTTCCTTGCACTCATTTTGCCTTTTGCTTTTGATGCCCAATGGACGAGTACAGGGTGGGCAGTACAGGCATTGGCACTGATTTGGATGGGTTGTCGTCATCATTTAAAAAATAGTGTGTTGTATGGTTTAGTTTTACTTGGGGCGAGTAGTGCTTTTTGGCTGAAAAGCATTTTATTTGATGGAAACTTGAGTGTACTTGCTGTGTGTTTCCTGACTTTAGCTTATTTAGCAAGTGCTTATATTTTTAGCACACCTGAGCTGAATGAAAAATTGATCAATGATGATATTGGTATAGATCATATTGATACAGAAGATGCCGTTGCAACGCCATCGGTACAGCAAATACAAAATAGTGCATTTTTAAGCAAGATGATGCAGTCTGCAACACTCGGAAGTTTGTTGATCTTACAATTTGTCGTTGTGTTGTATTGTTTTATGGTGGATCAAAATGATGTGCTCGTTAAAAATGCTGAATTAATGGCAGTCTTGACACTTGCATCAATAGTAATCGCTGTGCGTGTTTTTCAAGTTCAGCAACTGTCTAAAAATATGCAATTGTTTGCAGGTTGTGCGCTGTTTTACTTTGCCATGATTCCACTGGTTTTATGGCAGACCGATATCATTTCAATATGGTGGACATTGCAAGCATTAAGTATGCTAATTATCACGTGTTTATACGCTGTTCCATCTATACGAAATGCCTCTACAGTTTTGTTGTGGGCGAGTGCTATTTGTGCAATATCTGCTATTTTCGGTGAGCAAAATTTACGTTATATCGTCGTAGTTTTATTGATCGTAGTCAGCACATTTATTGCGTATTGGTTATGGTATAAAGTCAAACCTGCATCCACTCAGATTGATCGAACAAGTGCCTGTTTGAATCTTAGTTTGTCATTCATTTTTGTTCCATATGTGTTGTATAAAATATGCGATTTGATGCAATGTGATTTATACAGTATCGCTTTGCCAATGTTGTTGTGGTGGGGCATTCTTACATTAATTTATCGCTTCAAACATCAAGTGCTTGATCAAATTTGGTTGTCACTGAGTATTATTCTTTTATTTATTGGTGTGAGTGAAATTGCAGTATTGAGTGCTTTTATTGCAAAAAACTTTCAGTTTTGGACGATTGAACCTGTCTATCAAATACCGATGTTAATGACTATTGCCTTGTGGTTTATGGTCTTTATCTTCTGTCTAAAAGTTTTCACTAAGCAAATGAAGTTATTCTTAAAACAGTTCTTTATGTTGCTTGCTGTTTTGTTGATGGCAGTCTTTGGTGGATTGTTGGCATCGAATCAACTCGCATTTATTCCAATGCTGTTGTTATTGCCTGTTGTTGTCTTATTAGCATCGTTAAAAGTGAAGCCTTTACAGTTTTTACAGCCTTATTGGCAGGCCAACATCAGTATTGTCCTTGTTGGTGGTTTGAGTGTATGGCTCATTAGTCTATTGCAAAATGGACAATGGAACTTGCCGTATATCACTTTACTCAATCCGATGGATGCTTTAAGTATCGGCATTTTTGTGATCTGTATTTTTGCGATGAAACCATTAATACAAACGCAAGGACGTGAACTACAAATTGCCAATATGGCAATCATGATTGTGACAGGTTTAATGCTGATCAGCAGTGTGATGTTGCGTAGTTTACATCACTATATGAACTTGCCTTATTGGTCGGTTGAGGCTTGGCAGAATGGTACAGTTCAAGCAAGTTTAACGATTCTTTGGGTGGTACTAGCACTGATTTTGACCACCTTTGCGAGCAAAAAGTCGTTACGTCATGTGTGGATGCTCGGCATTGCTGTATTGGCTTTGGTGATTGCAAAATTGATTTTCTTAGATTTGTCACACACACATACCATTACACGCATTGTTTCCTTTATTGGTAGTGGTTTGGTGATGTTGCTGATTGGTTACTTTGCACCGCTACCGCCTGCACAAAAAATTGTTAACCAATTGGCTGAAGATGGTGACGAGAGTAAAGACCAACCTAAAAATTAGAAATGTTGTTGTAGAAAAAGACAATCCATAAAACAAAAAAAGGATGGCATGATCACCATCCTTTTTTTATGTTTAGATCAAAATTCTAAAATTTATAACTTAGGTTCACGCTTAATTTCTTGTGTATTGGCATAGCGATCTAAATCTTCATCGGTTAATGGTTGTTGAGGTGTTGGACGATCTACAAAACCAATTTTAGGGACTGGAATCTCAATTTGATTATCTACAAAGCGGTTACGAATTAGCTCATGAATTTCATCTTTCACTTGTAAATAATTATTTTGCTTACACCAAAGGGCAAACGTGATCTCAATCGAAGATTCAGCAAAAGAAGAAACCGTGACACGAGGCTTAGGGTCGGCTAAAACCAATGGATAGGCTGTGGCAATATCAATCAGCACGGAACGCACTTTATTGATATCTTCATTAAAATTGATTGGTACAGTGAGTGTAATCCGTCGAATCGGAAACTTTGATAAATTATGGACGGGGGCACGAATCAGTTGTTCGTTTGGTAAGCGTACGTAAACATTGTCCATAGTGAGTAATTTTACCGATAATAAGTCAATTGAAATAACTTCACCTTCAATCGTATGACCACGAATGAGGGTAATTTGAATGGTATCGCCAATTTCAAAAGAACCTTCACCAATAAGGAATAAACCACTAATTAAATTTGATGCAGAGGTTTGTGAGGCAAAACCCAAAGCAACGGTTAAAATCCCTGCTGCGCCTAAAAATACACTGAGTTTAAAACCAGCCTCTTTCAGGCTAGTCATTACAAAAATCATGAAAATAAAGTAAAAAATACCACGTCGCCATACAAGACGTTGATGGGCGTTAAATCGGACGCCAATTGTGCGAATAAAAGCATTAGAAATGAGACGGGCAAGAAAAAAACCAATCACACATAAGACAAGTGCAACTAAAATTTCACTTAGCCGATCTGTATTGATATTGGTAAATACACCTTTAAAGCTATCGAAAATATCTTTAGGAATCGTTGAGTTGGACATATAGGACTCCTAAAAAAATGAATCGAACATATTAAATAATGCACCACCTGGTGCACGAGGTGGATGTACGTAAACAACTTCACCTGCAAGTGGTGGTGTGCGATTTTCAATTTTAATTCGAGATGGACGATCACTTCCTTCGTATAACACTTTAATTTGTGATGTCCATAAACGACCTGTACTTTCACTATAAAACAGAGGTAATGCAGGAACAGGAACATTCATACGGTCAAAGCGTAATTGATGGCTGCTGACATTATGAAAATCAATTGGTGTCACTGCACGAAAAGCGCGAGGACGCAGTAGCTTTAATTCGGTACGACCATCAACAGAAGTGGCATAACACATGTCACCTGTACGATGATCTGGACCAAACCATGTATCTTTTGGCTGAATGACGGGAATATCGAACAATGGCTCTTTTTGTGCCTGAACATAGCCTGAAATCCACAGTGGGGTACTAATATACAAAGTCCCTCGTTGTCCTGCGGGAATATAAATTGGATCGACAGGACGAATCACCACAGAGCGATCCGCAAGCCGTGGTAACAACTGAAACGTATTGTGCGTTTCACGGAACATATAGCGTTCAACATGGACAGGCTGTGGAAAGGCAAAATTAACATCTTGAATGCTATGCCATTGTTGCTCATAGTCGTACTGAAATTGCGGACGATAATATTCCAGTCGCCATTCCTGTAAACCACGGGTCAAGCGAAGCATCATCGAGCCAAATTGCCATGCTTTGGATTGATGGAGCTCAAAATGCTGATCGCCCCACCATTTTAAATTGGGCAATTCAGGTTCAAGAAGTTCATTCGTTGTCAACAAAAGTGCCATTCCTATATTGAATTCTTTTAAAAAACAGGCTTCACGCTGTCATGCGCATAGCGTACACTCAAAGCAATTTTAATCATTAATATAACTTGTAATGCAAGCACTGAAACAATTACAAATACCTTATAGTTTTGCGAAACGACACGGAGTGTTGCTACGTTATGAAGGCGATCAAGTCTTTATTGTCCGTCGTCAGGATACTGCACAAATTGCGATTCAGGAAGCACGCCGTTACGTTGGACGTGTGGCACAGTATCAATTATGTTCAGATACCGATTTTAACAATATGCTCAGTTCAAGTTATGCAGGTGAAACGGGTGAATCACAACAAGTTGCCGCAGGTTTAGAAGATCATCCTGACTTACTTAGCCTTGCTGATCAAGTGCCAGAAACTGAAGACTTGATGGATCAGGAAGATGATGCACCAATCGTTCGTTTAATTAATGCATTATTGTCCGAAGCAATTCGTGTGAGTGCATCCGATATTCATATCGAAGCTTTTGAAAAGAAACTTTCGGTTCGCTTACGTGTCGACGGTCAACTACGTGAAATTGTTCAACCACGCCGTGAGCTTGCACCGCTTTTGGTTTCACGTATTAAAGTTATGGCAAAACTTGATATTGCTGAAAAGCGTGTGCCGCAAGATGGTCGTATTTCTTTGCGTCTTGCAGGGCGTGAGGTCGATGTCCGTGTGTCAACATTGCCATCTTCGCATGGCGAGCGTGTAGTTATGCGTTTGCTCGATAAGCAAGCAGGGCGTTTGAACATGACTCATTTGGGTTTGATGAAACCTGATTATGATCGTTTAACGCAGTTGGTACATCGTCCGCATGGGATTATTTTGGTGACTGGCCCTACAGGTTCGGGTAAAACCACGACGCTTTATGCTGCACTTTCTGATTTGAACGATGGATCTAAAAATATTTTGACCGCTGAAGATCCAATTGAGTATCAACTCGAAGGGATTGGGCAAACGCAGGTCAATACCAAAGTAGATATGACTTTTGCTCGTGCGTTAAAAGCCATGCTTCGCCAAGATCCTGATGTGGTGATGGTCGGCGAGATTCGTGATTTAGAAACGGCTGAAATTGCAGTCCAAGCGTCTTTAACAGGTCATTTAGTATTGTCAACGCTACATACCAATACAGCTATTGGTGCGGTAACTCGTTTAAAAGATATGGGAATTGAACCATTTCTTTTGGCCAGTTCTCTTATTGGCGTAATGGCACAGCGTTTGGTGCGTACTTTATGTTCACACTGTCATACGTTCCGTGAAGCCGATGATTTTGAAAAAGATATTTTTGAAAATGTTACAACGGAACATACTTTGAAGTTACCTGTACCACAAGGTTGTGATCATTGCTCACATACAGGGTTTACAGGTCGTACTGCGATTTATGAAATTGTTCCTGTTGATGAAGCGATGCGCCGTTTAATTCATGGTCATGCAGCAGAGTACGAGCTTGAAGAGTATGCACGTCAGCAAACGGGTTCAATCCGTGATGATGGTTTACGTAAGGTGTTGGTAGGTAAAACTACAATGGAAGAGGTTTTACGTGTAACGAATGAAGCCGCGGAGTGATGTGTTTGTTTACTGTCCTAATTAAAGTTGTGGGACAATGATTAAATCCTATGTGTGAAACGCAAAAAATCATTAAAAAAGCGCAATCGGTGGAGATTGGGCTTTTTTATTTTGTGTGAAATATTGATTAATCACATTTAAAATTTTGTTTCGCATAAGTGTATTGTGGTGGTTTTAGCAAAATTTACATATAAAAAGAGTTTCCTGAATGATTGGAAAAATTGCTACTTTGGGCCACTAAAATTTAACATTTTTATATTTATTTACTAAATTTTTCCCAATAATTCAATTTTTTAGAAATTAGCTATACTAAAAATAAATTTGGAACATGTAAGGCAAGGCTTTTCCCCGTACTACAAGATTGGATATATAGATCAAATGAGGTTGTAATACTGGGGTCAATTTGAGCATGTACTCCAAAAACTTGTTTGAGCTGTTCTATGTAATACGTAATAAACTCTATTTCACTATCAAAACTCGATAGACTTCTTAAATTACCCTGAAAATTTTGTAGACTACTCATATCGGGTGGAATATTAAAACATGTCACATCTACGCTAAAAGACTTAATTTGATACATTTCAGGTTGAATAATTTTTTGCCCATTTTTTTCAATTTCTTTAAAAAATGGTTCAATTGGAATGAGGTAGAGTAATGTTTCTAAACCATCAAACATTGAGAAGATAAGGCTATTATTGATCAATATTTTCTTCGGAACACCTTCTAAACTTCGTTTTTCTATTTCCTTATAAATCACATCCATTTGTTTCAATGGTCGCCCATCAACTTCAAATTGAATAAAGTAATCAGCGATTCGATTCAGAAAAAGCATTTCCCCTGTTCCCGCTATTGCTCCTCGACTCCAGAGTTTTATTTTTTGTACATCATCATGTGCCAAGTGCAATATTTTTGTTTCTACATCATATGTCATTGCTCTTTTATCCGCTGCGATCAGAATACAGTCATCTAAATGTGCGGCAATAATCATAGTCATGTTTCAATTACTCCAATTTTTGTTATTTTATGATAAATTAATTGAATTAATTCACATAGAGTAATAATAATGGCTGGTGGTTCTCGTATTGTTATCAATGATCAAGGGATTACCATCTCTACAAACGGAAAAATTATTTTTCAAGCAGGACAACATAAATTTGAAGGCGGACAGAAAGTAAACGTCCAATTACCTCAGATGCCAGATGCACAGAATCCCTATGTCCTACAATACCTCGTTAAAAATAAAGAAAATATAGCAGTATCCAATAAGCCTTATATTTTAATGGATGAAGACGGTAATATTCAGCGTGGCTTAACCAGCGATGATGGATTTATAAAACTTAAAACAACCCCATCGGCCCAAACTATCGTCACAAGAATAATGATGAATGATGTTGAAGAAGCCAACGAAGAAGAAACAGACGAAGAATAGGTTTGAGATATGCACTACAGTCGTTTAAAACTTACAGTACAAGCACCTTTAAAACTAAAGGATTTGACTTGTAAGTTTGTCGTTATTAATAATAATACCAAGAAAAAAATTGAGTTTGAAGAACGATTTAATGAGCAGGGTTTAACTGGATGGACTGAAATTTATAATTTGAATACTAGTTTAATTTATGAAGTTTATTTACGTGGAGAAATTCTTCAAAAAATTTCTGTAAAACCATATAAAGATAAAAAAACACATAGCGTTTTTACCATCAAAGTAACAGCTGAAATGACGAAAAATGTAAAAGAAAACATTAAAGAAATTTATTTAAATGATGGTGAAGTTGCTTGGTATTTAATTAAAAAGACTGAAACCATGCTCGATTGGGCGAAAAGAGTGTTTAAAAAGTCTTTGATTGCTTCTGACTGGGACATTCTTCGAGCAAATAATCCCCATATATCCAATATGGCACCAATTCGATTACTAACACCAGGAATGGTGGTTGTTCTTTCCAACTCAACAACAGCAAAAGAGCTACCACAATATAAAAAAGATGCTCAAGAAGCCCAAAAAAACTTAGAACAAATGAAAAAAGACAAGGACTTCGATGCTGAGTTCTTTGCCCAAAACTATGAGTTTTTTTATGATGCCCTTAATGACAGTAGAACTGAAATAACAAATACAAATATTTTTATAAATAATGATCATCCTTTAGTTCAGAAGTTTGATAATACACAAAATGATAGTGGTGTCGCATGGGGAGCAATCGCAAAAGGCGGTATTGATGGTGTATTAAGCTTTACTGATGGAGCTACCCAACGGATGCATAGAATCCATGGTGAATTAGCGTTAAAAATGGCTGAGGAAAAGGCAAAGGGATCTTCTTTAGCGAATCCCAAAAACTTCAAAGCATTTAGAAAAAAATATGCACATCTATATGACGAACTAAATAGAGAATCTGCAAAAAAATTATTTAAATGGGATCAATCAATTAAGACCAATAATATGCGACGTATGATTGGTCAGTCATCTCTTGCTAGAGGAGTGACTTATAAGGGCGGTATGAAAGAATATGTTAAAAAAATGACTGAACTCGGCAAGATGAGTAAATCCATAAAAGGTGGAGGATATTTGTTTCTAGCTTTAGATATTTACAATGCAGGTGATGCAATTGTAAATGCTAAACCTGAAGAAAAAGCCAGAACAACAGTAGTGGAAAGCTCTAAAATTGCAGGTGGTCTGGCAGGTGCTGCATTCGGTAGCTTCGTTGTTATAACAATTGCCTCTGGGGGTACTTCACTCATTGTTTTAGGAGTGGTTGCGGGAGCTTCGGCCTTACTTGGATGGAGTGTTGGTGAGGTTGCGGGATGGGGATCTGGAAAAGCTTATGATATTATTGAGGAAAAGATAAATTAAATGGATATCTTTTTTACTTTACTTACAGAGATTCCATTAATATTTTTTGGTTTTTTGTTTCTAATAATTTTCTTTTTATCTTACTTAATACAATACAGTTATATTTCTTATAACTTAAAAGGTATCTGTAAAATTATTTTTAATGATGATAAATATTTTAAATTTCCATTAGAACCGTTTAATTGCTTTTTTATTAGTTTATTACCTGTTGTTTTTTGGAGAGAAACTCTAAATATAAAAAAAGGAGTTAATTTTAAAAAACTTTATGGACAACAATTTTATTACCTAATAAATAAAACTCAACTGAATGAGATGCTAATAAAGTATCCTAAATTATTTTATATTCAATACATAATTTATGCATCAAGCATCTTGTTTTTTTTATTTGGTGGACTTGCTTATATTTTAGATAAATATTTTTAAAAACTAAATTACATTCTAAAAATGCGACTATAACTCTGTCGTGGTTCATTCTTTAAAATTACTCACTTTTATTTCTAAAACCTGTAATTGTTTGATCAGAGCCTTGTTATTATCTTGAAGTTCCGTAATTGTTCGCTCAATTTATTTACTAATCGTACTAATTTGTTTGAGTTCTCATTTCTATTTTGGCTGTTTGAAGACTCTCTAACGGACTCTTGATTACCTTCTAAAGTCCAAAAAAATGATAATCTATCAAATAATAGTGGTGTTGCATGAGGAGTTGTTGGTAAAGGTGGCATAAAAGGTTATATCGACAAAATGAGTGAACTTGGGAAAATGAGTAAATCTATAAAAGGTGGAGGATATTTGTTTCTAGCTTTAGATATTTACAATGCAGGTGATGCAATTGTAAATACTAAATCTGAAGAAAAAGTAAGAACTACTGTTGTGGAAAGCTCTAAAATTGCTGGTGGTTTAGGAGCTGGAGCTGTAGTAAGTTTTATTGTTGTAGGTCTTGCAACAGGCGGAACAGGTTGGGTTGCTCTAGGTGTTGTCGCTGGTGTTGGCGCTTTAGCAAGTTGGGGATTTAGCGAAGGAGCAGGATTTGGGGCGGGTTATATTTATGATAAAGCGAGCAATAGAAAATGAAACACTTCTTCAATCTACTAACCACAGACTATATATTTACTTTATTTGTGTTTGGATTTGTATTTTTATTTATTTTCTTTTTATGTTCATTTTTCTTATATGTCTATATAAATATTAATTTAAAAAATATATGTAAAATTATAGTTGATGATGAAATGTGGTATAGAACACCTTTAAGTCCCTTAACATTTCATTTGTTAAGTGCATTGCCAATAGTTTTTGGGAAAGAATATTTAAATATTAAATATAATATTAAATTTAAAAAATTATACTCAAAAAATTATTATTTTGCGCTCAATGAAAGTGAATTAAAGGAATTGATAAATAAATACCCTGTTTTTTTTAATACACAGTATTTTATTCTATTTTCAGGAGTTTTATTTATTCTTTTTATAGGTATTGCTACAATTTTAAGTAAGTTTTTATAAAAATACATTTAAATCCTAGACGAGTAGAGTGGAATTGAGTTAATAGAGCTAGTTGTTAGAAAAGACTATGATTTTTTTAATGATTAATGAGAATAAAATATAATGAATAAACTCTTATTGTTCATAGAAATAATGCCATTAATATTTTTGTGTATTGTTTTTTTCATTCTTTTTTCTGTTTTTTATAGTTCAATATATTTATATTTCTTATAATTTAAAGGATATCTGTAAAATTATAGGAACTGGCGCCGATAGAAGTATAGAAAGGATGATCAATTAAAATGTTAGAAAATTCTTTTGAAATAATTTTTGCAGTTGTTGGCTCTCTTTGGATTTCTTGTTCATTAATATCCAGCTTTAAAAGTTATGTATATGTTAAGAAAAATCTTAATTCATTATCTAAATTACTCTTTGGTAATCCTAAATATTTTAAAAAATTAGATCTAACTAATTTCTTTTTAATACAGACAACAACAGGAATCATTGCAGCAGCTAGATTCAGAGAACTAAAAATACTAAAAAGAGATACGGTTTTTTCTAAAGGGTTATTTCCATTAGCACCTAACCTCAATGATAAAAACCTTAATCTATTATTACAAAATCATGGCGATTGGTATAAATCTGTTGTACAAAATATAATTTTTTCTTCTATTTGCTTATCAATTTTAGCCATATTACTCTTGTAGTTAAAATGAATATTAATTAACTTACATGCTGAACCCACGACTATAACTCTGTCATGGTTCATTCATTCTTTAAAATTACTCACTTTTATTTCTAGGACCTGTAATTGTTTGATCAGAGTCTTGTTTTTATCTTGAAGTTCCGTAATTGTTCGCTCAATTTATTTACTAATCTTACTAATTTGTTTGAGTTCTCATTTCTATTTTGGTTGCAGGCTCTTGATTGCTTTCTTGATGTTTTGATTGTCCTACCGTGTTACTACAACTGCTTGCGTAAATAGACTTAACTCAGTAATCATGACTAGATAAACATAATGGACATTATGTTTAATAATTTTATTAGAAATCAATTAAAGTGTCTATATTATAATCAAGAAGCCGACTAGAAAAAAAATCGGCTTATTTGAAGTAAAGCTATTCTAATGTTTGATTTGAAATCAAACAATTACATTCAAAGTCACATCAATATTGCCACGTGTTGCATTTGAGTATGGACAAACAATATGTGCAGCATCAACTAGTTTTTGTGCTTCTGTTTGCTCCAAACCTTCTAAATGAATATTTAAAGTCACTTGAATCCCAAAACCTGTTGGAATAGGGCCAATACCGACATCACCTTCAACAAAAACATCAGGCGTAATTTTCAAATGATCACGATTAGCTACAAACTTCATTGCACCTAAGAAACATGCAGAATAGCCCGCAGCAAAAAGCTGTTCAGGGTTAGTACCACCACCTGCACCGCCCATTTCTTTAGGTACTTTCAACTGAATATCTAAAATACCATCTGAAGATGTTGCACGACCATCACGACCACCAGTTGCTTTCGCATGTGCGGTATAAACCACCTTTTCTAAAGACATTTTTATATCCTAAAATATTTATTTGAAACACTATCCTGTATTAAAATGCAGAATTAATAAGCAGTTTTTTTGTAAATATAATGTCTAAATAAAAAAGAATTAAAGTGGACCTGTATTATTTCTAAAATCAATCAGATATTGCCCATTTTTTTGCTTTTGAATCTGACTAAAAGAAAAGGTTTGAGGCATTTCTTCTGTACCTTTAAGCATGTATTCAGTATTGATTTTAAAGGTCTTGGATTTTTTAAATTGTTGCTCTAAAGCAGTAATACCATCTAAATAAAACTCACGATCATCTTGTTGAAAATAAACAGCAATTTTACGTAACTCTTGAATTAAACAACTTTGACAAAGTGTATGATTTTTTTCAATATAGGTTGAATTTAGCATAAGCTGAATGTTGAAACCATAAGATTCACAACCAACATGTTCAAGTCGTATAGTTTGCTTATTTTCGAGTTGTGCTGTTTCTAAGCCATATAAAATAGGGAAATCATCAGTCGTATTTTTAATTGAAAATGTATGATTCTGAACTTTATTCTTTAAAAGTACTGGTTGGGCTAAACCTCGAACACATTCTGTTTCTGAGTTTTTTTTTGCAATTGCATACAGATCATTTGATTTTGCAAATACCGAGCCACAAGTGAACGAAAGAAATACAGGTATAAGGGGTAAAAATATTTTCATTGTTATCGCTTTAAAGTTGCAATGAAAATATTAAAAATGAGTTCATGAAAAAACTCAAGACTTACGTTTTACTTTATTTAAAACTTTAGAGTTGAATTAATTGTCGATGTTGCATAAGTGGCATTGATGCACGTATGGTATTTTGTTCTTCTAAATCAAAAGGTACAGTTAAAAGTCGGGTACCTTCATTATCTGTAATTTGTAAAATTTGTCCACGGGAGTTGGTTGCTCCTGCATGCCCCCAAGTTTGGCGCTTTTCACCATGCCAACCTTGCTGCGCTGCGCCTAAAACTTGACATTGACTATCCATAGCGCGTGCTTGGAGTAATAACTGCCAATGCATTTCACCTGTTGTATGGGTAAAAGCAGCAGGGGCAGTCAAAATATTTGCACCATGCGATCTAAGCATCAGTGCAAGTTCAGGAAAGCGTAAGTCATAACACACCATTAAGCCAATATTGCCAAAGGGTGTTCTTGCCACAACGACATCTGTACCAGGTTCAAAAAACTTAGATTCTTGATAACCACCGACTGCGTCACCAACTTGCACATCAAACAAATGAATTTTGTCATATCGTGCTTCGGTGCGTTCAGGGCTAATACATAAGCTCACAGTACGAACACGACCATCTTCAATGATTGAACCATCAGGACGAAAAGGGCATGGGAGAGTACCCGCAACAATCCAAATTTGATGTCGATACGCTAAGTGTTCAAGACGTTGTTGAAATTCTTCGAAACGCTCAGCTGTATCGCGTTGTTTACCAGCGGCGAAACAAACAAAATTCTCAGGGAAAACAACCAAAGATGAACCTAAAGCTTTACTTTTTTGAATCAATGATTCAATGACCATGAAGTTTGCTTCAATGTCATTTTGAGAATTCATTTGAACAACGGAAAGTAAAGTCATGCTCTATCCTTGAAATATTTTGGAAGAATAGTTAAGCATTTTGCTTATCAGCAGATATACAGTCCATCGTATCTTGCTGTTTTTCAAGTTGCTTCACCAATGGCTCAAACATATTTTGATTATTTTCATTGAGTTTCATGAGTGTTCTATGTGCATCTAATACCGTGCATAGCATTGTATTGTTTGTGATGTTGTCATCAATCAGTGCTTTAGTACAGACATTAGGATCACCACAGTAATTTAAAATGACAAAAACTTGCCCTAGCCCCATGCTATTGGCTAGAGTAGAAATATCGGGATTTGTAGAGAGCATTACTGCTTGAACATGGTGGATTTGTCTAAGTTTTAAGCCTAGTTTAGCCAAAATACCTAAAACAGTACTGTCAATAAAAGTAGTTTGGGTTAAATCAACAAGTGCGCCGGTAACGTTTTCTTGCTGTTCAATTCTCGCCAAAAGTTTGTCTAAGCTTATACAAGACTGGGCTCGCACTTCACCAATGAGTTTGAAGATATGCGTTCCATTCAAGCTTGCATATTCAACATGACCTGTTGACATATAAATGCCATTTGAAGAAAAGGATTTGAAAATTATCACATAGCGCAACTCGATACTCAAGCATTTGCATAGGTATAAATAGTCTATAGTGATGTAGGTTATTGATTATAAATCTAATTCATTCTTCTGAGGCTGAGGATGGCAATATCATCCGCAACGTGATCTGGTGCACGGAATGATTGATTTTGCAAATGATAGACCAGTTGAGCGAACTGTTCATTCAAACCGCCACTATATGGTTCGAGTGCACCATCGGAGCAAATAATGAATCGTGCATGCTTAGTCAATGTTGTCGTAAATTCTTCAACTTCGAGGTCTTCTGTTAGACCTAATGGAAAGCTACTGGTATTTAAAACACGAGGGGCTTGATTTGGTTCAAAGATAATAGGTGGAGGATAATGACCTGCACTAGACCATTTTAAGGTATGGGTTTCGAGGTTTAGCGTACCTGCAACCATTGTAATGTGTTTTTCAATATTTTCTTGAACTAACATACCATTGAGTTTTTTGATTAATTCTCGTGGTGTTTTAGAGCGACCATGAAATGCAGCCATCCAAGAAGTGAGGAGTGAGCTTGTTACACCATGGCCAGAGACATCAGCAAGATAGAAAATAATTTCTTTATCGCTTATTTTCCAATAATCATACCAATCACCCGATAAATAAGCCGAAGGTTTAAATAACGTTTCAACTTTATAATTGAGTAACTCAATTGGATTAGGGAGTAATTTTTTTTGTAGTTCCGCTGCAGAAGGTAAATCACGACTATCTTGATTGCGTTTATATTGAGCATCTATTTTTTGTAAAGATTGTTCAGGATCGTTTGGTAAACGATTCCAAATCCATCCTGCCAATGCACCCAATTCCCACGCTTGAGAAAGTTCAGAACCTTCATTTTCATGCGCAATAACAACAGTAGGTAAAGACCATTGATGTTCCAAATAGTCATGTACATCCGCAATTGCAACAAGTGTAGAGTCACATTGCCCAAGATCTTCGATGCGGATCATTTCTAAACTCGGAAGTGCATTTAGAACAGCATCTAAATGGGGGATAAGTCGAGTGGGTTGAATGAAATACATAGAATGAAATTAAAAACCTGAGCGTTGTAAAATAAATATATTAGACGATGTCAAATCAATCGCCAAGTATTGGCGTAAAACAAAAAAAAATTACGCCAACATTAGCTAAATCGTATTTCTTAAAATAGTGTAAGAAAATATTCAATTATTTTTTTGAATTGCTATCTACGTCACTGTCGTCATCCTGCTCATCAACAAAAGAAACAGTTTCTTCACCATTCCCTTTTTTCTCAGCAATTTTAAATGCTACACGTTGTAGGTAAATGTCACGAATAGATGCGTACCTATCACCTTGTAAGACTTTATCTACATCAAGTAAGTTCGATCGGGCATCAATAGCACTCATTATTGTATGCCCCCAAGCTAATTCAGTTTTATCATGATCACCTAAAATGTAGGTCATCGGTTTAGCATAACCTTCAACTGGATAGTCTAAAGCTGCACGAAACGAACTTGGTCCCATAATAGGTAACATTAAATAAGGGCCACTTGGTACGCCATAGTAGCCTAAGGTCATTCCTAAGCTTTCTTCTTCTGTAGGTAATCCAAGACGACTTGCAGGATCAGCCAAGCCTAAAGATGTCACTGTATTAATAGTAAAACGGCCCAATGATTTGGCTGCACGGCTAAAACGACCTTGGGCAAGTTGATTGACGGCATTCCATGGTTCAGACATATTTTTACGGAATAAACGATATGAGCCACGAACTTCACCAGGTACTTTTTCTGAGTATTGAACTGCTAAAGGACGAGCAATATTACGATCAAGCATGTCATTAAAAGCAAATACCTCACGGTTTAGCGGTTGCAACGGATCTTTAATGCTGTCGTCTTGTGCAGCATTTGCATCAACTTTTAAGTTTTCTGCTTTAATATTTTTCAAATCTTTCAACGCATCAAGACGCGGATGTTTATTATGTTCTGTTGTGTTTACCACATCTGTTGGTATAGGTTCTACAGCATCGTTTTCAGCTGAATCACTTATTGCTTCAGAAATGATAGCTTCTTCTTGCGCGAAAGCGGGTGCAGCGAAAGCAAGAGAAAACATACTTGCCCATAAAAAATTAAAACGATGCATAGGAATCCTTTTTTGCAATTTTCTTTGCCATAATGATTGGATTAAAAAGAGTTAAAACTATCTTAACAGGTGTAACCCATAATGTATTAAAACAAATATGGTTAAAAAGTGTGAATAAATATGATAAATGGGTATAAAATAACCACTCAAACACGAATTAAGAAAATAATTTAAAAAAGGTATTGCGTGGTATAAAAAATACTGTAGAATGCACATCCATCGGCGGTGATGAAGATTAAAACTCCTTGATAAACAAGGACTTGATTGAATTGATTAAGTTTGGTTTTGAAAAGAAAGTTTAAAAATAATATTCATTACCTGTTGACTTTTTAGAGATAGAGAGTAATATAGCCGACCTAGCTTGATGATGACGAATCATTGAGAAGATCATTAAGAATATATGAAGAACAACTTGTGTGGATTTTTACTGGTTAAT